>JAPOTJ010000063.1 GCA_026709225.1 Gammaproteobacteria bacterium | reverse complement strand
GCGCCCAGATGCAAGGCGCGGCCCGCAGGGAATACCTGGCCGTATTTCCAAGGGCCGCAACGGAGCCCTCAGCCAAAAGGCGCGAGGGGCACCCTCGCAAGAATGTCGATGGGCGCTTGTGGGCGCGCCCTTCGGGTGGCTGCGGGCAGTCCCCGTGCGGCGTTGCGCCGCTTGGAAATACGGCGGGGTATTCCCTGCGCGACGCGCCTTGCACGGAAACTGCCCGCAGCCACTGACACCTCATTTTTAGTTTGACGGAGCACTAGCCTTGCAGCGCCACAAGCGGGCGTAGGCGCAGTGCCCGCCATGCCGGATACAGGCTCGCGACCAAGCCGAGCGCGAAGCTCAAGACGACAAGCCGAATAATATCGGCAGCCAGAAGCTGCGGCACGATCACGCTGCGCATACCAAATGTGTCGAGGCCTTGACTAAAGCCAGCGAGATCAATACCGTCTTGAAACAGATACACGAGGCCAGCGCCGACCAGAATACCGAGCACAAGGCCATAGAATACGACGATTTGCGATTCGAGCACGATCTGCACGAGTACCGATGCGGGACGCATTCCAAGGGTGCGCAGCATGCCGATCTCGCGAATGCGCTCGAACACCGAAGTGAGAAGCGCGTTCACGAGCCCGAACGAAAGCGCGATCCAAAGAATGGCAAACCAGATGTAGAAGGCAAAATCCGCAAGCTCGACCATCTGGGCGATCTCCGGATTGAGCTCGCGCCAATCAAACACATTCACGTCAGTGAATGCGGAATCTGATTTGAAAGAGGTCTTCGCGCCAGCTTCAAACTCGTCCGCATTGAGGCGCATCGATACCTCGGTGTAGGCAGTCGTATCCAGGTGCGACTGCAAATTCTTGATGCCGGTAAAGGCGATGATGCGCTCGACCGAAGGCTGCTTGGCGCGATACAGTCCGGTAATGCGGTAGCCGATTTCACGCGACACGCCGTCCGCACCTTCGGTGATGACCACAACGCGCCGCCCGACGCCAGTCTGCAATCGCTGTGCAAGCGCCGCGCCTATCAACAGCTTGCCGTCTTCAGGCCCTTCGAGCCCTTCGCCTTCGATTTCGGATTCGCCAAGGAACGAGATGGAGAGCTCGGCTTGCGGGTCCACGCCGACAAGCTCGATGCCGCGCGTCTCGCGCTCGCTCATCACGACGCCCGGCAAGCTGATGCGCGCGGCCCAGCCCATGACTTGACTCGCCGGAACGTTCGGGCGCCAGGTGTCATCGAGCGCGAAACTGTGATTGAGGGATGGGTCGTCCTGATAGCCCGCGGCGAGCACCTTGATATGACCATTGAGCGCGGCGATCACATCGACCTGCATGCCGCCTTGGAAGGCGCGAATGAATGAACTTGCAAACACGAGGCCGACCACGGCAAAGGCAATCGATACAAGCAAGAGGCTGTTTCGCCGACGATGCCGCCAGAGATTGCGCGATGCGAGCTGCAAAAGAAGTGTGAGGCTCATGCGCCGCGGCACATCACGGTTACTTCGCACATCACACGGACCTCAACACTTCTGCGGGGAGCTGTCGTCCGAGCTTGCGCGTCGCGAGAACCGCCGCAAGCTGCGCAAGCGCGAGCAGCAGGCACGGCACCCAGACGAAGGCCAAGCTCGAGAACTCCGGGTACATGCGCGCGTCCATGTGGACGCTGTCCAAGATATCCTGCATCGCCTCATCCGTCGGCATCGGAATCCCGACCTCCCCGTACCAGCCAATGACGGCAGCAACGACCGCGAGCCCCAGCAGCATCCCGCACAACCACAGCCATAGCACCTCCCAGGAAATCAGCCTTCGCAGCACCCCAACACGCATGCCGAGCGCCATGAGCACACCAAACTCGGCGCGCCGCTCAAACATCACCATTAAGACACTGCCAAGTATGGTGAAGCCCACCATCAGGACGATAAACGCATACATGAACACGGATCCGATCGCGTCGAGGAGAATGCTGCTGTAGAGTTCTGAATTGACCTCCCGCCAATCGCGAACCGCGATCCCTTCCATGCGGCCCGCCTGCTCGATGCGAAACGCCAAACCCGCGAGCACCTCCCTTGAAGTCATGGGATCTTGCACACGCATCACCACATTGCTGGCACGATCCTGCAAGTCGAATGCCTCGCTCACGAGCGCAATCGGCACTTGCACAAGCGTGCGATTCAGTGCCGGGAAGCCAGCATCAAAGATGCCAACGACCTCGCACACGAACGCCGCGATGCCGCCCGACTCGGCGGCGCCGATGACCGTGATCTCATCGCTGATTTCAAGGTTCAGATTGCGTGCCAGCGCGACGCCAATCATGGCTTCATCGCCAGATTCGATATAGCGACCTGCAATCAGCCGATCGGGAATTGCCGAAACCTGCGGTTCCGAAGACGGCTCAATGCCCATGACGAGTCCTGCTTTGCCTGCCTTGTCGGGCGCACCGCTATTGGCGACAAGGCCGGAGGCTTGCGCGCGCACTGACACACCCGTGACTCCGGGGTGTGATCGTGCCAGCGCTGTGAGCGCGGACGCATCGTCAATCAGATATTCGAGCTTTGCGTCATCAAGCCAATCTGGATGCTGAATCTGCCCGTGCCCGGACATCAGCTCCGTGCCGCGCTTGATCATGCTGCTGTAGGCGCCGACTTGCAGAGAGATGCCAGCGCCGACGAGCAGCACGGCGAAGGCGAAGCTGCCGATGCTGATCAACGTGCGATAGCGCCGCCGACCCAAGTTTCGCCATGCGATGCGCGGCATGACAGGCAGCCAATCGAGGCTGAACGCGCGATTCGGCCGCGCCTGCGCTTCGCGAACAGCAAGGGTCTCACTCATCGCACGAACTGCTTGGCGAGCTCGAATGTGGTGAACATCTCATCGGAGATGTCGGTGTCGAATTCAATGACATCGAAGACAAGGCGCGTCGTGTGACCAGGTTCTTCAAGGTCTTCGACGAGCGTGTCGGAGGCAAACACCCGGCTGCCAACTTCATCGACGCGCATGGTCTCGATGCGCTTGACTGGCTGCATTGACTGATCAAAGAACACTTGGCGCAGCAGCACATGATCGGCGCGCACAATCAACGCTTCCTTGCCCCAGACAACCGGCGCATTGTCGAGCGGCGTGGCGTCAATTCGGTAGATACGCTGGTCACTGCTGAGCGCAACGTCAATCCCGCTGGCATCGGCAGGGGAAAGCTCAAACCTATAGTGATCAAGCCGGTCGTCTGAGCGCGCCAAGTCTGAATATGAAAGATCGCTGCCTGCCCAGCTTTGCGACATGAGGCTTGTCGGCAGACGAATTCGCCGACCGATGCGCGCCGACCAGGTCCAGATGCGGTCATCCAAGGTCAAAAACGCGTTGCCAGCTTCGCGCGGCGGCGCCGTGAAACGCACCAACGATTTGTCGCGGCCTTTCGTCCACGCGACCAGCTTTGACGTTCGCGTCCAGTCAGGGCGCGTGACGACCATGGTCAATTCCGCATAGGATGTCTGTCCACGACTCTCGTCGATGACCGCGGCCATGAACTCGCGGGCATCAGGCATGTCTTTGGCGACGGGCGCGGCGGCAAGCGGAGTGAGCGCGAAGCAACACACAACTCGTTGCCAGTGTCGCCGTTTCCGGGTCACGCGCAGTTTCTTCACCACACTTGCTCAGCACATTTCTTGAGCGATTGCGTACAGTGTAGCGCAAGCTCAAACATGCAATTCGGCACCGCCAATGCCTCGCCAGCCAAGACTCACTCGCATCGGGCGCTTTGAAGCCGCTTGGTATGCCCATGCGTTCGCGACTGAGCTTGTGCTGATCTATCCGGTGTTCGGCATCATGATGCTTGAAGGCGTCTCGAAGATCGAGTTCAGCGTGCTGCTCGTCATCTGGTCGGGCGTTGCGATTGTGCTCGAAGTGCCTCTCGGCACCTTGGCCGACCGGCTTGATCGCCGCACTTTGCTCGCGATTGGCGGCGTCATCGAAGGTCTGTGCTTTCTGTGCTGGATGCTCATGCCCGGATTCTGGGGCTATGCCTTGGGGTTCATTACCTGGGCGATCGCTGGCGCACTGCAATCAGGCACGTCAGAATCGCTCATATACGACACCATACGCGGCGCGGCGGGGCACAATCCCGATAATGCGCGCAAGCTCAAATGGATCGAGAGCATCTATACGCGCATCTACGGCCGCGCGCTCGCCGCACGTTCTCTTGGCGCGACATTCGCGCTCATTCTCGGCGGCTATGTGGCCACTTGGCTTGGCTACCAGCAGGTCTTGCTATTGAGCGTGCTCGCGCCCTGGCTTGGCGCGGCGGTGCTCTGGTGGCTGATTCGCGACCCACGAGCGGCAAGCGAAGGCGGTACAACGCGCTCAGCCTTCGCTGTGATTCAAGACGCGATTCGAGAAATCATGCCCAATCCGGAGCTGCGTCATTTCCTGCTCGCCTTCGCAACGCTCGGCGCGACGTTTGGCGCGCTAGAAGAATACATCGGACCGATGTACCAAGAAAAACCCGGCGTCACGCTTGGACTTATTGGTGTGATCGCCGGTGTCGCCTATCTTGGCGCGAGTATCGGCATGGTGCTCGCCGAACGGCTTCGACTCGAAAGGCATGCGAGCATTCATCTCTTGATGGCGCTCTCCGGCGTCATGTTGCTCGGCTGCGTGTTCGTGCCCGGCGCACTCGGCGTCGTCTGCCTGGTCGCCTACTTCTTCACCTGCTCTATCAGCTTCGTGCATCTGCAATCGCGCATGCAGATGCGAATTCGCGGTGATTCTCGCGCTACCGTGACTTCGGCCGCGTGGATGCTCGATGCCATCATCGGCATTGTCTTCTATCTGCTGATGGGCGCGGTCGCCGAAGTCTTTGATTGGCACGCCGCGTTTATTGTCATCGCGCTTGTGACGATTCTCTGCGCGAGCGGCTTTGCGGCTCGGGTGCCAAAGAGCGAAGCGCGTTCATAATGGGCGGCCTGCAATAACTGCTTGAGACGAGGCTTCTCTTGAGAGATATTTTGCAAGACACCTTGGCAAGCGTGCTGGTGCGCGAGGTGCCCCTTGTGCAAGGTCTTGTGTCCATGCAGCGGCTTTCCGGCGGGGCGAGTCAAGAAACCTACAAACTCATCGTCGAGACACCGGAAGGGCAACACAACCTGTGCTTGCGACGATCACCTGGCGGAGAAGCCATCGAGGATGGCGAGCGCCGACCAGGGCTCGCTACGGAAGCCGCGCTGATGTGCGCGGCGCGCGATGCAGGCGTGCCTGAACCCGACGTTCATTACGTGCTGCAAGAAGAAGACGGCCTCGGTGAAGGTTTCGTCATGCAGTGGGTTGATGGTGAAACGCTCGGCAGGCGCATTGTCGCGGCGCCAGAGTATGCGAACGCACGAGCGCATTTGATCGAACAATGCAGCGCCGTGCTCGCGCGTATTCATGCGATCGACCTTGACGCGGCAGATCTACGCAAGCGGCTCACAGGGCTGCCGCCGGAAGCATTCGTGTCGCAAACCTATGAGCGCTACCTCGACTTCGGCTTCGCGCAGCCGATGATCGACTATGCGGCGCGCTGGCTCCTTGAGAACCTGCCGGCGAACAGTCGCAGAACGCTTGTTCACAATGATTTTCGCATCGGCAATTTGATGGTGGATGCAGATGGCCTGTGCGCCGTGCTCGACTGGGAACTCGCCCACATCGGCGACCCGGTGCGCGACCTTGGCTGGCTCTGCACCCGTTCTTGGCGATTCGGCGGGGCGCTGCCCGCCGGCGGCATCGGCACGCGCGAAGCCCTGCTGGCCGCCTACGCCGAGGCATCAGGCCATGTGGTTTCTCATGCGCACCTCAAATTCTGGGAAGTATTCGGCTCTTTCTGGTGGGCGGTTGCCTGCCTCGGCATGGCCGAACACTATCGCACCGGACCTGACAAGACCGTGGAGCGTCCGGCCATCGGCCGGCGCACTTCCGAATGCCAAGCCGATTGCGTCAATCTCTTGTTCCCGGGGCCGGTTGACCTTCCCGATGCGAATGTGTCGAACACGGGACTCGATATGCCGGAAGGGACTGAACTTCTGCAAAGCGTCCACGATTTTTTGCGCTCGGAGGTGCGGCGCGAAACCTCTGGACGAACCAGCTTCCTGTCGCTTGTCGCAAGCAATTCGCTGGCGATTCTTCTCAGGGAATCGAGCCTGCTTGCGCAGCACCGAAGCGATGAGCAGGCAAGGCTGTGGGCATTGCTTGGCGTCAACGCGGACCTCGCGCAGCTGCGCGGACAGCTTTGCACGGCGTTGCGGCGCGGCGAGATGCCCCTCGACGATGCGCGCCTGCAATCACACCTGCGGCAGACGGTCATGCTGCAACTGTGCATTGATCAACCCAAGTACCCGGCACTCAAGGGCCCCGAATAGATACCTGCATTCAACCTTCAAGTGCAACGCTCGGTGAAACAGTAATTTCGCCTTTTCATTGCCTGCTGCCTTCCGCTTCCAGCACATCTGAAAGGCGCAAAGCTTTTACGAATGGATCAATTGCCGCAAGTATTGGCGGACATCGACCAGCTCCCGCCACCGCCTTTGCATTGAAAGCACTGGCGAACCAAGGCAAGTGTCGTCTCCGTCCCGCATCCGGTGTTACTCGGATGTGGCATCCATGGGGCGGGAGTTGGCGGATTGGGATCGACCGGAGTTCTGAACCAAACTGCGGTGATAAGGTTATTTTGAAAATAGCCGCTATTATGCTTGTACACATTTATGCAATAGCTTGTGTTTGGATGCGCCCGGATTGTTTGCGACCATGAAGTTCCGGAAAGAGTCATGCTGTGTCCGGACAGCCCCGACGGGGGCATTGTGCAAGAGAATGCGCCGCCGGGAGCCTCACCGTATTTCACAAAATACGGCGGATCCAAATTGCATGTGGATGTGGCTGCGTCGCGTCCGAATGCGTCAAGGCATGGGCCGCGTGCGCCGTAAAAGGCTTGCGCTATGTCCGCTGAGTAGTTGATCACCCACTCATGGTT
Organism: Gammaproteobacteria bacterium; assembly: GCA_026709225.1. GTDB lineage: Bacteria > Pseudomonadota > Gammaproteobacteria > Pseudomonadales > Azotimanducaceae > Azotimanducus > Azotimanducus chitobiosivorans. Next base: position 234 of record JAPOTJ010000063.1, on the reverse strand, counting down.
TACCAGCGTTGCGGTTTCAGTCATGCTGAACCCATTACCGGCTGTCACTTGAAGAGTGCCCGTGGTCTGCGCCCACGTCGGCGCGGCCATCGCCACCAGCGCGGCGGCGAGAGTCATTGTCAATCGTTTCATGGTTTCCTCGGAGTCCGTGGTTGGAAAGGGTGCGTTCGGAGGCCGAAACCCGGGGGGGGGGGGGGGGGGGGGGGGGGGGGGGGGGGGGGGGGGGGGGGGGGG
>JAPOTJ010000101.1 GCA_026709225.1 Gammaproteobacteria bacterium | reverse complement strand
TTGGCAATATGCCCGATATTCCCTGCGGACTGCGCCTTGCCCTCGGCGATTGTGCCCACTCTGAATCACACTTATTTATGGGACAGGACACTAGGAGCCTGCGCCCGCATGGGTTCCGGACACTGCTTTAGTAGTAGATCAATTCATGATCCCTTCGGCGATATTCTTCGGTACTTCGCCATACTGGGCGAATTCCATGGTGAAAGTCGCACGACCTTGGGTGGCGCTTCGAAGGTCGGTCGAGTAGCCGAACATCTCGGCGAGCGGCACGGCGGCGCGGATGACCTTGCCCGAAGGGTTCTCGTCCATGCCTTCAATGAGGCCGCGTCGTCGATTGAGGTCGCCAACGACATCGCCCATATAGTCTTCCGGCGTTACGACTTCAACGTTCATAATCGGTTCCAACAGCACCGGCGAGGCTTTGAGCGCGCCTTCCCGCAAGGCTTGCGCGCCAGCGATCTTAAACGCGACTTCGCTGGAGTCCACTTCGTGGAACGAGCCATCGTAGAGCGTGGCTTTGACGCCGATCAGCGGGTAGCCTGCGAGCACGCCGTTTTCAAGCTGTTCTCGGATGCCCTTGTCCACTGCCGGAATATACTCGCGCGGCACGACACCGCCGACAATGGTCTCTTCGAACTCGTAGGTCGCGCCATCCTCAGATTCAAAGGGCTCGATGCGCAGCCACACGTGACCGTATTGGCCGCGACCACCTGACTGGCGGATGTACTTGCCTTCCTGCTCGACGGTAGAGCGGATCGTCTCGCGGTAGGCGACCTGCGGCTTGCCGATATTGGCTTCGACTGAGAACTCGCGTTTCATGCGATCCACAATGATGTCGAGGTGCAGCTCACCCATGCCGGAGATGATGGTCTGGCCGGACTCTTCGTCGGTCGTCACCCGGAACGACGGGTCCTCCTGCGCCAGCTTGCCAAGCGCAATCGACATCTTTTCCTGGTCGGCGACCGATTTGGGCTCAACCGCGACTGAGATCACTGGCTCCGGGAAGTCCATTCGCTCAAGCGTGATGGAGTCGTTGATGTTGCAGAGCGTATCGCCGGTCGTGACGTTCTTGAGGCCCACTGCCGCCGCGATGTCGCCCGCTCGCACTTCCTTGATCTCTTCACGCTGATTCGAATGCATCTGCACCATGCGCCCGACCCTGAACTTCTGCGATTTCACCGGGTTGTATATCTGATCGCCCGAGCTCAGCACGCCTGAATAGACCCTGAAAAAGGTCAGCGTTCCGACAAAAGGGTCGGTGGCGATCTTGAAGGCGAGCGCCGCGAAGGGTGCGCCGTCGTCCGCCTCGCGGCTTGCCTGGGTTTCATCATCGTCGAGCACGCCCTCGATGGCTTTGACTTCGTTGGGCGCAGGCAGATAGTCGATCACGGCATCAAGCATGGCTTGCACGCCTTTGAACTTGAAGGCCGAGCCGCAGAGCGCAGGCACGATGCGGTTCTCAATGGTCATTTGTCGGATGCCGCGACGAATATCGTCGTTGCTGATTTCGCCTTCTTCTAGGTAGCGTTCGGTCAGATCGTCATTGGCTTCCGCTGCCGCCTCCATCAGCAGTTCGCGGTAGTGTTCAGCATCTTCCTGCATGTCTTCGGGGATGTCTTGAATGTCGCAGGTCGCGCCCTTGTCCGCTTCGCTCCAATAGAGCGCCTTCATTTCCACCAGATCCACGACGCCTTTGAGCGCTTCTTCGCTACCAATTGGAAGCTGCATGACCACAGGCGTTGAGCCGAGGCGGGTGCGAATCTGATCGACGACGCGCAGGAAGTCGCCGCCGGCGCGATCGAGCTTGTTGACGAACACCATGCGCGGCACTTCATAGCGGTTAGCTTGCCGCCAGACGGTTTCCGACTGCGGTTCAACGCCCGCCACGCCGCAAAAGACAACGACCGCGCCGTCAAGCACGCGCAGGCTGCGCTCGACTTCAATGGTGAAGTCAACGTGGCCGGGGGTGTCGATGATGTTGATCCTATGCTGCGGGTGCTGGCCGTTCATGCCCGCCCAGAAGCAGGTGGTGGCGGCGGAGGTGATGGTGATGCCGCGCTCCTGCTCCTGTTCCATCCAGTCCATGACGGCGCTGCCTTCGTGGACTTCGCCGATCTTGTGGGTCAGGCCCGTGTAGAAGAGCACACGCTCGGTGGTGGTGGTCTTGCCGGCATCCACATGAGCGACGATGCCGATATTTCTGTAGCGTTTAAGGGGGGTGGTGCGCGGCATGATGAGTCCGTTTCGGTGGTTAGGCGTGAACGAGGTACTAGAAGCGATAGTGCGAGAAGGCGCGGTTGGCTTCTGCCATGCGATGCGTGTCCTCTTTGCGTTTGAAGGCGTCGCCGCGCTCTTCTGAGGCATCGAGCAGTTCGCCGGCGAGTCGTGCGTGCATGGATTTTTCGCTGCGCCGACGCGCGCTATCAACGAGCCAGCGCATCGCGAGTGCTTGGCGGCGGCTTTCGCGCACCTCGTGCGGCACCTGATAAGTGGCACCGCCAACTCGCCGTGACCTCACCTCGACTACCGGCGAGACGGCTTCCAAGGCATCCTTGAAGAGCTGCACCACGTCCTGTCCCGGTCGCTTCTCTGCGATGACATCAAACGCACCGTAGACGATGCGCTCGGCGACCGACTTCTTGCCGCTCACCATCAAGTGATTGATGAACTTGGCAACTGTCTGATCGTGGAATTTTGGGTCAGGCAAGATGGTGCGCTTCTGCGCGACGCGTCTTCTGGGCATCTTCTTCTCTCCTCTTCAGGGGTGTCCGTGCATTCGGCTCATCGCCCAGCACGGCCTTACTCGATGTGGGGGCGAATTATCTTGGTCGCTTGGCCCCGTACTTGGAACGACCTTGGCGACGATCGCCGACGCCCGAAGCGTCAAGCGTGCCGCGAACCGTGTGATAGCGCACGCCGGGCAAGTCCTTGACCCTCCCGCCGCGAATCAAAATTGCCGAATGCTCTTGCAGGTTGTGTCCTTCGCCGCCAATGTAGGATGTGACTTCGTAGCCGTTGGTGAGGCGCACCCGGCAGACCTTGCGCATCGCGGAATTCGGCTTCTTCGGCGTGGTGGCGTAGACGCGCGTACACACACCGCGTCGCTGCGGGCAGCCCTGCAGTGCAGGGACTTTGCTCTTCTCAGGCTTGCGCTTGCGCGGCTTGCGGACGAGTTGACTCACTGTTGCCATGTGTTGCGGTCTCGTGCGGCGAAAAAAACCACGCATTGTACTTGGGTGGGCTGATAGCGGTCAAACTCGACTGGTCCAATGTCAACGCAAAGTAGAAATGTCTCCTTGGGAATCGGGAATAATGGGATGCCCGGGGGTTGAGTCTGCTTTGAAGGGGCGTTTCGGAGCGGTGGCGGGTCGGGCCGACTGGCCGCCGCACCTCAGTACGCTGGCGCGGTCGGCTCGTAGCGTCGCCAAGCGTTTCACACAAGTCGTTGTCGTGGAACAGTAGTCAAAATGGGACACACACCTCTTGATAGAATTACGCCCTCAATCGCACCCAAAGTGATTCAAATGGCAAAAACGCTCGTCGCCTCGCTAGCTGCACTCGTCGCTGCCGCTATTTCTCCGCTCGTTTTCGCAGACAGCGAAAAGCTCGCGGGAGTCCTTGCCGCTCAGCCTGAAGCGGTGCAAGCGCGCTATGCGCATCGGCATCCGCAGGAGACGCTTGAATTCTTCGGTATTGAGCCGGGCATGACGGTCGTTGAAGTACTGCCGGGTCGCAGCGGCTGGTATACGAAGATTCTGCTGCCTTATCTTGGCCCGGAGGGCAAGGTGGTCGGCGCCGACTATCCGCTCGAAGCCTGGGCTGCCGTTTATGACAATGAGGAGTTCCTTGCATCGCGAAAGACTTGGCCAACGGACTGGCCAGCGCAGGCCATGGACTGGACAGGTGAAGATGGCGCGAGCGTCGATGCGTTCACCTTGGGTGCGCTCCCCGAAGCCATGCAGGAAAGCGCCGATGCGTTCCTGCTTATCCGCGCCATGCACAACCTCAACCGTGCGGCTGAGGACGGCGCGCACCTCAAAGCCGCCATCGCGGACGCTTGGAATGCCCTCAAGCCCGGCGGCGTCGTCGGCATCGTGCAGCACGAATCCCCTGAAGAACGCACCGATGCCTGGGCGAACGGCGCGAACGGCTATCTCAAGCGCAGCTATGTGATGGGCCTGATGGAAGCGGCTGGGTTCGAGCTTGCCGCCGAATCTGACATCAACGCCAATGACAAGGATCAGCCAACAGAAGAAGACATCGTCTGGCGGCTGCCGCCCCGCTACGCTGGCGTGGACCAAGACGACTCGGAAGGCCGGGCAGCGCGCGATGCCATCGGCGAGTCCAATCGAATGACGCTGAAGTTTGTGAAGCCGGCCTCTTGACCGCAACCATCATCGACTATGACGCGGGCAACCTGAGAAGCGTTGCCCGCGCCTGCGCCGAAGTCGGGCTTGCCGCCAAGATCACAGCCGATCCGCGCATCGTCTCGAAAGCGAGCCGCATCATCTTCCCAGGTGTCGGCGCGGCGCCGAGCGCGATGAAGAGCCTCAAGCGGGAAGGGCTTGATGCGGCCCTGATCGACGCCTTTCACGCTGGCACGCCGATGCTCGGCATCTGTCTCGGTCTGCAAATCTCCCTTGAGTACTCCGAAGAAGGCGACACGCCGACCTTGGCGCTGATCGCCGGTCGAGTTCGCCGCTTTGATTTTGCGGACAAGCGCCTGAAGGTGCCGCACATGGGATGGAATGAAGTCAAACCAGTTCGTACGCACCCGCTCTTGGACGGTCTCGAATCGGGCGATGCGTTCTACTTCGTCCACAGCTTCTTCCCGCAACCGGAAGACGCATCCATCGTCTATGCGAAGGCCAGCTACGAACATGACTTTTGCTGTGCGCTTGGCGTGCAGAACTACTTCGGCGTGCAGTTCCACCCGGAAAAAAGCGGTCGCGTTGGACTGCGGCTGATTGAACAGTTCGCTTCTTGGGACGGTACGCCGTGCTCACCAAACGCTTGATCGCCTGTTTGGATGTGCGCGACGGCAAGCTCGCCAAGAGCGTCAAGTTTGTGGACACCAAGGATATTGGCGATCCCGTTGAGAAGGCGCGCGAATATTACCGAGACGGACTCGACGAGCTGGTGTTCTACGACATCACTGCATCGAGTGACCGACGCCGGATTCTGCTTGATGTGGTCGAGGCCGTGGCCGCTGAAGTGTTCATTCCGCTGTCAGTCGGCGGCGGCATTCGCAGCGTCTCGGACGCGACCGACCTGCGCCTCGCAGGCGCCGAGAAAATCAACGTCAACTCGGCGGCGGTGCAAAGGCCGGCCTTGATTGCCGAGTGCGCCGAAGCGATCGGGTCACAAAACCTCGTGCTGTCGATGGACATTCGGCGCGTGGACGGCGATGCGAATTGCCCGTCGGGTTATGAGATTGTCATCGACGGCGGACGCCGCCCAATGGGGATCGATGCGCTTCAGTGGGCGCTTGATGGCGAGAAGCTCGGTGCTGGCGAATTGGTCGTCAATTCGATTGACGCCGACGGCACACGCGACGGCTATGAGATCACGCTCACACGCATGCTTTCAGAAGCTGTTCGGATCCCGGTGATCGCGTCTGGCGGTGCCGGCACGCCGGAGCATTTGCTCGAAGTGCTTGAGGCTGGCAAGGCGGATGCGGCCTTGGTCGCGTCGATGGTGCACTACGGCGACTACCGCGTCAGCGAACTCAAATCTTGGCTGCACGAGCGCGGTGTCCATATGCGCATGTCATGGTGAGCGTCAGATGAAAGCGATTGTGATCGAAGCGCCAGGCGAGCAGCCAAAGCTCGCTTGGCAAGATGTTGAAGATGCACAGCCCGGAGAAGGCGAAGTTCTGATCCGAGTCGTCGCCGCGGGCATCAACCGCGCCGATTTGATGCAGTGTGCGGGCGGCTATCCACCGCCGCCTGGCGCGAGTCCATATCCCGGGCTCGAATGCGCAGGCGTGGTTGTTGAAGTCGGTGCGCAGTGCGAGACATTTCGCATCGGCGATACCGTGTGCGCGCTCCTTTCGGGCGGCGGCTATGCGGAATTCGTCGCAGTCTCTGAAGGCCAAGTGCTGCCTGTGCCGGAGGGCGTGTCGATTGAACATGCGGCTGGCATCCCGGAAGTATTCGCAACGGCCTATGCCAATCTCTATATCGAGGCGGCCGCGTCTGCGGGCGAGGTGTTCCTTGTCCACGCCGGCGCGAGCGGTGTCGGCACGGCGTCGATTGGTCTTGCCCGGCTTCTCGGCAATCCGTGCTATGTCACCGTCGGTGGTGAGGAAAAAATGGCGCGCTGCCTCGACTTGGGCGCATCGGGCGCGTGCGATCGCCACGCCGACTCTTTTGTCGAGAAAGTCCAGGACTGGACTGATGGGCGCGGCGTCGATGTGATCTTGGATCCCGTCGGCGCGAGTTACTACAACGACAATCTCTCAAGCCTCGCGCTTGATGGGCGGCTCGTGCTGATCGGCCTCATGGACGGGCATCGCATTCAATCGTCGTTGGTGCCGGTACTGACAAAACGGCTGCGAATCGTTGGATCCACCCTGCGCAATCGTTCAGTTGAGTACAAGTCTCGCGTGATGTCGGCGCTGCAAAGCACGGTTTGGCCCGCTTTCGAGGACGCGAGCCTGCAAGTCGAAGTTGATCGCGTCTTCCCTATCAGCGAGATTGAAGCCGCTCACAACCACATGCGCGCCAATGCGAACGTTGGGAAGATTGTGTTGAAATTATCTCGCTAGAGACTATTCGCTGCGGGCGTCATGAACTGGCATGGGGCTTTACGGGCTGACTGCTGTCGCACGCGCCTTGTCAAAAGTTTTCATGTCGGACACGTTCCGACGCTTGCAGCTCGCAAGGTGGCATAGGTCGCGAGCGCCAAGATGCGGGAAGCGGGTGTGCAGCTGAGCCGCCAGCGTCACGTCTTCCCTCTCAAGCGGCCAAACCGTCACCGCGTGGCTGTCCATCAGAGACATCGCCCGCTCCAAGGTGTCCTGCCAGCCCACGGAGGTGTAGGCGTGCATGAGTTCCTGCATCACCTCTGCGGAGGTTGCCAGCGGCATCCGCTGCGCCAAAGCGTCGGCAAAGAACCTGCGCGCGTGTGCACGCAGAGGATGCGGCCGCCCCACTGCGTACATAAACACGTTGGTGTCCACAAAAATCATACGCTCGGCAGTCCTTTCTGCTGGGACTTGGCAATAGCTTGTTTGTGAGTCTCCCAGTCGGGTTCCATCTCAGTGTTGCTTTCCGCTGCGTCGCAAGCGGCAAAAAAAGCCGCCAAGTCTTCGGGATTTCGGAATCGACGACGAGGACGCATGCGCTCGATCCGCTCGCGTGCGGCGGCCAGTAG
>JAPOTJ010000104.1 GCA_026709225.1 Gammaproteobacteria bacterium | reverse complement strand
CCGGTCCTTGCCGAGGATGCGGCGTGGGGCCCGACCGTCCATGTCGAGTTCATCAAGAACCGCAATCTGAGTTGTCCCGACGCAATGTCCGGCAGCAATTCCCCTCCTGAAGCGCAGTCCTCCCAGCCGCCGGTCGTGATTGGCCACGGCCAGCCGGCGGACGACGGCGACAATGGCAACGACAACGCGGTCCCGGAGGGCGCACCGAACCCCCATGCCGGCCTGATCGCCCAGGTGCGCGGCTACGCCGCCGAAACCCAAAACGGCCAGGAGCATGTGGACCGCTGGCTGCGCGTGCTCGCCGCCTTCGGCGACGACAACGGCCACACGCCGATGACCGCCGCCGAGGCGAAGACCTATGCGGACAAAGGCTGGAGCCGGTGGGAGCCGGTCGCCGCCGCGCTGACCGAGGTCGAAGCCGCGCAGGCCGCCGAGCCGGAGCCGGACCCGCAGCCTGAGCCGGAACCCCAGCCTGAACCCGAACCCCCAGCCTGCGTGTCGGACGATCTCAGCGCCAGCGTGTCCGGCTACTCCCAAGAGTCCCACGAGGGACAGGCGCATGTGGACCGCTGGCTGCAAGTGCTGGCCGCGTTCGGCATCGACAACGGCGAGTCGCCGATGGCCGCATCCGAGGCGCAGACCTACGCGGACAAGGGCTGGACGCGCTGGGAGCCGGTGGTGGAGGCGCTGAAATGCCTTGAGGCGCGCGCCGCCAGCACCCCGACGCGCGTGCCGCTGGTGCCGGGCGCGTCGAACCCGGTGCGCCAAGGCATGGTGAGGTTCTCGAACCAGAGTCCGCAAGCCGGCCAAGTGCAGATCACGGCCATCGACGACGCCGGACGGCGGAGCGTTCCCCTCATGCTTGATATGGAAGCAGGCGAGTCCGTGTCGCTCACCTCGCGCGACCTCGAGCGCGGCAACCGGATGAAGGGACTGGGCGGCGGGGCGGGACCGGGCACCGGCGACTGGCGCCTGGAAGTGTCGAGCGAGCTTGAGATGGAAGTGCGCGCCTACGCGCACGGCGTCGGCGGCGCAATGAATGACTTGGACGCAGTGGCACCGGTGGTGGACGGCATCCATCAAGTCCCGCTGTTCAATCCTGCGGACGGGACGGGCGCGACCAGCGCGCTGCGCTTGGTGAACCGTGGCGGGGAGGCGCTGCGGGCGTGGATCGCTGGAACGGACGACGCGGGCTTCTCGCCGGGCGCGGGCGTGTCGGTGGACATTCCGGCGGGCGCGTCAATGCGGCTGAACGCGGCGGACCTTGAAGCCGGCGCGCACGGATTGCGCGGCGCGCTCGGCGACGGGCAGGGACACTGGCGGCTGCGGGTGGCGTCAACTGGCGACCTCGCCGTGATGAGCTTGCTGGAAGGCGCGGACGGAGCGCTTGCGAACCTGTCGGGCGCGGCGTCTGCTGAACTGGCGTCTGGGACACACGCCGTGTCCATGTTCCCGTCGGCTTCGAATGCATCCGGCAGCCAAGGATTTGTTCGCATCGTCAACGATTCGCCGCGCAACGGCACAGTGCGGATCGTGCCCTATGATGGCGATGGGCAGGCGCGTGCGCCGCTGACGATGAATCTCGGCGCGGGCGGAGCGGCGAACCTTGAGGCGCTCGACTTGGAGCTTGGCAACGCGGCCAAGGGCTTGCGCGGAAGCGCGGGGCCGGGCGCGGGCGACTGGCGCCTTGAGGTGTCGAGCGACCTCGACATCGACGTGCTGCCTTTCGTGGTCGCGCCGACAGGGGTCATCGAGATAGCACAGCCCGAGCGTCGCTGACGGGCACGGCGCGCGCGGGCTTTCGCCCGCCGCGCCGGCTGCTAACGGTCAATTGTGGCACGCCGTGCCGCCCGCGACCAGCTGCGTAAGGCGCCGATCATATCAAGGTGTTCATTTCCGGCGGCTCGGCCAAAACAGGTTGATGCAGTGCTTCGAGCGGTATATATTTCGATGATTGGCGAACCATCTTCACATGCCTCACCCCATTTCATTGTTTTGTGTCTACGTTGCGCTTGCGTCTGCTTTGCTCTGTAGCTGCGCCGCGCGCGCGCAGGGCGCAGTTGAATCAGTTGAAAATGCCTCGCAGACGCTCGATTTGACGCTTGAGGGCGCCGTCGAGCTGGCGCTCGGCAATAGTCGTGTGCTCGCCAATCAGCGTCTTGGGCGCGTCATCGAGCGCTACACCTTGCGCGTCGCCGAGAACGAGTTCCGTCCTCGCGTCACCATCGGTGCCTTCGGTCTGAATAACGAGGTCGGCGATGCCAACACTGAGACGTCAGGGCTCCTCTCCGGGGTGCGCATGCGCGTGCCGACGGGCGGCGAATTCTCGCTTACCTCGCGCGCCGAAGACCTTGGCTTGGGAGGCGGGGACGGTATTTCCACGCATGGAAGCAATGTCGATTTCACCTTCAGGCAGCCGCTTCTTCGTGGCGGTGGCTTGAAGGTTGGGGGCGCGGACTTGCGCAACGCGAGGAGGCGCGAGGAAATCAACGTGCTCGCCTTCAAGTCGACCATCATTGATCTCACTTCGCGCGTCGTTCGTGCCTATTGGACGTATGTCCAGGCCGGGCGCCGCGTTGACATCGCGACGCGCTCGCTCCAACGTGCGCAAGACCTCTTGGAAGTGAACAAGCTGCTCGTGCAAACCGGGCGCATGGCGGAGCGCGATGTCGTGCAAGCCGAAGCGGACATCGCACGCCGGGAACTCGATGTCATTTCCGCAGAAGGGTCCGTGGATGCCGCGCGCATGAGCTTGATCGACATTCTCGATATCGATTCGGACACGCGCTTTGGCAGCACCGATGTCTTGACGGTGGATGACGTGCCGGCATCCACGCCCGATGCAGATGCTGGCACCGACACTGCGCTTGAAATGCGCCCGGACTATCTTCGCGCCCTACTTGGTCTGTCCATCGCCGAAACGCGCGTCGCTGTCGCCAAGAATGCGCGCCTTTGGGATTTGTCATTGACGCTTGGAACGCGCCTCGAAGGTGACGGCGACGCCCTTGTCGGCGCGGCGCGCGACCTTGATCGAACCGGTAGACGGGTGGCGCTTGATTTGAGCGTGCCTGTGGGGCGGGCGGCTTCGGACCCGGCGAAGCTCGAACATGAGAGCGCAGTCGCGGCTTTGGCGATCGCACGGAACAACCTTGACGACTTGCGGCAGCGGATCAATATCGAAGTTCGCAATGCCGTTCGCGATGTGGAACTTGCGCGCCGTGGGGTTGTGCTCGCTGAGACTGCGCGGGCGCTCGCCGAGCGCAAGACTGAAGTCGAGCGCGAAAAGCTGAGCTTGGGCCTGTCCACCAACTTTCAACTGGTGGCGTTCGAGAATGACCTCGTGCTCGCTGAGAACGCCGAACTTGACGCGAAAGCGAGGCTGTTGAACGCCGTCACCGAGCTTGAAAGAACACTCGGCACGACGCTTGAGCGCTGGCAGATCGATGTCAAGCAAGTGGAGTTCGAATATGGCGATGAGTGAACACGAGCGCAGCGCGCCGAGCGCGGATACGACGCCTGTCCCCGGCTCGCTGCACGAGGCCGTGCTTGAAACGCTAGCGAGCGCTGTCATTTCGCTTGAGCCAGGCGGCGTGGTGACGACGTTCAATGCGGCAGCGGAGGCAATCACCGGTATCGCGTCCGAAGCCGTCATCGGGCGCACCTTCGCCGAGGTGTTCCTTGCCTTGGACGGCGCCGAAGAATTCACGCAGGTGGTGCTCGATGCGATTTACGAAGGCTATTCGGTGCACCAGCGCGTTGTCAGTGCTGAGTTCCCTTCCGGCAAGCGCGCCTTGGCCGTCAGCGCATCGAGAGTGCGGGGCAGTCGCGGTGAAGACACTGGTGTTGCGGTTGTGTTCGATGACATTTCAGAGCTGCGTGATCTGCGCCACAAGGAGTTGCAGCTTGCGCAAGCACTTGAGGGACGGCATCACGAATTGCAGCGCGCCTACCTGAAGTTGGAAACCCAGAATGACGAATTGAAGGTGGCTGAGCGTCAAGCGCGTCGTTCGCAGCTAGGCGGCGCGGCGGCGCTCGGGGTGTTGTTGTTGATCCTTGGCTTTTCTGTCGTGAATCTGCAGCCGGAACAGCCGTCTGCGGCTGAACGCGCTGCATTCACCAGTGAGAGCGACGGCAGGCGCTTCGTCGTTGAGCCACAGCCTTTGTCCCGTGTCGTGAATGTCACGGGACAGCTCGCGCCGCGGCGCGAAGTAGACATCATCAGCCCCATGCAAGGCAGAATCGCTTCGGTCTACGCGCCATACGGTGCGCGTGTGGCAGAGGGCGAGCCCCTGCTTGCGCTTGATGTCGGTCGAGTGACCATCGAGCACCGCGATGCCGAGGCCGCGCATATCAAGGCGCTGGAGCGCTTTATGGAAACGGAGAACTGGGAGGAGAGCGTTGAGGTTTCTCGCGCCCGCCGCAGTTTGAGCAAGGCCAGAATCGACTTGGAAGATGCGCGAAGCCGACTCGAGGAGACGAATTTCCTGCTTGAACGCGGCGTCATTCCGGCCACTGAGCAAGAATCCGCCGAGCGCAACGTGGAGAACCGGCGGCTCGATCTTGAGGCTTCCGAACAAGAGTTCAATATCATTATCGAGAAGGGCGCCGCGGATGGCCGTGTGGCGAAGCTTGAACTCGACAATGCACGCGCGCGGCTCGACGATCTGAGCGAGACGCTGCGGCGGTCGGTGGTGCGCGCGCCGGTCACTGGTGTCGTCATGCGCCCTCCATCGGGGGGCGTGGGCGGTGGCGGCGGCGAGCAGACCGCGCGGCTCGCAGGTGGCGAATCGGTTTCACAAGGGCAGCGCCTGCTGACGATCGGGGATCTTGACGGACTTTCAGTCGTGGGGCGGGTGGACGAGGTCGATGTGGTGAGTATTGAGATGGGCAATGAAGCGCGTATCAAGGGCGATGCGTTCGCCGGCATCGAGCTTGCGGCGGTTGTGACGCAGGTGTCATCGCAGGCAAGCGATAGCGCGGGATTTGGAAGAGCGGTGCCGCTCTACGAGATCGAGGTGAGCGTCGAGCGTTTGAGCGAAGCTGAGGTCGAGCAGCTGCGCATTGGCATGTCGGCAGTCATTGAGATCATCGTCTCGGAGAAGCTCGACGCGCTGATGGTGCCCATCGAAGCAGTATCTTTGCAAGGCAATCAGCCGAGCATCTTGTTGAGCGTAGATGGCGAAGTCACTCCGGTGCCGGTTGAGCTAGGCGAGGTCGCCATTGATGCCATTGAAGTCCTGGAAGGCATTGAAGCGGGCGACGAACTGGTCATTCCCACCTCATGAAACCGACTATGGAAGCGCAGTGGCTGCCTCAGTCCGACCAGCCGATTCTCAAGCTCTCCAAGGTATCCAAACACTTCGCCGTCGGACCCGTGCAAACAAGTGTTTTCCGAGATATTCATCTTCAGATTCACCGAGGGGACATGGCATCGATCATGGGCGCATCCGGCTCCGGAAAATCAACCTTGATGAATATTATGGGTTTGCTCGATCGTCCGAGCGATGGCTTGGTAGAACTCGGCGGTCAAGATGTGGCGTCATTGAGCGACGATGACTTGTCGAGACTTCGCAATCGGAGCCTCGGCTTTGTGTTTCAGTCTTTTTTTCTCTTGCCGCGCCTGTGCGCGTGGGAGAACGTCGCCCTGCCGCTCGCATATCGCGGCGTCAGCGGTAGCGAAGTGCGCGAGCGTGCCGAAGATGTGCTTGCCAAAGTGGGACTTACGGAGCGCTCCATGCATCGGCCGACGGAGCTCTCAGGCGGGCAGCAGCAGCGCGTGGCGATCGCAAGAGCGCTCGTTGGCCAGCCATCGATTCTTCTGGCCGACGAACCGACCGGTGCGCTCGATGCGGAAACAAGCGGCGAGATCATGGATCTGCTTGTGCGGCTCAATACTGACGATCAGGTCACTCTGGTGATCATCACGCATGATCATGCAGTCGCGCGGCGCTGCGGACGCAATCTGCGCTTGGCAGACGGCGAGATTCAAGAATGACCGCTTCAGCAGAACACGCCTCTCGCACATCCATGCTGCAAGCGCTCGGCGGCATGGTCATTGGCCACGCAAAGGATGCCATGAAGGGGCTGGTGTCGAATATGCAGCGGAGCGTACTCGCGCTCGCAGGCATCGTCATCGGCATCGCTTCGGTGATTGCCCTCTTGACAGTCGGCAACATCGCCCGCAACGAGGCGATCAAGCAGTTCGAGGCGCTTGGCACCGATCTTGTGTCGGTGTTTGATACCTCAGAGCGCTCGGAAGCGCGGAAAAAGGACATCCTTGACACCGGGGATGCGGTTGGCTTGGTCGGCCTCTCGACAATCACGGCGGCATCGCCGTATGCGTTCGATTCAGTGGAGTTCGTTGTCGGCAATGGCGCGCGCCGCACGGTTCGTCGAGTGGGGGTCAGCGCCGCGTTTGCCGAGTTGCACGATGTGGTCTTGGCCGCAGGCCGATTTATCTCGCCGTTCGACGGACGCCGACTGTTCGCGGTCATCGGGTCGGAGGTGGCCTCCGAGATGCGCGAGGCGGGCATCGCACCCGACATTGGCACCAACATTCGTCTCGGCGACAGCATCTTCACCATTGTCGGCGTGCTTGCTCCCGGTACCTCAGGGCCACAGGGCGTGCGCGTGGAAGGTTCGGTGCTCGTTCCCATTGAAGTAGCGCTGCGCGCACTTGGCAGCCGAGAACTGCTGGGCATTACCTTGCGACTCGAACCCGGCATCCATTACTTGACGGCGACGAGCGAGATCCAAGCCTATTTCAAACGCACGGCACCTGCCATGCGGGTTCGCGTGCAAAGCCCGGTGCGCCTTGTCGAACAGATGGAGAAGCAGATGCGCCTGTTCGCGGTATTGCTCGGCGCGGTCGCCGGCATTGCGCTTGTCGTTGGCGGCTTCGGCATCATGAACGCGATGCTCGCATCGGTGACCGAACGTCGCACCGAGATTGGCATTCGCCGCGCGCTCGGCGCGAGGCAGCGCGACATTCAATTTCAGTTCCTTGCCGAGTCGTCGGTGCTGTGCGTTCTCGGTGGCTTGATCGGCGCAGCGCTCGGCATCGGCGCAACGCTCATCATCAGCGCTGTTGTTGGCTGGACATGGCTATTCTCAGCAGGCGCCGTCGTGCTTGGCGTGGCGACGGCGATCGTCGTCGGCCTCGTGTTCGGCTACTTCCCGGCGCGACAAGCCGCTCGGCTTGACCCGATTGCCGCGCTGCGGGACACTTGAGGCGCATGCGCGCGGTTACTTTTATTCAAGTTCATATATAACGTCTAGGAGCCTGCGCCGTAGAAATTCGCGGCTGCAAATCCGCTCCCACTCGCCCGTTTGAACGCTCGATTTCGTCAAATATAGCCCGATATTATCCTCAATCGACCCTCCAAACGGGCGGCGGGATCGAATTTTCGCTATCGTGAATTTCTACGGCGCAGGCTCCTAG
>JAPOTJ010000018.1 GCA_026709225.1 Gammaproteobacteria bacterium | reverse complement strand
GGCCACAGCCCTTCTCCTGCGCGCCCTTCGGGAGTGGGCACAATCGCCGACGGCTGCGTTGCAGCCCTTGGCAATATGCCCGATATTCCCTGCGGACTGCGCCTTGCCCTCGGCGATTGTGCTCACTCTGAATCACACTTATTTATGGGACAGGACACTAGTGCTCCGTCAAACTAAAAATGAGGCGTCAGTGGCTGCGGGCAGTCCTGCTCACCCGAGAGAAAACGTCCTCTAAAGGCGGGCGCGTGCGATAGCCCGGCTCCGCAAACTTCGCTTGGATCTGCCCATCCGGCGCAATCCAAAGCATGCCTGGCAACGGGATGCCTTGGCCGATGTCTTCGTTCAGTACGCCGAACGCATTGACATGCTGACCATCAACATCGCGCAGCAACGGGAAGCCGAGGCCGCGATACTCATGAAACTCCTTGAGGATCTCAAGGCTGTCGTAGGTCATGGCGGCGATGTTGACACCCTCCGACTCGAATCTTTCGCGCCATTTTTCCAGTTGAACCAACTGGGCCTTGCAAAATGGTCACCAGTCTGCTGATCGACTCAGCACAAGGAGCAGTCCGCGCTTGCCGCTCAAGGCTGGCAGGTCGCGCGTGACTCCATCCTGATCCTGGGCACTGATCTCAGGCGCGATACTGCCAACCGGCGGCCCCCAGGACTCGGCGTCGCTAGAGATTGCGAGAGGCGTTGCGCCCGTGATGAGCGCGATGCACAGGCTCGCTTTCAGCAGGCGGTTCAAAATCATCCGCATAAGGCTTCGAACACGGGTAAGAAGTTGCCGGCTAGTATAACGCGCACGGCTTGGAAGACGGTTCGACTGCCGTTACCTGATACCCGTTGGCCGCGAACCACGCCGCATCGCGACCGCTTCCAGCACCAACATCAAGCACGCTCGCGCCAGCTTTCGGCAACAGCTCGAGCACTTCGCAGTGAACTCGCTCAAACTCAATCCGCTCATAGCGTTCAGCGAGCGCCTCTGCGTCGCGCTCATACACTGCAATCACGTCCTCCACTTGAACGGGCCTACATTTCAAGCGATTACCCCGCCTGCAGAAGCTCGACCCAGTTGCCGTCTGGGTCTTCAATCATAGCGATTGTGATGCCCGGCCTGACTTCTTGAATCGACACCGGCACGCGGCAGCCCTGCTTCACGCACTCGGCCACCGCATCTTCCATGTTGTCCACATGGATGGTGAAGTAGCGAATGCCCATGCCGCCCATCAGCCCGTTTGGCGGATTGCTGGCTTCCGGCGCTCTTTTCGGATGCACGAGCTTGATAATCGTCGTGCCGCATTTGAGGCGTGTCATGGTCGCGCCGCCGGGCATATCGATCTTGGCTTCGAGTTCGAGACCCAAGATGTCCTGATAGAAGGCGGTCATCGCGTCGATGTTGTCGGTGACCAATCCGAGGTCGATAGAATCCTTGGCAATGCTGACTGACATCTGTGTGCTCCTCTTAAGTGTCGATGAACAATGGATACTTCGGGCGCTATTCTGACACGAGCCTCGGCAGCTTCGGGCGGCGCGAGCGACGCGCATCTCGGCTACACTGCTTCGCTCTCGTCTCTAGGCTCGATCAATGTCCGAACTCGTCGCCATTACTCGCTCGAACGGCATCGCCGATGTCCGCCTGAATCGGGCCGAGAAATACAACGCGCTCAGTCGCGAGATGTTCCTCGCTATTGCCGACGCCGCCAAGTCATTTGAGTCTGATCGTCAGACGCGCGTGATCGTGCTCTCTGGCGAAGGTCGCGGCTTTTGCGCCGGCCT
The DNA here is from genome assembly GCA_026709225.1 of Gammaproteobacteria bacterium. Lineage (GTDB taxonomy): Bacteria > Pseudomonadota > Gammaproteobacteria > Pseudomonadales > Azotimanducaceae > Azotimanducus > Azotimanducus chitobiosivorans. The sequence goes on along the minus strand of JAPOTJ010000018.1, from coordinate 5,985 downwards.
TGACTTCGCATCCTTTCAGTCCATGGGGGAACGAGATGATGGCAGCGCCGGTGGCGTTGAGGTCAAGCGTGACCCAAGCGCGCCCAATCTCGGCCAGAAAGTGTCGGTCGCATGGCGCCGCGTGTCGATTCCTGTCATCGCGGCGGTGCATGGTGTCGCCTATGGCGGTGGCATGCAGATTGCGCTCGGTGCCGATATCCGCATTGCCGCGCCCGATGCGCGCCTTTCAGTGTTCGAAGTCAACTGGGGACTGATTCCCGATATGGGCATCACACAGACGCTACGTGGGATCGTGCCGCTCGATGTCGCCAAGGAACTGACCTTCACTGGCCGCATTGTCAGCGGCAGTGAAGCCGCTTCGCTCGGTCTCGTCACGCGCATTGCCGATGATCCGCTTGCCGCCGCGATGGAACTCGCGCGTCAGATTGCCGCGCATTCGCCAGATGCGGTTCGCGGTGCCAAGAAGCTCTACGAAGACACATGGCATCTCGGCTCGCGCGATGGCCTTGGCCTTGAGCAATCCATTCAGAACCAGCTAATTGGCTCGGCAAACCAACTTGCCGCCGTGAAAGCTGGCATGACCAAGCAACCTGGCGAGTTCAAAGACGCCGAGTTCGATTTCTGAAACAGCTGTGAGCTGGCGAAAGGAGGTCGAAGAACTCAACGCCCGCCGTGCATATGCGGTCGGCCAAGGCGGCGAGGAGGGCATCGAACGCCAGCACACGCAAGGTCGATTAACCATTCGAGAGCGTATCGGCGGCCTGCTTGATACCAACAGCTTCCGCGATCATGGCCGGGCGACCGCGACGCCCGAATACGATGACAAAGGGCAATTGCTAGGCTACACGCCCGCCAACTACGCCGTCGGCGTCGGACAAATCAACGGTCGCCCGGTTGCCGTCGGCGGCGAGGATTTCACCCTCAAAGGCGGATCGCCCAACGCAGCCGGATTGCGCAAGTCAATCTACGCTGAGCACATGGCGCTTAAGCATCGCATCCCGCTGATTAGGCTGCTTGAAGGCGGCGGCGGCAGCGTGCGTCCTTCCGCCTCGCAAGGCGGGACAGTGGGTGAACCTGTGACCGCGCCCAAGCGTTTCAAGGTCATTGCTGAAGCCTTGAGCCAAGTTCCAATCGTCTCTCTCGCACTCGGCGCGGTGGCTGGCTTTCCTGCGGGGCGGCTGGTCGCCTCGCATTTCGCGGTGATGACGCGCTATTCATCGCAAGTGCTCACTGCCGGACCGAAAATCGTCGAGCGTGCCCTTGGGTCGAGCATGACAAAAGATGAGCTTGGCGGCGCGCTTGTCCACAGTACGAGCGGCATTGTCGATACTATTGCCGAAGACGAACTCGATGCGTTCGAGCAGGCGCGCAGATTTCTCTCCTACCTGCCCGACAATGTCTGGCAGCGTGCGCCCCGTATTGCCTGCAACGACCCGGCCGAGCGCACCGAGGAAGCGCTGCTTTCAATCGTGCCGAAGCAGGCCAACACACCCTTTGACATGCGCCGCATCGTGGCGCTGGTGATGGACAGAGGAAGCTGTTTTGAAATGGGACGAACCTACGGACCGAGCCAGATCACAATGCTCGCGCGCCTGTCTGGTCAGCCCGTCGGCGTGCTCGCAAACGACTGCCATTTCTTTGCTGGCGCCATGACCGCCGAAGCCGCGCAAAAATACCGCAGATTCGTCGAAATGTGCGACACCTTCCATCTGCCTATTGTCAACTTCGTCGATCAGCCCGGCTTTATGATTGGGCCTGACGCCGAAGCCAAGGGCACGATTCGCTATGGCATGGCCGCTGTCTGTGCTGCGGTCGAGTCATCGGTCCCCTGGGCATCGGTGCAAGTGCACAAAGGCTTCGGCGTGGCGACCGCAGCGCACTACAGCGACGACAACTACATCGTCGCCTGGCCATCGGTCGAAACTGGCGCGCTGCCGCTCGAAGGCGGTGTGGCGGTCGCGTTTCACAAGCAAATTGAAGCGGCTGGGGACCCACAAGCCGCACGCGAAGAAATCGAGGCACGCCTTCGGCAGAATCGCTCGCCATTTCGCGCCGCCGAGAGCTTCGCCGTGCATGAACTCATTGACCCGAGAGAAACACGGCCTGTCCTCGCCGAATGGGTTGAGTCGATTCAGACGCGGCTCGGCACGCTGATCGGCACAACGAGCTTTGGGTTTCGGCCTTAGAATCCCTCGTCCTGTGCCTTGAGGCGGCGCAGCTCATCATCGGCATCGTGACCCTCGAACAGTTCAATCAGCTGATTCAGCAGCAGCTTGCGTCGCTTGATTTCAGACGTACCGTGCTCCGTCTTTCGATTATTCGTGGTCAACTTGTTTTCCGCCATATGCTGCGCACTCATCAGACACGTACCATGTGAACACTATATCGCAGCGCCAAGCGGAAGGCCAAGAAACAGGCGCACGGTCGAGATGACACACATAGCTCACAACCGCGAGTGTAAAATGCGCACCTTTTATGAAACTCCTTGACGAACATGCGATGCCGACTTCACTGCCAGAGCGCACGTTCGTTCCGACTGACTGATCCCTGATATGAGCACTTCCCTCAACCCCTTCCCCCATGGCTGGTATGTCCTTGCAGAATCGAAGGACCTCAAGCCGAACACGCACATGGCGCGCACTTGGATGGGCCGAGAGGTGATCGTTTGGCGTGCCGAGGACGGCAGCGTGCTCGTCGCCGATGCCTTCTGCCCGCATCTTGGCGCGCATCTCGGCCCTGAGGCAGGCGGGCTCTTGAGAGAGAATCGGCTTGTCTGTCCTTTTCACGGGTTCGAGTACGCGCACTCGGGCCAATGCGTCAAAATCGCCCAAGGCGCCGCGCCGAGTGCCATCAAGCTGCACACCTATCCCATGCAAGAGGCCAATGGACTCGTTTGCGCCTATTACGACTCTACCGGAAAGGCGCCTGAATGGTCGGTCCCTGAAGTGCCTGAAAGCGACTTCACGCACCGCGCGTTCATCAAGAGTCGCATGCGCGCCCATCCACAAACGACGTCTGAAAATTCGGTGGACTGGTCTCATCTCTTGTATCTTCACAAGTACGAGAATCTCAAGCACCGCGCAGACACCGAAATTGACGGCGCTTTTCTGAACGCCTACTACGCCTTTGACCGAGGCATGACCGCGCCCCTGCTGAATCGTTTTCGTTTTCATTATGAGGTCGATGTCAGCGTGTGGGGGCTTGGCATCTCAATCGTCACCGTCCACGCGCCAGAGATTGGCGTCAAGTCTCGGAAATGGTTGTTGGCAACGCCAAGCGATGGCGAATATATAGACTATTGGATGGGGGCACAGGTGTTGTCCGCACCGCGGCTCGGCGGGCTGCATCGGTTGCCGCAAGGCTTTGTACTGCCGAGGCTTTCCAAGCTGTTTGCGAGGGAACTTGCCACCGAAGTCGGCTTCGACGAGAAAATATGGTCGCGCATGGCCTTTCAACCAAACCCGGGCCTGTGCCAAACTGACCGCGATATATTTCGCTATCGTCGCTACTGCGAGCAGTTCTACCCCAATAACGAACCTTGCATAGCGGTTGGATGATGTGCGGACGGCGGCTGCGCGAGGCATGAAGTTGGAGACGTCATCCCTCCAAGCGCCACAGACAGGTCGCACAAAGGCACTTGATCTGATTAACTGGCTAGGACGGCTCTTCAAGCGTTTCGGCATCACGCTTTTTTCCTGGGACACCGAGACGATGCTTCGTAAGGCGGAGCGCAGCGCCGGCTTCTCTATCGACAGCGCTGAGTTCCTGACAGGGTTTCGTCAGCTCACCGCGTCGATTCAGCAAGAAGCATCGCTCAACACCTTCGGGCACATTGCTTTGAAGCGCACAGTTGAGCGCGCTGCACAAGGCAGGCTCGAAATTGAACGCGAACTGACGCGCAACCCAGAAATTCTTGAAGAAGACATCACCGAGCCCACCTTCGTCATTGGACTGCCACGCACAGGCACGACTATCTTGCAAGCGCTCTTGTCGAGGGACAGCCGCTATCGCTCGCCGCTCGCTTGGGAGTGCCTGCTGCCCTACCCCGCGCCGACACCGGAGACCTACCGTCAGAATCCGCGAATCGATCAGATACGCAAGGAGTTCGAGCAGCTGTTCACGCTGGTGCCGGATTTTCGCAAAATGCACTACATGGAGGCCGACGAGCCGCAGGAGTGCCTCGGCATCACCGCGCTCAATTTCGCCAGCTATCAATACGTCTGCCTATGCACCCTGCCGAGCTATGCGGACTGGTTCTTCAATGAAGCCGATCAGCTTGAGAACATGCGCTGGCATAAGCGCTTCTTGCAGTTCATGCAATCTGGCGGCGTGCGCCCCGCGCGCTGGCTGCTCAAAAGCCCATTGCATCTTGTGCGCCTCAACGCACTCTTCGAGGTCTACCCGGATGCGCGCATCATCATGACGCACCGCGACCCGCGCGAGACCGTGGCATCGATGTCGAGCCTGCTATCGTCGGTGCGAAGCGCATACACGGACGGGGAAGACCACGAGCGGTCAAGCCATGAAACGCTCACGTTCTGGGCGCGCGCCTATGATCGCTTCCTCGACGCCCGCGATGAGCTCGGCCGCGACGATCAGATCCTCGACGTCAAGTTCGAGGACTTTGCCTCGGATCAGATTGGTACGGTTGACCGCATCTATGCGCATTTCGGCTGGCCGCTCGATGCGACAAACCGGGCGCACATGCAGGACTTCCTGCGGTCGCAGCCAAAAGACAAGCACGGCGTACACAACTATTCGCTGGAAGCCTTCAGCCTTACAAACGCCGACATCGAGCGCGAATACGCACGCTATTTCACATTTCTCGACACACTGTAAGGAACACCCGCATGAATAGTAAGCAAGCGCTTGACGAGCTTCTCGACATGATCCGCTCGGCCGACCAGTCATTCCTATCCGAGCGCGCGAACCTCGATGATCAGGGCAAGGCCGATGGCTACCAGCACATTTTTCATATGCTGCATATAGCCACAGACTTCTATCTCTTGAACGACCCGCTGCATCCGAGGTTCAAGCCACTTTCCGACGGCATGTACAAGATCCTCGGAGACAACGTGGATTCGGCCTACTATTTCACGCAAGTCAGAGGCGATCAGGAGTACATCATCCGCGGCCAACGCTTCGATAGCTGCTACTTGAGCTTTTGTCTGTATGGCGGCCAGCCGCACGGGGAGCTCTCGGAGCGTGTCACCTTGAACATCAATCACACGGACATCGAGTTCGAAAGCGATGGTTCTTTTGAGATCAAGTTGACGCAGAATCCGAAGGGCGCAAATGAGTTCAAGATCGACCCGGATTCGGTGACGCTATTCACGCGCGAGTATTTCTTCGACCGCCCAAGCTCGACGGAGAGCCGGCTCTCCATCGAAAACACGCACCCACATCCCAAGCCCGAACCGCTCAACGATGACGAATTGGCGACAAGAATCCGCACCATCACCAACTTCATCCAAGGCACGACCTTGGTCGCGCCGCTGCCCATCGATTTTCCGATCAACGAGTTCCTGCCGCCTTTCGCATCTCAGTATCGCCAGCCAGGCTGGGGCACGCCGGACAATATCTACTGCATGTGCCGGTTCCGTGTGCAGGAGGACGAGTATCTGCAAGTGCGCTTGCGCTCGCCCGATGCCTGCTACTGGGGACTGCAAACATGGAACTTCCTCATGCAGTCAACGAACTATCTCGATTATCCCGTGTGTCTCAATTCTCGGACCATTCGGCCGGAAGCCGACGGCAGCTACCTCGTGACGCTGTCCGAACGACCGGCTGAGAAGAACTGGATCAGCACCGCAGGCTACCGTGAAGGCGTTCTCGTGTGCCGATGGCTACTCGCTGACGCCATGCCAGATGCGCCGAGCGTCAGCTTGCATCGCTGGTAGAAGTGTCAGGCTGGGATGCGTTAAGTGTGACTAGTACTCCATCAAACTAATAATGCCGTATCAGTGGCGACAGGCAGGTTCCGTG
>JAPOTJ010000025.1 GCA_026709225.1 Gammaproteobacteria bacterium | reverse complement strand
GGTGGGCCCGGTAGGACTTGAACCTACGACCAATGGATTATGAGTCCACTGCTCTAACCAACTGAGCTACGAGCCCGCAACAAAAACGTGTCGGGCGTGTATTGTAGGCGCGTCACCGCCCTCGTGTTGAAATACTGAACGAGATGCTAAACCTGAAGACGCCAGAAGCGCTCAAAGCCTTCGTGCAGGACCCCTATCCTGCGCTCTCGTTTCTGCGAGAACAGCGCATGATCAAGTCGCCGAACGGCGACTGGCTGATCGCACGCGATGCCGACGTGGACTTTGTGCTGCGCGACCCTCGCTTCGGCAAGCAGCCGCTTCCGGGCACCGAGCACAGGCTGCCCGCCTACGCTCAAAACCTTTCTGATCGTGATTCCATGCTCGACATCGACCCGCCGGACCACACGAGAATCCGCAGCCGATTCGTCAAAGCATTCAGCGCACGACGTGTTGAAGGCATGAGACCGAGCATCCTCGGATTGGTAGATTCGCTGCTCGACGAGATCATTCCGCGCGGGCACATGGAGGCGATGCGCGATTTCGCACGGCCCATCCCCTCGACCATCATCGCCGATATGCTCGGCGTACCCGAAGCGGACCGGCCAAGATTCAACGAGGTCTCCATGGGACTGATCGAGGGCCTCGGCGTGGATCCGGCAACAACCCTCAAAGAGCGCAACGCCCGTTCAGACGTTTTGCGAGAAGAGTTCAGCGACTACCTGTCGGCGCTGTTCGCAGAAAAGCGTGCAAAACCGCAGGATGACCTGATCTCCGCGCTGCTGCACAAGAACGAGGTCGAAGAGGCGCTCAGCGAGGAAGAGCTCATCATCAACATCCTGCTGCTCTTTGTTGCTGGCCATGAAACCACCGTCAACTTGATCGGCAATTCCATCATCGCCCTCGCCCGGCATCCAGAAGAGTTGCAGAAGCTGCGCGAGACGCCAGCGCTCATGCCCAAGGCCGTCGAGGAGTTCCTGCGCTACGACTCGTCAGTGCAGCAATTGCCGCGCGTCGCGCAGGCCGATGTCGAGCTGGCCGGGCAGACGATTCTTGCTGGCGAGATGGTGATACTGCTGCTCGCCTCGGCGAATCGCGACGAAGCGGTCTATCAAGACCCCGACGTCCTTGACATAGAGCGCCGCATCAAGCGCGTCAAAAGCTTTGGCGGCGGCGCACATTATTGCCTCGGCGCGCAGCTCGCGAAAATCGAAACCGAAATCGCGCTCGGCCGATTGATCGAACGAGTGCCGATGTTTTCTGTCGAGAATCTTGATAGCCTCAACTATCCGTTCAATCTGTTTTTTCGGGGGCCGGAACGCCTTGATATGGCTTGGTGCGCGTGATGATCGCCCACTTCTTCCCTCACACCCCCATGCTCGCGAGCCGCTCAAGCGTCGTGTTGCCGGGAGGGTAACAGGCCCTCACCAGTTCGCAGGCAAGCAATTGCAGTCGGCGCAATGCCACCGGCGCATAGTCAAGCTGCTCGACCGAGACATTGATATGCGGCGAGCGCTGCGGCGCGGCGTCATGCGTATGGCCGTGCACGTTCACCCAGCCATCAGGCACATTCGCAAGCGGCAAATGCGTGCAAACAAGTGGCGGCTCGCCTTCGATGCAGACGAGCGAACTCATCAGGTCGAATCCGTCAACACGCACTTCCCCCGATCCGGTTAGGTCGTGGTTGCCGAGCACGAGGTGCTTGACGTTGCCAGCGCCGCTGCGCACGCGCTCCCATGTTTCTTCGCAAATGGCGCGGCGCATGGCGAGGTCGCCGATGACGAGCAAGGTGTCGTCTTCCCCGACCGTTCGCCGCCAATTGGCGTAGAGCGCGGCATCCATTTCATCCGCATCGGCGAAGGGGCGATTGGTGTAGCGAATAATGTTGTCGTGACCGAAATGCAGGTCAGACCACACCCATACCTGGCCCGTTTCCTGGGCGGCACTGTTGAGCTGACGCGACGGGAATTGGCGAGCCATGCGCAGCATTGCGCGGTACATGCGCCTGTTGTGGCGACTCGTGGGCTGAGCTTTTCCTTGTGCCCAAGATTCCAAATCGCGCGTATAGATTTCTGTTGCTGTGCGGGGATCAATGTTCATCATGGTGTCATTCTCTCAAGAGCGACGACCTGTTGCTATAGTTGGCATGTCTCATTCAAAGGAAACGTCGAATGCTTCAAGCCGCTCGCACCTCCCTCCTTGTGTGCCTTGCCTTCTTCGGCGTGAGCGCCTGCGCACCCGTAACCGCACCGGATCCGATAAAGCTCTCAGCAGACGATTTTGTCGCCAAGCTGAACGACGAGATCGACGCGCGCGGCCGGGCGGCGAGCGCCGCCTACTGGGTGCGCGCCACCTATATCAACGAAGACACGCAGATTCTCGCAGCCGAGGCGAGCGAGAAATGGCTTGAGTTTCACACCCGCGCAGTGAAGGAGGCGAGCGTGTATGACGGAGAGCCCATGAGTGACGAGGCTGCGCGCGCACTCAAGCTGCTCAAGCTCGGTTCCTCCGCGCCAGCCCCTGACGATGCCACAAAGCGCGCCCGCCTCGCCGAGATCAGCACGCGCATGCCCGGAATCTACGGCCAAGGCAAATACTGCCCCGAAGACGGCGGCCCATGCCAAGATCTTGAGGCGCTGAGCGCGGTGCTCGCCAAAAGCCGTGACTATGACGTGCTGCTCGATGCGTGGACTGGATGGCGCACCATCTCGCCACCGATGCGCGACGACTACGCCGAGTTCGTCGCTTTGAGCAATGAAGGCGCAAGGGAACTCGGCTTCGAGAATCTCGGCGAACTCTGGCGCTCAGGCTATGACATGTCACCGGCGGCGTTCGCCGATGAAACGCACCGGCTCTGGAATCAAGTCAGGCCGCTGTATGACGAGCTGCACTGCGCCGTGCGCGTTCGCCTCAATGACGAATACGGCGATGCGCGCGTGCCGCTTGACGGCCCGATTCCGGCGCATCTGCTCGGCAACATGTGGGCGCAGGAATGGTCGCACCTGTATCCGCTCATGGAGCCGTTTGAAGGCGTGAGCGACCTCGACGTCACCGGCGCGCTTGCGGCGCAAGGCTACACCGCGGAGCGAATGACGAGAACGGCAGAAGACTTTTTCGTTTCGCTTGGCATGCCCGCGCTGCCCGACCCCTTCTGGTCGAATTCCATGCTCACCAAGCCCCGCGACCGCGAAGTCGTGTGCCATGCGAGCGCGTGGTCGGTCGATGCGCCGGAGGATGTGCGCATCAAGATGTGCATCACGCCGACGCAGGAAGACCTCGTGACCATTTATCACGAGCTCGGTCACATCTACTACTACCTCGCCTACGCCGACGTGCCGAGCATTTTTCAAGAAGGCGCGCACGACGGCTTCCACGAAGGCATCGGCGACACGGTGACGCTGTCCATGACGCCGAGCTTTCTTGAAAGCCTAGGGCTTGTTTCCGACGTAAGCACCAGCGAAGAGGCGGTGATCAACAATCAAATGAAAGTCGCCCTCGACAAGATTGCCTTCCTGCCCTTCGGCAAGCTCATCGACGAATGGCGATGGAAAGTGTTCTCAGGCGAGATTGCGCCCGAGGACTACAACGCCGGCTGGTGGGCGCTGCGCACCGAGTATCAAGGCATCGCGCCGCCGGTGGCGCGCAGCGAAGCCGATTTCGACCCCGGCGCCAAGTATCACGTGCCAGGCAACACGCCCTATACCCGCTACTTCCTCGCATTCATCCTGCAATTTCAGTTCCAGCGCGCGCTGTGCGAGATTGCCGGGCACGAAGGGCCGCTGCATACCTGCTCGCTCTACGGCAACAAGGCCGCCGGCGAAGCCCTGTGGTCGATGATGCAAAAAGGCGCCAGCCAGCCGTGGCAGGACACGCTTGAAGACTTGACGGGCAGCCGCGAGATGGACGCGAGCGCGATTGTTGAGTATTTCGCGCCGTTGATGGCATGGCTTGAGGAGGACAATCGGGGGCGGAGTTGTGGGGTGTGAGTTTTCGCGGGAGCGCCGCGAAGCCGGGTTCGGGGGTGGCGTGACCGAAAAAGCACTTGATGATCGGTTGGAGTTGCTCGAGGCTCGATTGACCGCACGCATTATCGGAGCACAGATGGTGACTGCGACGCTGCTGTTCACGGCACTGAGATGGTTGGGATAGGACCGCGTCTGTGATAGCGCTCAGGTCCGCTGGGCAATGCAGTCAGTTTTGGCGGCCGGAATCCGCGCACTACCTGAACGGAAGGGCTGCAGAGCCCAAGGTGGCACATAATAGTGACTTGAGAGCTATGCGGTGTTGATGAGATGTCAAGTGTTTCAATTTCTGGATTGAGGGCGGACCTGTCCTGCTAGGTTCTAGAAGCGCAGAATGGCGAAGAAACTCAGATTCTGAATCGAGGCCATCCGGTCGCCTGCCTGAAACCGATCAAATCCGTGACCGAGCAGATAAAAGATTCTGAATTACTTGACAAAATGGCCAAGGAAGGCGTTTTGCGCCGCGCCACTGTCAGTGCCGAGTACATACTTGAACGCAAGCCGCTTGATTTAGGAACCAGCATATTGGATGCGCTTCTGGAAGAGCGAAGAGAGGGCTGCTGAGATATTGGGATTCTTCGGCGCTCGTTCCGCTGTTCATATCGGAATCGACCACTGCGCGTGTCTTCCAATGGCTCACCGAAGATCCTGAAGTTGTCACTTGGGCGTGGACGCGGGTCGAGATGCTAAGCGCAATCGAAAGGCGTGCTCGTGAAAATAATCTTGCCGACCATCGACGTGCCAAAGCTGTCCGCGAGTTACACGATTTTGCCGCGTCTTGGAACGAGACTACCGATATGATGGGGGTCCGCTCGCACGCATCCGCAATACTCGCCCGACACGCTTTGAAGACAGCCGATGCCGGGCAGCTTGGTGCCGCTTTAGTTGCAAATGAATGGTCGTCCGGCATACTCTCGTTCGTGAGCTTGGGCCGGCGTCTTTCAAAGGCTGCCAAACGTGAGTCGCTACTTCTTGTCTCCTAACGTAATTCGCTGAGTTAGACAGATGACCGCTGTGAAAGAGAATTTCCGCGAACTGCTCCTATCGAAGTAAGACTCGGCAAGTTTCGTCCGACGCATTGGTTGTTACCAACCTCAGCCACCGCACCCTTTCAAGAGCCTCTTCGCTGGTAGGAAAACTTCACTTCAGTGAGGTGCCTCTTTGTCCTGATACCGTGCGATTATCTCTTCGAGCGTGTCTTCGTAGACTATCGTTTATTTCGTATATTGCGTTTATTGCGAATATCAGGCAAACTTTCCCGCTGAGAAAATGCGCACGCAATTCCAAGGGCCCAGCTATGAATGCTGCAAAAGAGAATTTCCATGACTTGCTCCTATCAGAGCACGAGTCGGTTCTGGCGCGCGAATCGAGCCGTGTGCTATCAAGTTATGCTCGCCGTGCCACGCCATTGGAAATGGAGGTTAAGGAACGTGGTCGGAGGGAGGTTGTCTCACTGCCAGCCGAAGCCGTGCGTTTATTGATGAACATGCTCACGGAAATGGCCGAAGGCAACGTGGTCAAATTGATGCCAATGCATGCGGAACTCACCACTCAGCAGGCGGCCGACCTACTGAACGTATCTCGGCCGTATCTGGTAAAGCTCCTAGATGAAGGATTGATTGATCACCGCAAGGTGGGCACACATCGGCGAGTGGATGTGCGTGATCTTCTCGCCTACAAGCACCGGATAGACCAGGAGCGAGCGAACGCGCTAGACGAGCTGACTCGTCAAGCCCAAGAATTGAAAATGGGCTATTAGCCGCCCATGGCGAATCTCGCGGCGATTTACGACGCCAGCGTCCTGTACCCTGCCCCGCTTCGCGACCTGCTCATGCAACTCGCGTTGTCGGACTTGTATCGGGCGCATTGGACTAGCGAAATCCATGATGAGTGGATTCGGAACCTTCTCGAAGACCGGCCAGATCTGACACTTCAGCAACTTCAGCGAACCCGCGAGTTGATGGATGCCAGCGTTCGGGATTGCCTCGTGGAGAATTTCAGTGCCCTGATTCCGTCGCTGCATCTGCCGGACCCGCATGACCGACATGTGCTCGCAGCGGGGATTGTGGCGAAAGCCGATGTCATCGTAACCTGCGATCTCAAAGACTTTCCTCGTGAGAACCTTGACGCATACGGCATCGAAGCTCAGCATCCAGACAAGTTCATCTCGCATCTGATCGAGCAAGCGCCTGAGAACGTCTATTCTGCTGTTGCCGCCGTAAGAGCCAGATTGCGAAGTCCGCCTATCTCAGTTACCAAGTACATCGATATTCTTGAGAGCCAGTCCTTGCCGCACGCAGCGCAAGCACTTCGGGCGGTCGAGGCACGAATTTAGCTATCAGCCTAGAGCGTTCAATCATAGTTTGACGTTGAATATCTGCGTTGTTATCGCAGGCGAACCTTGTCCGCGACTAGTAAGGGGGCGCGGTCGTAAATTCTGTTAGCCAGCTTATCAAGCTTATCCATGATTTCCTCCAGCCGACCCTGGCTCTTGAGCCACGCACCAGCCTGATTGATCTTTTTCTGGTCCACTGCTTTCAAAGCGCGCTTCTTTGATGTTTCACTATCGTGCGCTGCGTAGTTCCTGAGTGCGGACAAACGCTCCAGTGCTTGCCTGCATGTCTGTTCCGCAACCTCCTCGACAAGGTAATGGTCTTTTAGCAGGAATTTCTTAAGCTTCCCGACCAAATCGCTGCCGCCGCGAAAATTGAAGTGTCCATCTCCGACGATAATGTAGCGAAAAACCTTGTCATTCAGATGCTTTGGAAAATGCACATCCGTGACATCAGACAACTGCCTAGTATCATTGTTAATTGCGGCAATTAAGCAACTCAAGATCAGATTCTCAAATGCTCGATAGAGTCGAATGACTGCTTGCTCGTAAATCCAATTTTGGTATTGGGCCGAAAGTCTTGGACGTAATTCAAGCATGTCTCGAACGAAATTCCGAATCTCGTCAGCCTCCATCCTGAATTGCTCAAAGGACTTTCTCGCACTCTTCTTTTTCTTTCATCGACTCCCTTCGGAACGAACCTGTGCAAATTTTGCACTATTGACATCTGCATAATAAATGTCCTAGATTCAACTTGCTAGTGCAACGCTGGAAGCGCGGGCTTCAGCAAGCACTCAAACGGGCTTCCGAGCAGTACTTCCCGAAGTCCATGCCGCTCGAAGGTCACCGACGCGCAGGTCCGGCAAGCCGTCCACCGGATCAACAACCGGCCACGCAAGTGCCTTGGCTTCAAAGCTTCCATTGATATCTTGCAAAACGCCTTCGATCCTAGCGGAATTACCATCTCACCGAGCGTTGCACTTCACGGTTGAATGTAGGACACAACGCCCGGTAGTAACCCTGTGATAGCATGATACATTAGGTGCCAACCGCACCGCTGGTGCACTACTTTGCCGGCAGGCTTACCGAAGGAAGCAAACAACATGAAACGAATAACCAGTAAATACCCCCCCCCTCCCTTGCTAAATTAGCAACAATCACCGCCGCGCTGGTGGCGGTGGTGGTCGCCGCGCCGGTGTGGGCGCAGAACGTCACCGCGCCGGGGTTGATCGGACAGCCCGCCTGTAGGGGCGGCTATGTCCATAACATTGATGGAAACCATCTTGGGGTCAATACCTCCGTGATAAACGGCGCGGGCATGCAGGGCATTTTCACGAATAACTTTGCTCGCGTTACCTACTCCTTCTTGAGGGGACGGGTTGGCGGCGATTCCTCGGTTTCCGAATTTCCTTTGAAACTGCGGTTGATTAACAGCAACACAGGAGCCCAGACCCATCTAATAGAGTTAGGGACAGTCACGTCAACAAACGCGGTGGGCAGGGCAACCAACAACATCCAAGTTGCCGCCAAAACGCCCTATACCGCCATTTACTATGCGGATGTGACCGGGCTTGGAGAGGCCAATCCGATCAACTCGGTATGCTTCATGACGGGCGGAACCTACGCCACTTCCACCCTCAGCAGCGGAACTTCGGGATGCTTTTCGATCAGTCCCCGCACCCCTTTTGACGTCCGCAACTGCCTGTGCGGGCGAAGCAATCTGGCCCAGACAGCGA
>JAPOTJ010000064.1 GCA_026709225.1 Gammaproteobacteria bacterium | reverse complement strand
CACAGCCCTTCTCCTGCGCGCTGAATCCACACTTATTTATGGGACAGGACACTAGCGGCGGTTGAGAAACCTGCGGTCGCCGACTCGGCGCGTCATCCCGCTACGATCAAGATACTCGAGAATGTCGATGCAGGCGTTGCGTCCGAGGCCGCTCACGTCGCGAAACTCGCGCACGACAAAGCCTTGCGGCGATTCAAGCTGCCGCGCGAGATCAATTGCTTCCCGCATCACCTCCTGGCGCACGAGCCGGCGCTCATTGACGAATACCAGCTCGCCCGTCGCTTCGAGACCCTTGGCCGCCCGGCGCAGGGCGTGCGGTGTCATTGCCAGCATGTCGCCTAGGTCGCCGAGCGTTGGGGCGCGGTTGTCCTGCTCGGCGAGCGCGCGTGCGAGGATGGTTTCTTCCGGCGTGCGCCTCGATTGAAAGTTCGGGCGTTGCAGCGCACCTGATTGCACAAGAATTTCCTTGTCAGCGATGAGTTGCGTGATCGTGTGGCGCATGAGCTCGGCGTGAAGATTGCTTGTCTTGCGCAGCGTTTCGATACGAAGCCCCGGCTCGTCCGGGTGTGCCTTATGCCAGGCATCGATCCGCTGCAAGATCTCCTTGCGAACTTGCCCAAGCGTGCGTTTCAACGTGACGTGCCGCTTGCCGTCCGCCTCCCAGCAATGCGTATCGGATGCAATCAGTTTGTCTTGAAGCCTTGCCTCCGGCAAGTTCCTCATCGCCGCGAACGCTGCGAGCGTGAGGACGGGTCTGTGCGCAAGCACCGCGCGCAGCGAATCTATCGGACCCGCAAGCGCCAAGGCGGCAAGCAATTCGCCGCGCCCGCGCGTCCACTGCCGGCCGCTTCGCTCAGCAATGCAGGTGTCGATCACCGGTCCGCCGCCGAGTGTGGATTCCGAAGCGGCGTCCCGGATCAGCACAGGATCCCCCCATTTGGCAACGATTGGCTCATCAAGTAAGCAATCGACAAGGTGTGTTTCGCCGGCTTGAAGCAGGGAAGCACTGGCGAGGCGCAGCCGTCCGGTGAAACGCGCGGCGCCATGATGCAGGTGTACGCTCGTCCAACGAGACAGCGCGTTTGGTAGTCGCCGCAGCGCCCGGAACGCAAGACTCACGCGCTTGGTCGGGGTGCAGGTGTGGGCGGGCAACAGCCAATCGCCGCGCTTGACTTCGTTGAGATCAATGCCAGTGATGTTGACAGCGGCTCGGTCTCCTTGGTGGGTTGATGTGGCGTCTTGATCGAGAACGCGCATGCTTCGAATACGTACCGGGCGCGTCCCGCGGCTTGTCGCGAGCGCTTCGCCGACGCTCGCCTTGCCTGAATGCACTGCGCCCGTGACAACGAGTCCGGCGCCGCTCAAATGAAAGGCGCGATCAACACACAAGCGAAAGTGCGTCTCGCTCGATTCGCGCCGCGTGCCGCGCGCCGCGCTTGCGAGCGCCTGTTTGACAAGTTCGATGCCCTCGCCCGAGTGCGCCGAGCACCAAACGGCCTTTGCATCCTGCAAGAACGACTCCGCGAGCAGGGCGTGCGCTGCTGCGTGCGTCTTGTCGCGCTGTTCCATGGATGCACGGTCAGCGCGTGAAAAAACCACCATGCCGCGCGTGATGCCAATGGTTTCGAGAATATCGAGGTGCTCGACGGTCTGCGGCTTCACGCCTTTGTCTGCCGCAATGACGAGCATGGCGAACTGTTCGCTGCTGATGCCCGCAATCATTGTGCGGATGAACCTGTGATGGCCGGGGACATCCACGAATCCGATGCGCTCCCCGCCGAAATCGGCGTAGGCGAAACCGAGTTCAATCGTCAGTCCGCGTTTTTTCTCAACCTCGAGCCTGTCGGTATCGATGCCGGTCAGCGCATGCACAAGCGCGGTCTTGCCGTGGTCCACATGCCCGGCGAGCGTGACGATCATGTGCCTGCCAACTCACGGAGGTTCGCAAGCAGTCGCGGCAAATCGTCGATCGCTCTGAGATCGAGCAGCAGAGTGCCCGCGTGAATGCGCCCGAGGACCGGTGTCGGCAGGCTGCGGAGCTTGACATCGAAGCGCTTGAGGGCGGCTTGCGACGGTGCTTGAATCTCGACGGCGCGCGATTCCAAGGTGACGCCGGGCATGCTGCCACTGCCCATTTCGCACATCGCGTGGACAGTTCGACATGAATGGCCGGCATCGAGCACCGGAGTGAGAGTTTCGCACACCTTGGCCGCCGAGGCTTCGAGTTCCGCGTGGCTGCGGGCAAGCGCACGAAATAGCGGCACGCGGCGGGACAGCGTCTGCGGCGATTGATAGGCTTTGAGGGTTTCAACAAGGAGCGCAAGGCGAATCTTGTCGAGCCTGAGCGAGCGTTTCATCGGATGGCGATTGATACGCGCTATAAGCGATTTGTCGCCGATCAGGAAGCCTGCCTGTACAGAACCAAGCAGTTTGTCGCCGCTGAAAGTGACGAGGCGTGCGCCGTGCTTGATCGCTTCAGAGACGTGCGGTTCTTTCGGTAAGCCAAATTTGGTCATGTCAGTGAGACAGCCACTGCCCGCGTCCATGCACAGCGGAACGCCCTTGTCCTCGGCGATTGGACGAAGCGCGCGCAGGCTTGAGGCGCTTGTGTGGCCACGCACGGCATAGTTGCTGGTGTGGACTTTCAAAATGGCAGCAGTTCGCGCATTGATGGCCTCAAGGTAGTCGCTTGGTCGCGTTACGTTGGTGGTGCCGACTTCGATGAGTTTGACATTCGCCGCGCGCATGATGTCGGGCAGGCGGAAGCTGCCACCGATTTCGACGAGTTCGCCGCGCGACACGATCACTTGGTTGCGAGCGCCGCTCTTGAGCGCGGCGAGCATGAGCATGACCGCGGCCGCGTTGTTGTTGACCAGGGTCGCCGCCTCGCTGCCCGTGAGTGCGCAGATCGCTGCGGCTGCGGCCGACTCGCGGTTTCCTCGTTTGCCCGTGCGTGCGCTGACCTCGAGCGCTACGTGGCCGGACGCTTCGCGAACGATTGCTGCGCTGGTGTCGGCGTCGAGCACGGCGCGGCCAAGGTTGGAATGAAGCAGCACACCAGTCATGTTGAACACGCGCACGGCGCCGCTGCCAATGGAACGGTCAAGGCGTTCGGTGGCGCTCGCGAGCAGCGCGTCATGTCCGACGAAATGACCGACTTCGCTCCGCTGCTGGTTCATCTCGCGCAGGATATTGCGTACCACCATGCGTCCGTAGCGCATCACCAAAGGCGCAAACGCGCTTGACTTCAAGAGTGCGTCGATGGAAGGCGGGTGCATAGCCGTCGTGCGAGCCACGTTGTTCGGCATTCTCGCAGATGGCAAGATGCACTGCCTCATGGCTGGAGTGCGCGAAATATGCAAGTAGGATTTATCGGCCTCGGCGTGATGGGCTTTCCCATGGCCGGGCACGTGGTTCGCGCCGGCCACGAAGTGCGTGCCTACAACCGCACCCCTGACCGTCGCCATGCTTGGGCGCAGGCGCACAATGGCACTGTCGTGGCGAGTCCGCGCGAGGCCGCGAGTGGCGCTGAGGTTGTGCTGCTGTGCGTGGGGGCGGACAAGGATGTTCGCGAAGTCGTCGCAGGCAAGGCAGGTGTGTTGTCAACAATCGCGCCCGGCGGCATTCTTGTCGATCATACAACCACCTCGAGCGAGCTCGCGCGAGATATGCAGCACGCATGCCAAGCGCGAGGCTGCGAGTTCATCGATGCGCCTATGTCGGGCGGCGAAGCGGGCGCGGTCAACGCAAAGCTTACCCTCATGGTCGGCGGTGATGAGGCGGCGCTTGCCCGTGTGCGCCCCGTTCTCGAATGCTACGCCGCGTCCATCACGCGCATGGGCGAGAGCGGCAGCGGGCAGCTCGCCAAGGCGGTCAATCAAATTTGCATCGCGGGCATCCTGCAAGGGCTTGCCGAAGGACTCCTACTTGGGCAGCGAGCCGGACTTGATGTCGAAACGCTTGTTGCTGCGATCTCGAAGGGTGCGGCAGGGTCTTGGCAGATGGTCAATCGCGCTGCGACGATGGCCAAAGGCGAATTCGACTTTGGTTTTGCCGTCGAGCACATGCGCAAGGACTTGAAGATCGCTTTGGCGACGGCTGAAGACATTGGCGCGCCCTTGCCGCTGACCGCGCTTGTCGATCAATTCTATGCCGATGTGGAAGCGCTTGGCGGCAGGCGCTACGACACATCGAGCCTCATTGAACGATTGCGCAGGCTACGGCCGTAGGAGGTTTTGCACCATGGACGCGCAGCAGGCGGTGCGCTTTGAGCCCGAAGACAAGCCGCCAAAAGCACTGTCGCTTGGACTCGGCCTGCAAATGGCGGGGCTTTCCGTCGCTGGCATTGTCATCACGCCGGTGGTCGTCACCAAGGCGGCTGGCATTGAAGGCGCCTATGTGACTTGGGCAGTGTTCGCGGCCTTGCTCGTAAGCGGTGCCTCGACTGTTATCCAAGCCGTCAAGGTCGGCCCGGTCGGTGCCGGACATGTGCTCTTGATGGGCACCTCCGGCGCGTTCATCTCAGTGTGCGTCGCCGCGCTCGCAGGCGGCGGACCGGGCTTGATGGCGATGCTTGTGCTGGCATCGTCCTTGGTGCAGTGCTTGCTCGCGGCGAAGCTCGCGCTCCTGCGCCGTATCGTCACGCCGGTGGTCGCGGGCACGGTCATCATGCTCATTCCCGTCACCGTCTTGCCGATCATCTACGGCATGTTGACGCACGCTCAAGATACAACAGAGACCAACGCAGCCGCCATTTGCGTCCTCGTGACACTGCTTGTGAGCACGGGCCTCGCGATGCGCGCGCGCGGCGCCATGCGTCTGTGGACGCCCATGGCCGGCGTGCTCGCGGGGACGCTCGCCGCCGTATTTCTTGGCATATTTGATCCGACGCCGATCCTTGAAGCCGCATGGATCGGGATGCCGGAAGTCGCTTGGCCGAACGTCGCATTTGTCATGGGTGCCGAATTCTGGGCGCTGCTGCCAGCGTTCATCATGGTGACGATTGTCGGCATGATCGAGACGATCGGCGATTCGATCGCTATTCAGCGGGTGTCTCGCCGCACGCCACTCAGCCCTGACTACCGCGTCGTGCAGGGCGCTATCTATGCCGACGGGCTTGGCAATTTTCTTTCAGGCGCGTTCGCCACGGTGCCCAACACCACCTATTCGAGCTCTGTCAGCATTACCGAGCTGACAGGTGTCGCTTCCCGTGATGTCGGATTGTTTCTTGGCGCGACGCTTTGTGTGCTTGCTTTCTTTCCGAAATTCGCAGCGCTCTTTGTTGCTCTCCCAGAGCCAGTGGCCGGTGCGTTCCTGATGCTCATCATCGGCCTGCTGTTCACCGTCGGCATCAAGGTGCTGACCCGCGACGGGCTCGACCACCGCAAAGCGGTCATCGTGAGTCTATCGCTTGGCGTCGGCATCGGATTTCAATACGGACTGGTTTTTCCGAACCTCTTTCAAGGCTGGCTAGGTCAGCTGCTTGAAAACGGCATGACATCCGGCGGTCTGACGGCTATTCTCCTGTCTGCGCTGTGGGAGCTGCTGAGCCCGCGGCGGATCACCTACCAAAGTGCCTTGCAGCCTGCAGTCATTGCGGAATTAGAGGGCCTGCTGCGAGCGTTTGCTCGGAAGCGCGGCTGGTGCAGGCGCGCGACGGACCGGCTCTGCCTCGCTTCTGAGGAGGTGATCTTGAATCTCCTTGACGATGCGCAAGGCGAGCAGGCACCTACTCGATACTTGCGCTTCGCGCTACGCGATGTTGATGATGCCGCCGAGCTTGAGTACATCGCATCGCTCGGCGAGGAGAATCTGGAGAACCAGATCCTGCTGTTGAGCGATACGCCGGATGATCGGCATGCGCACGAAGTGTCGCTGAGGATATTGAAGTCCCTGGCCTCGCGCGTGCAGCACCAGAAGTACTACGGTATCGATATTATCTCGCTGAAGGTGCTGCGGACATCTGGTGCGGGTGGAGGGACTTGAACCCTCACGAGCCTAAAGCTCAACGGATTTTAAGTCCGTTGCGTCTGCCAATTCCGCCACACCCGCATGATCCCGGTGCGCCAAGCATAGCACTTGCTCGAAGGGTCCTCGTAGCGGGGTAAAATTGTCCCTTCGCCGCCCAGGTGTTGGAATTGGCAGACAAGCAGGATTTAGGTTCCTGTGCCCTCGTGGCGTGTGGGTTCGACCCCCACCCTGGGCACCACGCTCGCGCTATGCGTCGAGGTCTCGCATCAGCCTCCAGAACCCCCAAGCCGACAGACAGGCGACAGCGGTGGCGAATAGGAACACGCCCGCCCCCAAACCGCTCCAATCGGCGATGCCAAGATAGAGCGCCATGAATAGGAAGGGCGCAATCGCCCCTCTGATGCCGGTCAGCGTGACATGCACAGACATGTAGCCTGAAAGGCTCGCACGCGGCGCGAAGTCGTTGTGGCCGATCTGCCAGGCAATGCCGCCAGCGCTGCGCACCAGCCCGCCGATGATCCTCGCGATGCCGATCACGAGCAGTGAGCCGAGCTCCGCCCCCGCCCAAAGAAGGAGTGTGGACGCCAAGAGATAATAGGATTGGATATAGCGAAATCGCACGACATGCGAACGGTCGAGGTACTTTGCCCAGAAAGGCAGAGCGAGCAGACCGCTGACAAATGGAATCACCAGCGTGATCGAGATGCTCGTCAAGAAGCTCGCCCCGAGTTCTCTCGACACGAGATAGACAATCGGCGCTTCAATGCCCATGTTGGCGATGCCCGACACGAATTGATACAGCATGTAGCGCCCATAATTGCGATCGCTCCAGAGGATGCGCAGCCCGCCGAGACTGCTTCTCGTGGCAACGGCGCGTGAGCGGCGCTCCAGAACGCGCTGTCTGAGTTCGCCTGGCACATCCACATGCCAGAAGCACCAGATGCCGATGATGCCGGGCAGCACGCCGACTGCGTAAATCCAGCGAAAATAGCCCGGGTCGTTGTCGAGTACCAAGCCTGCGAGGCTCGCCACCGAGACAGTGACAACCGATGTCAGGGTGTGCAAGCGCGCTGTTGAACGCGCACGCACATCGCGGTGGCAATTGAGGCTCCATACGACACTGCGAACGGTGATAATGCCGGAGATGAGCAGTCGCCCGCTCACCATGGCGGACACCAGCAGCGCGAGGCCAAGTTGATTGTCGCCCTGCGGCAAGGCGACGACAATGCCGAGGCAGGCAAGCGTCAACGCCTGAAGGGCCAGAATCGTCGGCACCTTCGGGAGGCCGCGCGTCAGCGGATTCCAAAAGACGCTCGAGAGGTTTGCCCACATCGGCGCCGAGGTGAGCAGCGCGAGCACCCAGCCGGGCGCGGCGAACATCTTGTCCGCGAGAATCGCGCAGAAGCTGCCTTCGAGCAGCGCAAAGCTCGCCGGAACAC
The DNA here is from genome assembly GCA_026709225.1 of Gammaproteobacteria bacterium. Taxonomy (GTDB): domain Bacteria; phylum Pseudomonadota; class Gammaproteobacteria; order Pseudomonadales; family Azotimanducaceae; genus Azotimanducus; species Azotimanducus chitobiosivorans. The sequence goes on along the minus strand of JAPOTJ010000064.1, from coordinate 45,725 downwards.
TGAGTTCAGTCAACTGCTCCCATCGCAGGTTGCTGCGGAATCTCGAATTGAGTTCACTTGCGTTAACGATTCGGCCCACGCTCGCTCGGGGTTGGCTGCCAGCGCAGAAGATCAGTACTTTCCAGCACTTTGGAGTTGACGCAGCTCATCGGCCACTTGCCTTGCAGCACGAGCGCGACTTGGGTGGCGGCGCGGCGACGGCATTCCGGTAGCATGCGCGTTGATGCGGATGCGACATGTGGCGTCACGAGCACGTTGGGGTGCGTCAAGAGGGGATTGTCAGCGTTCGGCGGCTCTGCTTCAAGGACATCGAGCGCAGCGCCTGCAATGCGGCCCGCGTGCAAAGCGTCAATCAGTGCCGCTTCATCAACGACCGGCCCTCGTGCGGTATTGATGAGGTAGGCGCTCGGCCTCATGGCATGGAGCGCTTCGGCATTGATCAAGTGGCGCGTTTCGTCATTGAGCGGCGTGTGCAGGGACAGGTAGTCTGAATTGCGAAGCAGCTCATCGAATGGCACCGGGTCGACGCTGTCGGCGCACAGGACGGTGTCCGGCAGGTAGGGATCGTGGGCGATCATGCGCAAGCCAAACGGCTGTGCGCGTCGCGCTGTCGCACGGGCGACATTGCCGTAGCCGAGTAGCCCCAAGGTTTGTCCGCGCAGACGAGGTGCGCCCATCAAAAGTCCTCGGCCTTCGCCCCACTTGCCGTTCGCAGCGAGTGTATGCACCTGTGTGGTGCGCCGTGCCGCGGCGAGCAACAGCATCATGGTGTGGTCGGCAACTTCTTCAATGAAGGTGTCCGGCGCATTGGTGACGACGATGCCGGACGCTGTGGCGGCATCGAGATCGACCATGTCAACACCGACCGCCGCCATGGCGATGATGCGACAGCGAGACATGGTGGCAATGGCCTCACGGTCAAAGCGGACGCCCCACGATGTGATAACGGCGTCGGCTGAGCGAATCGCCTCTGCGAACACACGCTCATCGCGAAAGTCGACAACCATCACATCGCCGAGGCCGTGAAGGGTGTCATGTTCGATCCGATGGTGCTGCCTCGTTGTGTCCGAGGTCGCGGCACGCGCATAGGCGAGAAGAATCTTGTATGAACTGCGCATTGGCGGATTTGCTGCTGCGTTTAGCCGAGTCCGCCTTGCGTGAGGCTCGCCGGGTCAAGGAGTTCCGCGAGGCGCGATTCGCTCAAGTCGGTCATCTCCGCCGCCACTTCGCGAATCGGTCGGCCCTCCTTGTAGGCGGCCTTGGCGATTTCAGCGGCGCGCATATAGCCTATTTCCGGATTGAGCGCGGTGACAAGAATTGGGTTCTTTGAGAGCGGCGCCTCAATGGCTTCGTTCTTGACGAGGAAATCTTGAATAACGAGGCGCCCAAGCGCATCGCAGGCATTGCTGAGCAGATCGATGCTCTGCAAGAGGTTGTAGGCGATCATCGGTAGCATGACATTGAGCTGAAAATTGCCTGATTGACCGCCAATCGTGATGGCTGCGTCATTGCCGATTACTTGCGCGCATACCATTGCGACCGCTTCCGGAATAACCGGGTTGACCTTGCCGGGCATGATGCTGCTTCCGGGCTGCAGGGCAGGCAGTTCGATCTCGCCGAGACCTGCCAAGGGGCCGCTGTTCATCCAGCGCAGATCATTGGCGATTTTCATGAGACTGACAGCGAGCGTTTTCAAAGCCCCCGATGCTTCAACGGCTGTGTCCTGCGTCGCGATGGCCTCAAAAAAGTTCTCTGCAGGCGCGAATTCGATAGCGGTTGATCGCGACAGTGCCGCAGCGAATTCGAACGCGAACTCAGCATGTGCATTGATGCCTGTGCCGACGGCAGTGCCGCCTTGCGCGAGTCGGCAGAGCCTCGGCAGGCAGGCTTGAAGGCGTTCCTCGCCGCTTGCGAGTTGCTGCGCCCAGCCACCGAGTTCCTGACCGAGCGTGATTGGCATGGCGTCCATCAAATGGGTGCGGCCTGACTTGGTCGCCTGCTGAAGTGCTGTGCTGCGCGCGAGGATGTGCGCTCGCAGCCCTTCAACGGCAGGGATCAGGCGCGTTTTGAGTTCGCACGCTGCTGCGACATGGATGGCGCTCGGGATCGTATCGTTGCTGCTCTGGCTCATGTTGACATGGTCGTTGGCATTCACATCCATGTCGCTCATGGCATGCTTGTCGCTTGCGAGGCGCGCGATCACCTCGTTGGCATTCATGTTGGTGCTGGTGCCGGAACCCGTTTGGAAGACATCAACAGGAAAGTGCTCGCGGAGATCGTCCATCTCCAAGAGCAGGTCGCAGGCTGAGATGATGGCTTCGGCAATGTGGGGCTCGATGAGACCAAGCGAAAGATTTGCGCTCGCTGCCGCGCGCTTGATGCGACATACGGCGCGAATGAACTCGCTCGGCATGGCGAGTCCGCTGATTTGGAAGTTATTGATGGCGCGCATGGTCTGTGCGCCGTACAGCGCATCTGCCGGCACGCGCAATTCGCCGAGGCTGTCGCGTTCAATTCGGTATTCGGGCATGATGTTTCCGGTGCGTGGGTCAGCTCGTCAGAATACATCAAGTGCCGAATAGCCCATGCGCAGCGCGGCCGCGATCAGGAAGACCGCGAGCAGCGCGCGCAAGATGCGCGGGCTTCGCTGGTGCGCGAAACGTACTCCGAGTGGTGCAAAGAACAGGGCGCCGAGGGTGATGGCGGCGAATGCCGGTACATGCACATAGCCAAGCAACATTGCATCACCGGCGGTATCCGTCCAGCCACGGCCGATATAGGCGATGACGCCCGAGAGCGCCACGAACGGGCCAAGGAAGGACGATGTGCCCATCGCATGGTGAATCGGCAGATTGAAGTACATGAACGTCGGCACCATCATATTGCCGCCGGCGATGCCAGCGACGCCGGAAAAAAAGCCCGTGCAACCCGCCATCAGTGCGCTGAGCGGGCGACCAGGGAGGTCACTCCCCGGTGTAGGCTGCCATCGGGTTGACAATATAATGGCGACAGTGAACACAAGCACTGCAATGAAGAGCCGAATGGCAACTTCCGGGAGCGCTGGCGCGAACCACCCGCTCAGCGCGCCGCCGAGGACAAGAAACGGCGCCCATCGCCTGGCCGCGGGCAGATGCACATGGCTGCGCCGCCATTGCGCCCAGCCGGACATCACGGTGGTGACGAATACGCAGGCGAGGGAGGTCGCGACTGCGACCGTGGTCGTCAGGCCACGTGAGGCCAGCGGGCCGTTGTCGGGATACATCAGGTCGAACAGGAGGATAAGCGCCGGGACGATCACGAGCCCGCCGCCGACCCCAAGGAGTCCGGCGATAAATCCAGAGGCTGCGCCAATGAAGACGCAGACGGCGAGGAGAAGCAGCCAATCCATTGATGAGCGCTGCGAGCAAGAGAAAGGCGGCATTGTGCAGCATCTCGACAGGCTTCGACGCATGTGCGTGGCTGCGCTCATCCTTGCATGCTTGGCCTGGCACGCGGCGTATGCGCAGTCGTCCGCCGAAGCAGATTTGCCGACGCAGCACGAGCGAGTGTATGAAAATGGTGATCGCTATCAGGGCACGATGCTCGATGGCATGCGTCATGGACAGGGCCGCTATGAATGGGCGCAGGGGCATGTGTATGAAGGCGGCTATGAAAACGACTTGCCGAATGGCGAGGGCGTCTACACCTGGCCGAATGGCGCCCTGTACGAGGGGGAATTTTTGCAAGGCGTGCGCCACGGGCGAGGTCGATTCACTTGGGGGACGGGTAATTTTTACGAAGGCGAATACCAGTTTGGTGAACGCACTGGCGTCGGTCGCCGCGTGCGCCATGGCGAGACGGTCTACGAAGGGCACTACGTGGCGGGCGTGCGGCATGGCGAGGGACGCCAAGTAGATGATTCAGGCGATCAATTCAGTGGTTGGTACGAGGACGGTATCAGACATGGTCTTGGCGTTCGCCGAAAAGCGGACGGTGATCGTGTGCTCGAGCAGTGGGTAGAAGGCGAGCGGCAGCACACTTGGCGGCTCGTCCACAACCCGCGCTGTGCGCTCGTCGCCCAAAGTGATGTGTGGCTGTTCCTTGGCGAGCACTGCATCGACGGCATGGCGCACGGCCGAGGTATCGCCGCTCGCCTTGACGGTGCACTTGTCCAAGAGCAGGCGAGGGCGGTGCTCGGTCGTCTGCTCACCGGCGAAACGAGAACACTGTTTGTGCCGGGCGCGACAGCGCCATGAGCTGGCAGCCGTGCACGCCGCTGCAACATCTCGCCGAGGGCGTTCGTAGCGCAAGGCGCGATAGCGATGGCCGTGCGCTACTTGTGCGAACGGCTGTAGGTGTGCGCCATGCGCAAGACGCTTCGGCCATGCTTGCGCGCCTCAGCAGGCTCTCGCACCCAAGCGTGCAGACACCCATGGCGTGGCGCACGGAGGGCGATAAACTCGAAATGGAATTTGCAATGCCCGATGGTGCCTCGCTTGAGGCGAGCTTGCATGCGGGGTTGTCGGTGCGCGCCCTGTTTGAGATCGTTTCCGATGTGGCGGATGCGACCGAAGCCTTGCGATGCGAAGGGATCAAGCAGGGCGGCTTCGATACGTGGAGCATATGGCGGCTGCGTTCCGGAAGCGGCGTGCTGCTCGCGCCCAACCCACTGGAGGACGATTTGGAGCACAGCGATATGCGGCGTCTGAGCAGGTTGGTCGTGTCAATTCTACGCGGCTCCGGCGCGTTTTCACTCCCTCCTCGGCCAAGCGAGGGCGACATCGCACGGCTGTTGCCGAGCGCTGATCGCTGCCTCGCGCCGGTCCTCGCCTCGCTGACGGTCTGCGGGTCTGATGCAAACGCGCTCTCTGAATTCAAGGACGGCCTCTCGGTGCTCGATCTCAAGGACGAATGGCCTGCTCGCAACGTGCACACAGGGTTGATATCGGTCGCCGAAGTCAGGAGCGCGATTGCCGGGGCGCCACGCGTGGAATCCGTCGCACCGAGAACCAGGCAAAAGCGTGCGCGTAGGCAGATTCGCTCAAGTATGGGTGTCGGCGGACTACTCGTTTCGCTGCTGATTCTCCTCGCCGCTGGCACAGCGGCGCTGTATATGAGCCCGACGGCCGAGGATGCGTTCGTGCGCACATTGCGCGATGTGGGCGTTCTTCCACAGCCGTTTCGCCAAGGGATGGAGGGGCTGCTCGCCCAAGGCAGGGATAATGGCAATGGCCTCGCGGTGCGTGTAGGCGCTTATCGAAGTGTGCTTGCGCGTGAGCCAGGTCATGCGCAAGCCACCGCTGAGCTTCGTCAGCTCATCGCTGTCATTCGCGAAGAGGTCGGTGTTGCGCTCGCGGGTGGGCGGCTCGATGTGGTCAACCAGCGACTCGGCGAGGCGCTGAACTTGTTTCCGCAGGATGCCGAGTTTCGCCGGCAGTTTGACGAGCTCTCCGAGCGGCGCATGGCAGAGAGCTTGTTTGTCAACACGTTCGTGCTCGTGGAGGAGGGTGATCTGTCCGATGATGAGGCGCTCACTGCGATTGAGGCCTATCGCGAAGTGCTGCGCCTGTGGCCCGCGCATGACGGCGCAAGCAACGCGCTCAAGGCGCTCGCGGGGTACTTCGCGGACAAGGCCGAAGCGTCAGTGCTCGGCGATGACATTGCTGGTGCCATGATGTTTCTTGGTCACGCGACGCTCGCTGACAGCGGGAGCGATGCGGTGACCGAGGTCAGAGCGCAAATTCAGCGTGCGACTGACATGCGGCAAGCCGTAGAAGTCCTCTTGGAAGCAAGTGCGGGCTACCTCGCCTCGGGCGCACTGATCAATCCGCCTGCGGAGAACGCTGCCGAAACCTATGCGCGCGTGCTCGCGAGCGACCCCGACAATCCGATCGCCGCCGAAGGTTTGCGGCAGGTGACATCGGGCGTGATCGACCGCATTGACCGCGCCATCTCTTCCAAAGACTATGCGCTTGCGTCAAGTATGCTCGCGCGTGCGCTGCAGACCGCGTTGGATGAGGGTGCGCTTGCGGATGTGTCCGCGAAGCTGGAGCTTGAGCAAGCGAAGAGCGAGCGGCTGCGCGTCCTACTGCAAGAGGCGGAGCAACTCTTGCAGGGCGGCTTCATCACCGCGCCCGACGAGGGGAATCTGCTCGCAAAGATTTTTGAAGTCCTCACCCTCGAACCGGACAATACAAGAGCGCTCGTGCTCAGAGAACGCGCGGCCGTTCGCTTGGCCGAGGTGGCCCAAGATGCGTGGGGCGCTGGCTTGGCAGACGAGGCGCGCGAGTATCTTCGAGTGGCGTTGACGCTTGTGCCCGACAACCAGGCGTGGCTGGCGCAGCAGGCGCTCTGGTCGAGTGAGCTAGGGCGTAGTGTGAACGCGCCCTAGGGAAGGTCTGATCAAGTCTACTTCGCTCAGCGCTTCACTTATTGGCACATCGAAATCGACTCGCTTACACTATCGTGACCGAAAAAATCAACGAAATCCCCTCCACAACCACGTGAAGCGCCCTTCGGGAGGCCCTCAGGCGTGCGCTGGCTGCGTCATTCCTCATCACGTGGGGCCTGCCACGCTTCTTCGTCACTCCTTGCCAGCACACGCCTGATGGCCTCTGAGCTTTGCAGACTTAATCAGACCTTCCCTAATCTGCTATCGTGCGCACCGCCTTTGCTTCTCGGAGAACACGACGTGTCGCTGCGGCTTGAGCGCGCAATCAAATTCGACTACGGTGTAGCTGATCGTCTCTCGCCCTTGGTGCGTCGTGTGATTGCCAACAATCCGGGACCCTTTACCTACACCGGAACGGGCACTTACATTATCGGGCGAGGCCATGTGGCGGTCGTGGACCCCGGGCCTGCCGATGAGGCGCACATCAATGCGCTCGTTGTAGCCATCAACGGCGAGACCGTGTCTCATGTGCTTGTGACGCATACGCACATGGATCATTCTCCCGGTTGCAAGCTGCTGAAGACATATTGCGATGCCCCGACCTATGGCTTTGGGCCGCACGGCGGCGACCTGGCCGAATCGAGCAAGGTGGAAGAGGGCGCCGACCGCGACTTCGTGCCGGATGTGCGCGTCGCGCACGGTGATGTGCTCACTGGCGATGGCTGGTCGGTGGAATGTGTGCATACGCCCGGTCATACCTCAAATCACATGTGCTTTTGCTTATCCGACGAGCGCGCACTCTTTACCGGCGATCATGTCATGGGCTGGTCGACATCGGTGATTTCACCGCCGGATGGCAACATGGGCGACTACATGCGGAGCTTGGCGCTGCTGCTTGAGCGTGACGACGCTGTCTACTACCCGACGCACGGCCCGCCGGTGTGGCGTCCTCGTGCGCACATTGAAGCGTTCATCGAGCACAGGCTCGCGCGCGAGAGGCAGATACGCGATTGCTTGCAAAGAGGCGTCACACGAATCGTGGATATGGTGCCCATCATGTACAAGGGCACCGACCGTGCGCTCTTTCCTGCTGCGGCGCGTAGCGTCCTCGCGGCGGTGGAACTGATGCATGCTCGCGGGGAGATACGCGCGAACGGCGCGCCGAGCATTGAATCTGAGCTGGAACTTTGGTATCCAAGCCGAGAACAACGTCGCTGATGAAGTCCGCTTTGCTTCTCTGCTATGCTGTTTTGAGATCAACAGCGCAAGCGTTCGATCCCAGACTTACTCGGAGAATCGCCCATGCCAGTGCTCACGCGCCCATTGACCGGCGCCATCTATCGATTTCGCCCGTGGCAGGACAGGCGCAACAAGTCTTTGATGGAGTGCGACCTCTTCACCCCGTTCAAAGGCGAGCGCCCGGCGCCCGCTCCGCTGCACGTGCTTGACGAAGGCGAGCCTCGGACGAATGCGCCCGAACCTCGCCTGCTCGCGAAGGTGTTCGAACAAAGTACCTTCAACCTGCTGAGTGTGCAAAAAAGGCTTGAGGCGGCGCACTACGACGAAGTGTTGTTCACTCGCTATCAGCAGACCAAGATTCGCCACTTCCATCATCTGCCTTCGAAGTGGGTACAGGCCGAGCGCGTAGCACCGATGAATTAACGGGACAGGAGACTCGCAGTTCGGACTGCGGCATGGGTTCGCCGCAACAGATATCAGCAGAGGACGAGGCGCTCCTGAAGCGCGGCTCGGTGGTTGCCACTGGCACGCTGCTTTCCCGCGTGACTGGCTTTTTGCGCGATGTGGTGCTCGCCAACATATTTGGCGCGAGCGCGGCAGCGGATGCCTTCTTCCTTGCCTTCAGGGTGCCGAACTTTTTTCGCCGAATGCTCGCCGAAGGCGCGTTCTCGCAAGGCTTCGTGCCAGTGCTCGCCAGTTATCTCAAAGCGGCACGCCCGCAGCTATCGCGCTTCCTTTCGGTCATCCAAGGCAATTTTTTGATGCTCCTTGTGCCGGTGTGTGCCCTCGGTGTCTTGCTCGCGCCTTGGCTGATGAGCGTGTTTGCGCCGGGCTTCGATGCGCTCGACGCGAGACGAGACATTTCTGTCGACGTGCTTCGCATTACCTTTCCCTACCTTGGCTGCATGGCACTCGCAGCCTACTGCGCCGCTATCTTGAATTCCCATTCACAGTTCGCGGTGCCTGCGCTTGCGCCGGTGCTTCTCAATATCTGTTTGATCGCGGCGGCGCTGTTCTTTGTTTCAAGCGTTGACCCAGCGGTCACGGCGCTCGCCTATGCCGTCGTGGTTGCTGGCATTCTACAGCTCGGTGTGCAAATGCTTGCCGTCGGCAGGCTCGGGCTACTGACGCGCCCGCGCGTTGACTTTTCGGATGAAGGCAGCCGCAGCGTTGTTCGCCTCATGGGGCCTGCGATGCTGTCAGCGTCCGCAGGTCAGTTGAATTCCTTGATCGATGCGGTGCTGGCCTCGTTTCTGGTCGTTGGCAGCGTCTCTTGGCTCTACTATTCGGACCGCTTGTTCGAGCTGCCACTCGGCATCATCGCGGTTGGTCTTGGCACCGCGCTGCTGCCGAGCTTGTCGCGGCTCGTGCGCGAAGACGATCAAGCTGGATTCACGCGCACCCTGGCCCAAGGCATCAAGCTTGCACTTTTGTTCGGATTGCCAGCAGCGGCTGGCCTGTTCGTTCTTTCGGAACCGCTGATCGCGACGATTTTCGGCCACGGCGCGCTGACCGCGCACGATGTGCGCATGGCGGCATTGAGTCTTGAAGCCTATTCGGTCGGACTGGTCGCGCTGATGCTCGTCAAGGTGTGTGCCCCGGCATGGTTTGCGCGGCTCGACACGAAGACGCCGCTGCGCTACGCGCTCGTTGCTGTGGCCGCGAATATCATGCTGAACCTGCTGCTCATCGGGCATCTTGCACATGTCGGCCTTGCGCTGGCAACGAGTTTCGCGTCGGTATTGCATGCATGGCTGCTGCTGCGCGGACTCGGTACGCAAGGACTCGTTCGCGACGCGCGGCACCTTTGCCTCTACACGCTCAAGCTTGGCCTTGCGACGCTTTTGATGCTGCTGCTACTTCGCTGGCTACAGCCGGATGCCACCTTCTGGTTCGAGGCCGAGCCATGGCGCCGTGCGGCGAGCCTTGCGGCTTTGGTGCTTGGTGCGGTCGTCATCTACTTTTCGGCGCTGTTCGCCCTCGGACTGCGCATGAGACATTTGCGTGGACATGGCACCGAAAATTAAGTGCCCTGTATAATCCGGCGCCATGGAAATTGTTCGCGGTGCGCATAATCTTCAGCCTCGGCATAAGGGCTGCGTGGCAACGCTCGGCAACTTTGACGGTGTGCATCACGGCCATCAGATGATTCTTCGTTACTTGGGCGACAAGGCGACAGAGCATGACGTGCCGTCGCTACTCATTACCTTCGAGCCGCAGCCGCGCGAGTTCTTTGATGCAGGCGCAGTGCACGCGCGGCTGACGAGCTTGCGCGAGAAGATGCATCTGGTGCGTGCGGCTGGTATTGACCGAGTGCTGCTGATTCCATTCAATGCGCACATCGCGAGCGTCACAGCCGAGGAAGTGATTGAACGATTCCTCGTTGAGTCACTGGGTGTGCGCCATATGGTGGTGGGTGACGACGCCCGCTTTGGACATGCGGCCAAGGGTGATTACCGGCTGCTGCGATCATTTGGCGAGCGGCACGGGTTTGATGTGTCGAATTTCGGCACCCTCGAACTCGACGGCACACGCGTCAGCAGCACGCTCGTTCGCGAATATCTGCGCGCTGGAGACCTTGCCACCGCCGAGCGGCTGATGGGGCATCCGTATTTCATCATTGGCCGCGTGGTTCAAGGCCGGCGTCTTGGCCGCACGCTTGGATTCCCGACAGCGAACATTGCGCTCAAGCGCAGAGCAGTGGCGCTGTCCGGCGTGTTCGCAGTCGATGTCGAAGTCGGGCACACGCGCCGCCTCGGCGTGGCCAACATCGGCACGCGGCCGACCGTTGATGGCGAGCAGCAGTCGCTCGAAGTGCACCTGCTTGATTTTGGCGAAGACATTTACGGCGAGCGCCTGCACGTCACGTTTCGCAGTCGGGTGCGCGAAGAGCGCAAGTTCGATTCGCTCGACGCACTCAAACGTCAGATTCATTGCGATGTGGCCGCTGCTCGGAGGGTATTGGATGGCAGTTGACAACGCATTTATTTCGCCGCGCAACTTGTTTGCGCTCAGTGCGCTGCTTGTTGTCGCCGATCAGCTCAGCAAGGCGTGGGTGCGGGTGTCTCTCGACCCTTTCGAGCGTATTGATCTGCTGCCGGTACTGAGCCTCGTGCGCGTACACAATAGCGGCATGGCGTTCGGATTGTTCGACCTGCCGGGCGGTGTGCAGCTGTTCATCATCGTGCCGATCGCCGTGCTCATCTCAGGTTATCTTAGTCGTGAGATCTGGCTGAAACGAGCGCCCGATGCGTGGCGTGCGGTCGGCTATGCCTTCGTGCTCGCGGGTGCCGTTGGCAATCTGATCGACCGGGTCAGCCTTGGTCATGTGGTTGATTTCGTGCTGATGCATGCGTTTGAGTGGGGATTCCCGGCCTACAACGTTGCGGATGTTTGTATCACGTTTGGCGTTGTCGCGTGGATGTGGTCGATCCTCAATGAGGCAAAGACCATGCGTTCAGCCTTTGGCTTGGCCGAGGTGATGGTCGTGCTCCTGATCGTGGCAGTGCTCGCGGTCATCGCCGTGCCGACCTACGTTGGATTCACGGCACGCGCCGAACGGACAGCGGGCGAGGGCGACCTCTTGCGCTGCGGGGCGAGCATCGAACGCAGGCTGCTTGACGGCGGATCGCTCGCTGGCATTTCGGATAGTGACGGGGATGGCGTCGGCGATGCCATGATCGGAGTGATCGCACCTGAGGTTTGCGTGGCGAGCGCTGGCGAGTATCAGGTGGAAGTCATTTCAGCAGATGGCGATTTTTATCTGCTGCACGCCGTTCCAAAGGATGGCTCCGACTTGCCGCTGCTTGGCTACGATGCCGAAGGCCACACATTCGTTGATTTGGATGGTGATGGTGATTTCGATGAGCCCGACGAGCGGATCTGGTAGGGCGAATATCGCACAAGGATTCACTGACATGTCGCACCACGCGCCAAGTGGGATGTGTGCAAAAGTACGGCTACGCACTGCTCAAGGCGAAGTCCGTTGCCGAATCCGCAAGCCGAGGCGTCCGGCCTCACCCTGATCGAAATCCTCGTCGCGCTGCTCGTCTTGTCGATCGGCGCGTTCTCCCTCATGTCCGTGAGCAATCAGGCGCTGCGCCTTGGTCGAGACGCTGTCAGTGAGTTTGAGAAACGCGCCGTCACGGCCGATGCCCGCGCTCTTCAGCGAGCGCTTGAAGTTGCGCAAAGTGGCTATGCGGGGCAACCCACCGAAGCTGACATCATCGAGTGCTTCGAAAATGCTTGCTCGCTGATCGAATTGCAGCAACTGCTTGGCGGCTCAGGATAGTGCGCAGCGCGGGCGTCACACTTGTCGAGCTTCTGGTGTCAATTGCCTTGAGTTCACTCACGTTTGTCGCTGCGCTACAGCTTGTGGGCGCGAGTCTGGGCAGCAGTGCCGACATGGCTGCGTGGTCGAACATCCATGACAAGGCGTCTCATGCCATGTTGCTCTTGAAGGAATCGGTGGCGCGCGCCGGCTACCTAGGGTGCGGTGGGCGTGGCATTGCCGTGCACAGCCTCCTACGCTCGGAATTGTCGGCAGTGCCCGAGCTATCGCTCCTTCGGCCGTATGCTGTGCATCATGTTGGCGCGAATGCGCTGCAATCATTGAGTGCTCAGCACTTACCAACGGCTGCGCGTGCGATCGACGGCCGGTTTGGAATCAACGTGGCGCGGTTGCTACCCGGCAACGATCTTCTCGTACTACGCGGCCTCGCCTATCAAGCGTTGCCACTGCGGGTACAGACGAGCGCGGGTGGGCACATTGAAGTCGCGGATCGGCGAGGCATTGTCGCTGGCGATTTCGTCGCCGTCACCGATTGCCAGCATCTGGAGTTGTTTCGTATCACAAGTGTGGCGGAGCGCAGCGACCACAGTCTGCTCGCGCGCTCGGCTGGCTTGAGGCCGCATGACAATCACGCGAGCCGTCTCGCCGCCAGTCGGATGTTTGCGGTGTCGCCTGTCAGCCGTCCACGCCTGCACAAGGTGGAATCGGAGTTTTTCTTTGTTGCGCCGAGCGCTGGCGCTCCCGATATGCCCGCCCTTTGGCGCAAGGAGACGCACCGGCGACCAGTGGAAGTGATTGCTGGCATCGGAAATCTCGGCGTTGACGAAATTGCGGACAGCGGCGGGCATGTGCTTGGCATCAGGATACGATTCGATGCGAGAAGCGCACGCCAGCTGCGCGGCAAGTCGATTGAGCGCACCTATGTTCGGCACTTTGCGTTCGAGAACGGCTTGTGAAGAGACGCCGCGGCTATGTCCTCGTCACCTGCCTGTACGTGGTGGCGGTGCTGTCGGTCTCAAGTGCGGTGCTGGTGCGTTCTGCATCGCTGATGAGTGCGAATACGCGGCTGCTCGATCAGCAGCAAAGCCTGTCGTTCGAAGCGCAACTGATCTTGCGAGAGTCGCAGATCCTGGAGCTATCAGCGGGTGGCAATGCCGACTGCCGAGGCGCATCAGGGCACAGCGTTCATGTCCAAGTGCTGCACGAGCGCGAGGTCAATCAAGCGGGCGCGGATGATGATAGCAACATCGCTCGCTATCGCATCTATGCCGTGCAGGCCTGTGCGGACGGCCGCGCATTGATGGAAACGACGCTTGGCGTGCTTGCGCCTACGGGCGTTCTGGGTCAAGACGACTTGCCGGATGGCGTGCGTCTCGGACGGCTGTCGTGGCGAAGGGTGTGGTGAACTGTCTGCTAACAAACCACCGGCGTGCCGTCGCTCGACTCGATGATGCCGTCGCCGTCGGCATCGGTCGCAAAGCGCACGCGGCCTGAGGCGTTGACAATGAGTTGCCTTGCACGGCGCGCATCACCATTTTCAGGACAATAGGTGAGGCGGCCACTTTGATTTGGCGTGAGTCCGTTGGGCGCGAACTGAATCCAAGCGCGATTGCCGAACGACCGCCAGTTGATTTCGCCGGATGCGGCGAGCGGTGGAAAGCGGCGCAGTAAATCGCCTTCTTCAGTGACGAGCGCCGTCTCTTCAATCCAGTTGCCGGGCTCGCCGCAGGCGCTGGTGCCGGGGCAGAGCCTGACCGTCTGCGCCCGGGCAAGTGCGTGCTTGCGAGCAGATTCAATCCGTGCGGCAAGCTCGCTCATGATGGTCTGCGACCTGTGCTCAGCGAGCAGCGAGTCGAGCCTTGGCGCGGCATACGCGAAGGCGATGGCCAGCAGCGTCAAGGTGACGAGCAATTCTGGCAGCGTGAATCCGGGCGAGCCTCGTCGGGTCATGTCAGCACTACTTCTCGTCTATAGCGGCTTGCCGATGGTCGTGAATAGTGGCGCGGCGCACGAGCGCATCAAGGCTTGGCGCCTCGCCACTCTTTTCGATCACCTGAAACGCGGCATCAAACATCGGCTCGCTGCGCCGATGAATGACGCCGAAAGCCATCGGCAAGGGAGGACACAAGGCAATGAGCAAGGCCGCAAGGGTCGCGTTCGTCTCGTCGTGGACGAGCACCTCATCAAGGTTTTGGGTGACTTCGAGTGCGAGCGCGCGCGGATTCAAGCGCAGTCCTTTCTCGCGCCGAGCGCCAAACAAGAGCGGCTTGCCGTGCTCGACGCGTACCTGCCATTCGTCCGCTCGCTTCTTGTCGGTGACCGGCGCGAACACGTCCTTGTTGTAGACAATGCAATTTTGAAGAATCTCGACAAAGCTCGTGCCAGCATGCGCTTTGGCCTCGTGAAGCAGTACAGGCAGCCCCTTCTGATCGACATCGATGCCGCGCGCAATAAAGGTCGCGCCACTGCCGAGCGCGAATCCACAGGGCGATGCAGGGCGCGCGATCGAACCTTCCGGAGTGCTTGGCGAGCGCGTTCCGATGCGCGATGTGGGCGACATCTGGCCCTTGGTCAAGCCATAGGTCTCATTGTTGAACAGAAGTAGATTGATATCGATGTTGCGTCTGAGCAGATGCAGCAGGTGATTGCCGCCGATCGACAGCCCGTCGCCGTCGCCGGTGACGACCCACACTTCGAGTGCCGGATTCGCAAGCTTGATGCCGGTCGCGATGGCAGGTGCCCGTCCGTGAATGGTGTGAAAGCCATAGGTGTCGATGTAGTAGGGCATGCGCGCGGCGCAGCCGATGCCAGAAACAAAGACCGTATTCTCCGGGCGCGAGCCTGTGTCCGCCAGCGCTTGCAGCACCGACTTCAGGATCGAGTAGTCGCCGCAGCCGGGGCACCAGCGAACTTCGCGATCAGTGGCGAACGTCTTGTAGTCTGACTTAGTCATCGGTGAACAGGCCTCTGATGGCATCGCGTATCTCTTGCACTTTGAACGGTAGTCCTGTCACTTGGTTGTATTGCACAATGCGCTCGGCGACGCGTGGCAGCTCGCTGCGCAAGAGCGTGGCTAGCTGCCCCATGTTGATCTCTGGAATCAATATGCGATCAAAGGTCGCCAAAAATTCTTCAGTTTGAGGCGGGAACGGGTGCAGGAAGCGAAAGTGCGCCTGCGCGACTGAGCGCCCGTCCGCGATTTCGCCGCGTACTGCTTCAAAAATCGCGCCATAGGTCGAGCCCCAGCCGAGCACCAAGACCTGCGACTGAGGTTCGCCTTGGACGAGCGTCTCAACTGGCAGAAAATCGGCGACCTTCAGGATTTTTTCGTGGCGCAAATCGGTCTTCGCCTGATGGTTGGCAGGATCGTAGCTGATGTGGCCTGAACTGATGTCGGTTTCAAGCCCGCCGATTCGATGCATAAGCCTGTGCGTGCCGGGAATTGCCCACGGGCGCGCGAGCGATGCCGCGTCCCGCTTGAATAGCCGGTCATGCGCGGCGTGATCCGGCAGGTTGTCGGCGAGCTGCCGACTTGTCCAGATTGGCTCTAGACGGTCAACCTCCGGCAGGCGCGAATACTCGGCGGCATTCGTGAGATAGCCGTCAATCAATAGAATCACCGGCGTCATATGACGAAGCGCGGTGCGGCTGGCATCGATGACGGCACGAAAACAGTCCGCCGGAGAGCGTGCGGCGACGACCGGTAGGGGTGTGTCTCCATGCCTGCCGTGCAGCGCTTGCAGCAAGTCCGATTGCTCAGTCTTGGTGGGCAGGCCGGTTGACGGACCTGCGCGCTGCGAATTGATGATGAGCAAAGGCAGCTCGCTTGCGATGCCGAGGCCGATGGCTTCGGCCTTGAGGGCGATGCCGGGCCCTGAGCTTGATGTCACGCCGAGCGATCCTGCATAGGATGCGCCAATGGCGGCGCAGCAGGAGGCAATCTCGTCTTCGGCTTGGAACACGCTGACTGCTGGGTCTCTGGCGTTCGCAAGCTCATGCAGGATGCTCGATGCCGGGGTGATCGGGTAGGAACAGAACATGAGGTGTGTGTCTGCGAGCCTGCTGACTGCAGCCAGGCCGAGCGCGATCGCTTCAGCGCCGCGAACAGTTCGGTATTCAGCGGCATCAAGCGGCACTTCGTCGACTGTTTGCCGCTCGAACAGGTGCCCGACTTCCGCAGTTTCTGCGAATGCGTGGCCGGCGTTGACGGCCGCCTCATTGGCGGCGCGGATGGTGGGGAGCGATTCGAAGCGCTCATCGATCCAGTCAATCAACGTCTGTCTTGGCAGGTCGAACGTCCATAGAAGAAAGCCAAGCGCGAAGAAGTTGCGGCAGCGAATGGCGTCCGGCCGCTTCATGTCGAGCGCCCTGAGCGCTTCTAAGGTCTGGCCGGTGATGTCAATTGGATAGACATCAAAGTCGGCGAGCGTGTTGCCCTGTAGCGGATTGTGATCGAAGCCTGCTTTTCGAAGCTGACGATCAGTGAAGGTCGCCTCATCGACGATGATCAGCGCGCCCGGCTCAATGAGCGGCAGGCTGACTTTGAGCGCTGCTGGGTTGAACGCCACGAGCACATCGGGACTGTCGCCGGGCGTTCGCACGCGCGTGCCGCCAAATTGCAGTTGAAACGCGGACACGCCGTAGGTGGAGCCAGCGGGTGCGCGAATCTCCGCTGGGAAGTCCTGCATGGAGCTGAGATCAAAGCCTGCGGAGCCCACGGAGTTGGTCAATTGCTGGCCGCTCAATTGCATGCCGTCTCCAGAATCGCCAGCGAAGCGGACTATATGGAAGTCGCGCGGTTTCACCGCGTGTAAAGCTGCTGTCATGTGATTCGCTCTGGCGTTAATGTCGTTTTCGGGCGACCATCATGCCGTCACCCACGGGTACGATGACGGCATCCACGCGCTCGTCGCCGTGTACTTGGCGCGTAACTCGCCGGATGGCTTCGACGGCATCGTCCTTGTGGCTTTCATCGGCGACCGCGCCGTTCCAGAATACATTGTCGATACAAATGAGGCCGCCCGGGCGCACAAGAAGATAGGCCGACTCATAGTATTTTTCATAGTTCTCCTTGTCCGCGTCAATGAACGCGAAATCAAAGCTGCGCCGCTGGCCTGCATGGAGAAGCTCGCTCAAGGTTTCGGTCGCTGCGCCTAAGCGAAGTTCAATTCGCTCTGACACGCCGGCCTGTCGCCAGTGTTCTTTGGCGATAGAAGTCCATTCTTCTGAGACATCGCATGTGAGGAGATGTCCGTTCGCGGGCAGGGCTTCCGCAACAACGAGTGCGCTGTAGCCGGTGAAGGTGCCGATTTCAAGCGCGCGCTGCGCCTGAATGCTGACCGCGAGCAAGGCCATGAGGCCGCCCTGTTCAGGGCAGATCTGCATGGCGGAAATTCGGCCAAGCTCCGCAGTGCGCGCGCGCAGCGTGGCAGCCGCCGGCGACTCGCGTACACCAAAGGCGTGCAAGTAGTCGCGCATGTCGTCGGGGAGGCCATAGGTCGTCTTTGACATCGAGTGATCATTGAGTCTGAGGCATCTATTTTAGGTCATTGTGACAGAGAATGACGGTTGAAAAGCCTTCAAGTTGCTGTCTTGACTCGTTCATAGCGCCTTACGCAGAGTGCCCGCAGCAGTCGTTCGACTGCCACCCAAGTTTCAAAAGCGCTTCACACGGAGTTCAAGGAGAGGAGCAAATGCCGGAACTTGAAGATGTATTTGAAATGGACGATGGCCTCATTGGAGACCCCGAGGATCTGGGGGAATCGCTTGATGCGAACGGTCATGCGGGCAACCGCGCTGACCGCAACGGCTGTCTCAATCGACTTGCGATACGTCACGCCATCGAAGCGAAGCGTGAACAGAAGCGAATCGCGCGCGATTTGGACACCTTTGATTTCGACATAGACGACTTTTAGCCATCAGAGTCGGTAATATCGTTCGGAGCGCGCGTAACTTCGGCTCCGGATGAGGCCCCCGACACCCCTATTTGAACACGCAACGAAGAAGCGCCGGCTCGTGCTGATCGGCGGCGGCCATAGTCACGTTCAGGTGTTGCGGCGGCGCATGATGCGGCCTGAAGAGGGTGCGCATCTTGCTGTGACGTTGATTGCTCGAGAAGTGCATACGCCGTATTCCGGCATGCTGCCAGGGCGCGTTGCCGGCCGCTATGCGCATGATGAGATGCATATTGACCTCGCAAAGCTCTGCCGGGCGGCCGATGTTGAGCTCGTGATAGATGAGGTCGAGGCGCTTGACCTTGAATCGAAGCAGGTGTTCACGCAATCGCATCCGCCGCTGCGCTGCGACGTGCTGTCGCTCAATTCCGGCGCGGTGCCTGGCATTGAAGGCGTTGAGATTGTCGGGCCGGTGACGCCGGTCAAGCCGATCGGCCAGTTCTTGGCGGCGTGGTCAACAGTTCAGAGCGCCTTTGAGTCGGCCTTGAAGCAAGGTCAAGGGCGCCGGCTTGCGGTGGTGGGTGCGGGCGCGGGTGGCGTGGAACTGATACTTGCGATCAGCAGGCGGTTTGAGAATGCGTCCTTGAATCTGACGCTGCTAGAGGCTGGCGAGACGATTTTGCCCGGTCACAGCACGCGCGTCAAACGCTGGGCGGAAGTCGAGCTGCAAGCCGCCAAGGTGACGATGTTGAAAGGATTTCAAGTTGTGAAAGTCGATTCAGATTGTGTCGTCAGCGATGCCGGCGAGTCAATCGGCGCTGACCACACCCTGTGGACAACTGGTGTAGCAGCGCCTCGCTATCCACAAGATAGTGGGCTTCAAGTGGATTCGTCGGGCTTTGTCGAGGTCAATGACCGGCTCCAGTCATTAAGTCATCAATGGGTGTTTGCCGCGGGCGATGTCGCGGCGCTCGCCGAGCAGCCGAGGCCGAAGTCCGGCGTCTATGCAGTGCGCGCCGGACCGGTGCTTGCCGAGAACTTGCTGCGCTACTCGCAAAGCGCACCGCTCAAACGTTACCGCGCGCAAAAGCAGGCGCTCGCGATCATCGGCAACTCGCGAGGCCAGGCGGTGGCTTCGCGGGGCAGGTTGTTCGCAGCGGGCAGGCTGCTCTCATGGCTCAAGGCGCATATCGACCGTCGCTTCATGGCGCGTTTTATCCCGCCACCGATGGCAGACGGGTCCCACGCCCTCGTGCCGGAAGACACGACCATGCGCTGCCTAGGCTGCGGCTCGAAACTCCCGGCTGATCTGACCAGCCGCGTGCTCGGCCGCCTCGATGTGCATCCTGATACCGAAGTGCTGCAAGGCATCGGCGAAGACGCCGCCGTCATTCAAATTGGGACACACACCGTCGAGCCCGATGCCGCAAAAGGGACACACACCCTTTGCGTATCCACCGACCATTTCCCGCAGATGGTCAGTGACACGTATCTCTTCGGGCGCATCGCTGCGCATCATGGATTGAGCGACCTCTTTGCCATGGGCGCGCATCCGCGCTATGCCCTGGTCAACCTCAGCATCAAGCTGATGGCGCCGAGGCTCATGGAGGAAGACGCATATCTCGCGCTCAAAGGCGCAAACGATGTGTTTCGCGAGTCGGGCGTCACCTTGGTCGGCGGTCATTCAACCGAGAGCGACACGACGCAGCTTGGCTGCACAGTGTTCGGCGAGATGCATTCAGCGCCGCTCGTGAAGTCTGGATTGGAGGCAGATGACCTGCTGGTGCTCACAAAGCCGCTTGGCATCGGCGTCTTGCTTGCCGGAGAGATGCGTATGCGCACGCTCGGACGCTGGCTCGAAGCGGCGCTTGCGGTCATGAACCAGTCAAACGGCCAAGCGGCGCTTATGCTGCGCGCGCACGGCGGCAGGAGTTGCACTGATGTCACAGGCTTTGGGCTGCTTGGGCACCTACTTGAGATGCTGAACGCCTCGGATAAGAGTGCGGAAATCTGGCTCGATCGGGTGCCAACGCTCGACGGTGCCAGCCACCTGATGCGTGAAGGCGTCGAGAGCAGTCTGCAACAGGCCAATGAAGCGGCGCTCGAAGAAGTTGAGCTGTCAGGAATTGAACCGAGTCGTCCTGCGCTTCGACTGTTGATGGACCCGCAAACCTCAGGCGGCATGCTCTTTGGCATTGCGGAATCCGAGGCCGAATCGCTGATTGCAGCCTTGCGGGCGTCGGGATACACCGAGGCATCGATCATTGGTCGCATTTGTCAGTCGGCGGCAAAGGACGATCGAGCGCGCGTTCGAATCGCCGAGTCCCTCGGTTAGTGTTCTATCATTCAGCCTCGCCTGACGGGGTCAGCAAGGTCTCCGCTCTCATGCTTCGCATCGCATCCTTGGCGCTGGCGCTGCTCGCATCGCCCGTGCTGCGCGCAGACAGTGCGCTTGTGGCTGTGGCGAGCAACTTTGCGCCTGCGCTCAACGCATTGATTGCGGAATTTGAAAGCACGAGCGGGCATGCGCTTCGCGTTGCCGCGGGCTCCACCGGAAAGCTCTACGCGCAGATTGTCCAAGGTGCGCCGTTTGATATGTTCCTTGCGGCTGATCAAGCGCGTCCGCGGCAGCTCGAAAACTCGCTTCATGCAGTGAAAGGCTCCCGCTTTACCTATGCGCGCGGCCGGCTTGCGCTCGTGAGTTGGGATGCGCTTGATGAGATTGCGCCGGAGATATTGCGATCAACCCCGTTCCGCCGCTTTGCCATCGCCAATCCGAAAACCGCGCCCTACGGTGTTGCAGCCATAGAGGTACTGCGCGCACTCGAACTTACAGAGTTGATTGAGCCCAAGCTCGTGCGCGGCGAGAATGTTGGGCAGGCGCTCGCTTTTGTAGCGTCAGGAAACGCAGAGTACGGACTCGTCGCGCTCTCAGTGGTGCGAAGTGGCGCGTTTCATGGAAGTCTTTGGAAGGTGCCGGCAGCGCTCCATTCACCAATATCTCAAGATGCGGTTTTGCTTGAGCGCGCTCGGGACAACCCTGCGGCCAATGGCTTTCTCTCTTATTTGCGCAGCGAAGGCGCGAGACAGAGGATTGCTGCCATGGGCTACGACACGCATAGCGCGCGGCAGTAGCTGCCGTGCCTGACTTATCCCCGGTCTGGCTCTCGGTTGCGCTCGCTGCGATCACCACCATGCTGCTGCTTGTCATCGGCACGCCTCTTGCTTGGTGGCTGTCACAGACGAGGTCAAGGTTGCGACCAGTGATCGAAGCGGTGACCGCGCTGCCGCTGGTGCTGCCGCCCACAGTGCTCGGCTTCTATCTTCTTATCCTTTTGAGTCCCACGTCCGCGTTTGGCGGCTTCTGGATTGACCTCACCGGCGACACGCTGACATTCTCGTTTACTGGCCTCGTGCTGGCGTCGATCATCTATTCGCTGCCGTTCATGGTGCAGCCGCTCGTCAGCGCGTTCGAAGCGAATGGTCGAAACGTCATGGAAGCGGCGGCGAGCCTCAGGGCATCGCCGCTCGATGCGTTCTTCCGCGTGGCTGTGCCGCTGTCAGCGCGCGGCTTTGTCACCGCCATGGTGCTGACTTTCACGCACACGCTCGGCGAATTTGGCGTCGTGCTGATGGTCGGCGGCAATATTCCAGGCGAGACGCGAGTGGTTTCCATCGCCATCTATGAACACGTGGAAACCCTTCAATACGCCGATGCGCACATGCTCTCCGCTGGTCTCCTGACCTTTGCCTTGCTCGTGCTTGTAGCCGTTTACGCCCTCAATCGCCGGAGTGCGGTCCGTGTCGGCTGAAGTGTTGCGTCTGAAGATCGATCTCAAGCTTGGCGACTTCGCCTTGTCTGTGGACGAAGCGGTTTCGGCGGCCGGCGTGACAGCGGTGTTCGGGCCGAGCGGCAGCGGCAAGAGCAGCCTGCTGCGCGCGATTGCGGGGTTCGAGACGCCACAAGCGGGCTGCGTCAGCCTTGGCTCCGAAACATGGTTCGACGGCGAGCGACGCATCGCCAAGCCGCCGCACGCACGGCCTGTTGGTTTCCTGTTTCAAGATGCGCGGCTCTTTTCACACTTGGATGTGGCGGGCAACCTTGCCTTCGCTGAATGTCGGAGTCGAAGCGCTTCGGATAGTTTTGAGGCGGAGGAATTGATCGATATTCTCGACCTCGCGGCGCTTCTCAATCGCCGGGTCGAACATCTCTCAGGCGGAGAGCGCCAGCGGGTAGCGCTCGCGCGCACGCTGCTCACGAGGCCGAAGCTTCTGCTGCTTGATGAACCTCTTTCGGCGCTCGATCAAGCGCGCAAGAGCGAAATTCTGCCCTATCTTGACCGTGCGCAGGCGCGATTTGACATTCCAACGCTGTATGTGAGTCACGATCTTGATGAAGTTGCGCACATCGCAGACCGAGTTCTTGTGCTTGCGGGCGGTCAGGTCGCGATGCAAGGGGGGACTTTCGAGGTATTTGAGCGGCTTGACCTTATCCTGCCCGACGGCTTTGATGACCGAGGCGTGCTTGTTGAAGGTCGAGTCATCGATCACGATGCGCGCTTGCACGTGACACATGTAGATATCGGTGGCGATGTGCTGACCATGCCCCGTGCGGAGCACTTGCAAGTCGGTGCGAAAGTGCGGCTTCGTATTCGCGCACGAGATGTCGCAGTGGCAACACGGCGTCCGGACGCCATTAGCATCCGCAATGTGCTGGCAGGCAAGCTCATCGACTTGAAGCCCACTGACCGCCTCGCTGAGGTTGATGTGCGAATTCGCTTGCGCGGCAGCGAAGTGAAAGCGACGTTGACTCAGGCGGCGGTGCAGGAACTTGCGCTCGCCCCTGGCATGGACGTGTGGGCGCTGGTAAAGAGCGTCAGGCTTGCGGTAACTTGACGGCTTTTTAGCGTCCTTGAGGTAAACTTGTCCTCGGAAGAGCAACGCCTCCGGTGAGGCGCGCGGCCTTCAAAGCCGTTGAGGCGCGTTCCCCGCGCTTGGCGGGTTCGACTCCTGCCTCTTCCGCCCGACAACATTCTCTGAAAACGCTTCGAACATGTCCGTTGCGAAATCGAGAGCGGCCATCAACGTCCTGTCGAGCTCGACATGCGTGGCCATCTAGGGCGTGTTAACACGCCCTAAGTCAGAACCAGACTTCGTCGTATTCATGCACGCAGAGTTTGTCAATCACATATGGCAACGGAAGCTGCCCGTGATCCGAATACCAATTCAACACAATCGACATGGGTAACGTGATTTCTGTGTTCGGGCGTGATCGAACATAGGCCGCAATCTCACGAGGCGTTGCCCCGCTTTGCTTGATCAGGTCTTTGAAGAAAGCAGGCATCAACTCACCGAGTACCGCCATCAACACTTCGTCCTTGCCGTCAAGTGAACCTGTGGTGAAGGCTTCCTGCACATCAAACGAATCGACACGAGTGTCATATCCGCCTTGAATTTGGCAGATGTACGCATCTGCGTCTTCGTCAAACGGGAATCGCAGGTTGGCTTTCTCGCCTTGGAGGCTCGAATCAGGCCGCAAAAGGTACGCGACGAAGTCAGGGTCACGTTCATCAGCGAAGATCCAATCGTCCAATGAAGCTATGATTTATCAAGCAACCGAACCGCATGGCAGACCAGCTCGACAATCGCCCCGTCTTTATCATTGTCATGGGAGGCGATGGTGCAGGGAAAAGCGCGAGGAAGCGTCTGCATTACGACATATTGCCGACGGTGTACGTCGACCAGTTGGAACTCGTCGATAACTCTCAAGAGGACGAGCGAGGGACCCTCCATCCGGTTGAACAATGCGTCCTTGAGAAAGGGGACGCTGTTTCGAATCAAGAGCAACTTGCGCATTGGTGTCGTAGCTGGCTCGGTTCTGTCGAGCAGGCGAAGAGATCGCAGGCATTCACCCGTTCGGGATAGGACGGGCGGGGAGGTGCGTAGCAAAATTAGCAACTTTTTAGCTCATCTGAAACACCTCACATATGTCTGATACTATGCAGACCGCTATCGATTAGAGAGTTGGGGTCATGAGCGTGGGACAGCATCTCATTGTGGAAAAAAAAGATGGCATCGCCATTCTGACACTGAATCGCGCCTCGAAACTCAACGCCATGAGTCCAGAAATGGTGTGCGGGCTAGTGGATGCCTGGGACGAGATCGGTGACGACGACGATGTCAGGGTTGCGCTGGTCACTGGAGCGGGCGACAGAGCGTTTTCAGTTGGCGGTGATTTTGATCGCCTGACACCCATCCTCAATGGCTCGAAGGCGCCGGAAGACGAGTGGCAAGCGCGGGTATTGAAGGAAGATCTGCTGCCAAAAATGAATATGCGGCACTTTCCGCACCATAAGCCGGTGATTTGCGCCATCAAAGGATTCTGCCTCGCCGGAGGCTTTGAGTTCGTGCTGTCCACGGATATCCGGGTCGCCTCCGACACGGCGGTATTCGGGATTCCTGAGGTGCAATTGGGCCTGATGCCCGGCACCACACCTACGGTGCTGCCGAGGCAAGTGCCGTATGCGAAGGCCATGGAGTTGATCCTGACGGGCGATTTAATTGATGCGCAGCAAGCGCTCGAGATCGGGCTTGTAAACTACGTGCTGCCAGTGGGCAGGGTCATGGAGAAGGCGATGGAAATCGCGGCGAGGATTGCGCGTAACGGGCCGCTCGCCGTGCAGAAATCCAAGGAGATCGCCTTGCATACTCGAGGCATGCGCGTTGAGGATGCCTATGAAGTAGAGTGGCAGGCGGCGACCGAAATACTCGCCACCGATGATGTAAAGGAGGGTGTCCAAGCGTTCAGGGAGAAACGAGAGCCAAACTTCAAGAACAGATGATCCCTCTGCATCGGAGTGTGCCTCACGCCTGCGAATCTTGCGAGAGAGACTGATGGGGTTCTGTTACCGCTGTGGAAACGTGCTTGAGGAAGGCATGCCGCAGGGTGATAACCGGGTGCGCGAATACTGCCGGAATTGTGGCTATGTCCATTACAAGAATCCGACTGTCCTTGTTGCCGTGGTGCTGTACTGCGGAGACCAGCTGTTCTGGGCGAAGCGTGCAATCGAACCCGCAAAGGGTTTGTGGTCATTTCCTTCGGGTTATATTGAATCCAATGAAACGCCGCAGCAGGCCGCGTCACGGGAACTGTTCGAGGAAACCAGAATAGGCATTCCAAGTGAACACATGCTCCTGATGAGTATTGGCTCTGTGCTGTCAATTGATCAGATCTATATGTCGTTTCGCTGTCCTGTAACTGAACTCATTGAAGCGTCGATCACGGAAGAAACTGAAGACTGGGGCTGGTTCAATGAAGCCGAGGCGCCTTGGCAGACGATGGCGTACCCTGAACTTGAACCGAATTTTCGTGAAATCTATCAATGGGTAAAGAGCGGCCATTTCAACATACGAATCGGTGAAATCAGTTACAGCGGCAGCTACCAGCAGTTTCCGCTGGGAGATTGAAGCTGACACGGCATTCTCGGTATTCGCGCTTAAGGAGAATCACGCCTATGTCTACTGTCAGAGCAATGCTCATGGATCAGCCGGGTCGACTGACCTTGAGCGAATTTCAGCGCCCTGCAACAGGCCCTGAAGATGGCCTGCTACGAGTTGAGATGGCGGGAGTCTGCGGTACCGATCTCAAGATACTGCATGGAAAATACGCTGGCAACATACGCTACCCGCTTATCCCGGGACATGAAATCGTCGGCGTGGTCGAAGAAGTCGGCGACCTCGCTTCGGCAAGATGGGGCGTTCACGCAGGTGACCGAGTCGCGGTAGACGCTTTCATCGCCTGTGGCCGGTGCGCCGCCTGCCTGAGTGGAAACACCCGTTACTGCGTGGAGATGGGCGACTATGGGGTTTCGATGTCGGCTGCGAAAGCTCCGCACTTGTGGGGCGGATTTTCAGAGCTGCTCTACCTCGCACCCGGCGCGCAAGTATTCAAGCTGCCAGACACTTGCTCAGACGAGTTGGGCATTCTCGTCCCTGCGGTGATATCGAATGCCTTGCGTTGGACGGGCGATATCGGTCAGGTCAGAGTTGGCAGCAGCCTTCTCATTCAAGGGCCCGGCCCCATCGGGCTCGCCTGTGTCGCTGTGGCACGGGCTTTGGGTGCCGCCAAGGTGATTGTCACGGGACTGCCAGAAGATGCCAAACGCATGGCCATGGCGTGCGAAATGGGGGCCGATCACTGCTTGCTGGCGGGACGAGATTTGGAAGGGGAAGTATTGGACCTGACTGGCGGCGAAGGTGTGGATGTCGTCATTGATCTGAGTGGCTCCGCTCAGGCGATTGCCTTGACGCCGCTGCTCGTTCGACGCATGGGCACCATTGTGTTGGCCGGTTTATCAGGGGGACGCAGTTCTGAGATCCCCGGTGACATTGTCGCACTCAAGGAAATCACCATAAAAGGTGTGTTCAGCCGAGAAAGTGAATCCGTGAGACGAGCCATGAAATTTGTCGAGCAGAGGCCGGGGCTCTTTGATGAATTCGTCACCCACAGACACGGGCTGCGAGATACGGTGAAAGCGATCGAAGTCGTCGGCTCCGGTGATCCAAGCCTCATTAAATCGGTGGTCCTGCCATTTGTCTGAGCGTAGCAGGCTCCTAGGGAAGGTCTGATCAAGTCTACTTCGCTCAGCGCTTCACTTATTGGCACATCGAAATCGACTCGCTTACACTATCGTGACCGAAAAAATCAACGAAATCCCCTCCACAACCACGTGAAGCGCCCTTCGGGAGGCCCTCAGGCGTGCGCTGGCTGCGTCATTCCTCATCACGTGGGGCCTGCCACGCTTCTTCGTCACTCCTTGCCAGCACACGCCTGATGGCCTCTGAGCTTTGCAGACTTAATCAGTCCTTCCCTAGTGCTCCATTTATCGCCATTGCTTCGCCCGTTGCAGGCTCTCCCGATAGCCTCTGATACCGACAAAAATCGCCATCGAAGCCGTGACGGCGCAGCAGGCGGTTGCCAGTGCCAGCGAGTAGCGCAGATCCGCTTGGCTCTGGAAATAATAGTCCGTCAGCAACGCAACTAAAGTGGGACCAAAGCCGAGACCCAAGAGATTGATGGAGAACAGATAGAGTGCCGATACTTGGCCTCGCAGCTCGTTTGGAACAATCTGCTGAATGGCTGAAACCACAATGCCCATTGGGGCGCACAAGAGGACGATACCTGGCAGCAGAACGAGAAATGCGGCGGTCGCAGTCGGCATGAGCGGCGCAAGGGCCGAAGGCACAATCGGAATCGTGATGCACCAGAATACGATCGTCAAAATAGCGTTTTCCTTGCCTTTCGCTGACCAGAAATCGGCCAGCCAACCGGCACCGAATACACCTGCAATACCGCCGACCATCATCAACAAACCGAAGATCGTGCCTGCGTCAGCCGCTTCCATGCCGTAGGTTCGATTGAAGAATGTGGGTATCCAAAGCAGCAGGGCCTGATGGATGGCTACGACGCAACCGATGCCAAAGAATATCGACACAAGCGCTCTTTTGTTGAGCAGCAGAAACCGGCCAAGCTCGGCAAGCGGGACACTTGAATTCTGTTCTTTTGTGCGGAGTTGCCCGCGCCGCACAGGCTCTTTTATCAGCTTCAGAACAAGCGGGAACAGCAGGCCGGGAAGCCCGATCATGAAAAAAATCAGCTGCCAGGAGTAGATCCGGCCCAACACTGGCAGGTCATAGTCGGGTAGCGTGTCCGCTGCGGTCACTAGGATGCCGCCCAAGACGAACGCCACCCCGATGCCCAGGCTCGGACCGATCACATAGACGCTCAGTGCTTTCGAGCGCTTGTCTGGAGGAAAGTAGTCGGTGATCAGCGAATAGGCGGCAGGACTGAGCGCAGCCTCGCCGATGCCGACGCCGACGCGGGCCAAGAACAGATGGGTGAAATTTTTCGCGACACCGCAAAGCGCCGTCATGAAACTCCAGATGATGACACCCCAGGTAATGATCTTGACCCGGTTGTAGCGATCAGCCAAACGGCCAAGCGGAAACCCCAGCAGCGTGTAGAACAGTGCAAACGCGACACCATGAAGCAGGCTGATCTGCGTGTCGCTCAAGCCCATATCCTCCTGAATAGGACCGACCATCAGGGTGAGGATAATCCGATCGACAAAGGACAGAAGATAGGCCGCCATCAGGATCGCGACGACGAGCCATGCGTAGCCGGGTTTTGGATAGTCCGAGACTGACGCAACGATGCCTGAGGTGGGTTGATTGGCTGTCACGGAATCACTGGCCGCCGTCATCCATACCGGCTTCAATCTGTTCCCGCAGCTTGCCTTTCATCACTTTTGCGGCTGCGGACAGTGGGATCTCCCTCTCTTCGAAAAATACAATCCGTTTGGGAACCTTGTAGCTCGAAAGGTGCTGCCGCAATCGTCGCTTGAGACGGTTTTCGTCCGGTGTTGCCTGCGCAGCCGGCACCACCGCAGCGACCAGAATCTTGGCGGCGCCTTCGCCGATGGCGATGACATATGCGTGAAGCACATCGTCTTCGGCCATCAACTGCTGTTCGACCTCGACTGTGGATACGTTGACCCCGGATACCTTGACGACCTCGTCCCTGCGGCCGGTAAAGTACAGGTGACCATCCTCGCAGATGTAGCCAAAATCGCCAGTGTGAAAGAAACCATCCTTGTCAAAACAGTCTTCACGCTCCAGCTTGTAGTAGCCTTGCATCAGCGAGTAACCCCGCACGCAGATCTCGCCCTCCTCGCCGAACGGCAACGCCTCTCCGCTTTCGGGATCGACGATTTTCCGTTCTATGCCTTCACGGGTGCGACCTGACGATCCCTTGCGATGTTCCGGCAGGGGATCCTGCAAGGCCTCCCAGCTATGTACACCCGCTGTCTCGGTCATGCCGAGGGCATTGACCATCCGGGACGGGTCCATGGGGTTGCCTTGTGAATCTGTTGCTCTGCCCAGCCCAAATTTCACGAATGAGTAGTCATGGCTTTTGAATTCCGGATGTTCGAGCAGCACGGCAGCCTCATGCATCCATGCGGGCATGAAATTGATCTTCTCTTCCCGGACCTGCCGTAGTCTTGCAGCGATGTCACTACTGCGTGCTCCGCTACTGCGCGCGCAGTGGAGCGCACATCCACTGAGGAGACAACCGAGAAGGGCGGCAATCAGACCACCGATCCAGAACCATGGCTGCGAGCTGGCGTAGCGGTCTCCCGGTCCCCTTGAGAACATATGGCGTGTTACATGGAGGTGCCTGATGATCGAGCCGTGGGAGTGCATCACCGATTTGGGTCGGGACGTGGAGCCGGAGGTGTAGATCAGAACGAGCTGGTCTGACGGCCTGACTTCGTTCTCAATAGCGGTCAGCACCGCTCTGTCCAGATGCGGGATTTGCTGTGCGTTCCAAGCCAAATCCCGGCTTCCTTTCGCCCAGCACGCACTTTGCTCACCGTACACAATGATCTGCCTCAGATAGGGATGGGACGCAAGGAACAAGGTGTCCCTGTCCGCTCCAGCAATGTCCGGAATGGCCTGCTCTATGCATTCGATGTAATTGTGTTTCAGGTATGCGTCCTGGGTCAGCAGCACATTGATATCGGCATGACGCAGCACCCAGCTCAATTCGGCAGATGTACTGAATGTGCTGATAGGAACCACGAGCGCGCCAATTCTAGTGGCCGCAAGGAAATTGACGGCAAACTGTGAATCACTCGGAAAAAGCAACCCAACACGGGTTCCCTTACTGACACCGGCTGTCAACAGCTGCAGTGCCACCTCAGCGGTCAGACGTTCCAGTTCGCGGTAGCTGATAGCCTGGCCGTTATCCACGAGCGCATCCGTATCGCCGTAGTCCGTGCTTATCCTGTGCAGGAACTCAGGCACAGTCGGCTCGAAATCCGGCATCGGCCTAGGCGTGTCAGACTTGGGCGTATTAGAACGGTTGTCTTGCATACGTCTTCGTTTGTTGCGGCCAACCCTTGGAAAGGAGAATAGGGTGACTATAAACCCTTCATCGTGATCCAGCGGGTTCTACGCCTATCCGGCGAAGTCCTCACCAGGCCGGCTCCGGCACCAAGGTCGCCCTTCAGGATGCGCGAAGCGCGAAAGTATGAGTGAGGTGCACCGGGCGGCTACTGTAATGTCATCGCGAAGTTCACGCCCCATAAACGAGGTAGGCCATTGGTTCGAAACCCGAACGAGCCGAGGTTTGTTGGTGTTGACTGTAGCGCATAGGTGACATACTCCTCATCCCCCGCATTCTCGACAAATCCTGTGATCGAGTATTTGTCGTCAGCCGAATTCCAGCTTAAGCGCGCATTCCAAACGCCGTAAGCCTCCTGAAACTCATAGGGATTGTTGTCCGGGAACAGGAACGTATCGTCCTGATAGCGACCATCGAGCTGATACGTCAGTCGTCCAATATTGCCCAAGTCCTGGAATAAGCGGACAACTGCATTGAGATTGTAATCTGGGGCACCCAGCTCTCCGCCATCAAGAAGATCAGAATTGGAATTGATGTCAGACTCGAGTGTCGCAGCGCCAAAGCCGATTTCCATCCACGCAGTCGGCAGATACGACAGTTCCAATTCAATACCGTAAATTGTGACTTCACCCGCGTTACTGAACACTTGGCTCAGCTCGTCAGTAGAGATCGTCTGCTGTATATCTTCGAAGTCCTGATAGAAGATGGCGGCGTTCAGACGCAAACGATTCAGCCATTCAGATTTCACGCCCAGTTCATAGTTGATCACGGTTTCTGAATCAGCCGGCCCGGTGTTTAAGACCCCTTGAAGGCCAGGGGCTACCGAAGAATTATAGGAGCCGCTTTTGAAGCCTTTGGAAATTTGAGCGTAGTACAGATGATCATCGACTGACTGATATTCAGCAGCGGCCCTCCAAGTGAACTCTGTTTCGTCGACATCGTCGATGAGATCGAATGCGTCTATTTGTTCATATTCGCCGCCGCCACCGCCATCATATCGAGTTAACTTCCGATCTTCCTGAGTGACCCTGCCGCCGGCAATGAGTCGTAGAGAGTCAGTGAGAGCGAAGTCGATTTCTCCAAATAAAGCATAGGAATCGGTTTCGGTCGCGGTTCTGTAGCCAAGAGAAGCGGGTGAATCGGGGGAAAAGACGAAATCCACACCGATCGCCTTTTTGTCGCTGTAGTAGAAGAAGCCAGCGAGCCAGTCAAACACGTCAGTGCTGCCGTCAAGGCGGAACTCCTGAGTGACCTGCTCGTGTTCAATAGCAAAAGGCCCGGTGCGACGAACCGATGCCACTTCAATGATGTTGTAGTCCTGAACAGATAGACTGTCGAACGTTTCATATGCGGTGGTCGACACAAAATCAGCGAAGCCCAATCCACCTGTGAACCTCAAGTAACCGCCGTGTGCATCGTATGTGTTGTCAACGCCGTCAAACACCGAAAATGTCTCCTTCGGATCCGGGTTGAAGTTACTCCCTCCGGCACCGTTATAGCATCGGTCATTGAGAAAGTCATTGACGCTGCAGGGAACGCCGACCGTAGTAGACTCGTCGAAAAGCCCGGCGAAGCGATATGCTTGCATTGTCGAGTCGGACTCCGCCCAGTGCGCGCTGACCTCTGCCATCCATTCATCCCTGAGATCGAACTGGAGTGTGGCACGAGCCGTGCGCACGTCAGTGATGCCTGCTCTCGCATTGTTGAAAGCTGGGTTGGTGTTCTTCTGGAACCCATCGTCACGATTCTGTTTGTACGCGATTCGTCCGCGGATTCCTTCGGACAGCGTGTTGCTCACCGCAGCTTCAACAATTACTTGGTTGTGTTCGCCTAGCTGTACCGATGCGTAGCCATCAAACTCTTCTGTCGGCTTGCGCGAGACATAGTGAACGAGGCCAGCGGTCGTGTTGCGGCCGAAGAGTGTTCCTTGCGGCCCGCGAAGTACCTCAACACGCTCAATGTCAAATAGCTGCCCGGTGACCGCAGAAATACTGCCCTGATACACATCATCGACGTAGGTGCCGACCGCTGTTTCATTGACGACGGTGAAGGCGACGGTTGAAATGCCCCGGATGTTCATGAATGGCGGGCCCGAATGCCCGAACAGGGATTGCACGGTAAAGTTGGGCACTTGGTCGCTGATGTCCAGACCGTTGTCAAACCCGAGCGCGTTAATGTCATCGCTGCTGAACGCGGTGACAGAAACGGACACAGCCTGCAGGCTTTCCTCGCGCTTGCTTGCCGTCACAACGATCTCTTCAAGCAGGGGCCCAGTGGGCACGCCGTCTTGCGACTGCGCCAAGGCTTCCGCGCCAAACAAACCAGACGCGAATCCTGCAAGTGCGGCAAACAGCCGATTCCTGTTTGCAACTGTGTCATTTCCCTTGTCTCTTCTCATGGCACTCCCCGTGTTCATCAACTGCCTGTGCGCTGAAATGCTCAGCACCGTTGCGTCGCTGAACATCGGGGTCAACCCGGTACCCGCAAGCAGGATGTCTGCGCCCTGCTGCAGCGTATGCCTCCCCGTCAAGGCGTTGGCGGACTTGTCACGGACCACATCGTCCGGGAACACCAGCGTCAAGTCGGCCTGTTCAGCAAACTCCATGAGCGCACTGCGAACCGGCTGCCGCGGCACATTGAATTCGAACTCCGTCTCCGCTGCGCTCGCCCACACAGCAAAGCCAAAACCCAAAATCAGCAAGGCTAGGCTTCCGGCCCGCCTGCCGGCAGCGAGTCTTCTTTGCACTCGCTTAGCTGACGATTGAGAACAGTTTTTCCCTGAGAACAGGTGAAAAGGCTTCCTCCCCCATTGTAGGGAGGCCTGATTCGTTCGATCAGAGACTGCTGAGGAGCACGCGACTTTCGCCATCGAACTCATGCGCGATATCGAAGTTCATGCGCAGTGACGAGAGCAGCGCTTCAACATCGCCAACCCGAAAGCGACCGGAGAGCGCGCGGGTTTTCAGCGACTCGTCAAGGAAAACAAACTCGACCGTTGTGTATCGCTCGACCTCCTTGAGCGCGTGTTCGAGCGGCTCCGAGCGAAAGGTCAAACGGCCCTCCCGCCACGATAGCTTGGCTGCAATATCGTCGCTCGAAACCGTTTTCTTGACTGGCTCGGCGTTGCCCAAGCTCACCAACTCACCCACCGCAACAATGTTGTTGTCGTCCGATTGCCCAAGCAAGGGTGGCAAGGCCAGGCTGTCCAATGCATTGATGTCGCGAACACGAGGCGACGGCGCCATCACTGATTGCCTACCAATGGCCACCTTGCCTTCGGTCACTAGCAGCTCGACATGGTGATCATCGGCCATTGCCACCACGAACTCCGTGCCAACCGCTTGAATGATTTGATTGCCGGCAAGCACGGACAATGGTCTCGTGTGGTCTTCGGCGACACGCACGAGAATCTCGCCTTGTGCCAGACGCAGCAATCGTTGATCAGGTGTGAAAGTGACTCCGAGTTGGCTGTTGGTGTTCAACACCACTTCGCTGCTATCGGGAAGCAGCAGGGTCTTCTGCTCGCCGATCGCGGTTGCGTACTCGGCCGATGTCACCGGCGGCGCTTTATCGCCACCGGAAGTCGGCAGCATAAGTCCAACGGCTATCAGAACCGCCAAGACGCCGGCCGCAGCAAAACCTTGGGCCCACGGCCGATAGCCAAAACCGCGCTTGACCCGATCATGCTCAGAGCCGCGCGGAAACAGCTCGGCCAGCCGTGCAAGCGTATCGGCCCTATCCCAGACCGAGGCGACTTCCATTAAGGATTCCCGATGTTCGACGCTCTCGTCCAGCCAGGCGCCAAGAGCCGCCTCGTCGCCCTCACTCAATTCCCCCTCATCCAATTTAAGCACCCAGCGGCTCGCGGCTTCGAGCAATTCGTCATCGCGCGAGATCGACACGACGTTGTTCATACATCCTCTCTTCGTCGTCCCATAGACGAATGACGCTTCGTATTCCCTGAAGCCCGTCCCACAGCCAGCTGCCGACGCTTGCGCATGTACTGCACGCAGCGCTTGGTGCCGTTGGTGATATGGGTCTCAACAGTGGCTTGAGCGAGTCCCATCTCGGCCATGATTTCCCGCAGCGTGTAGCCGTAGACCTTTTTCAGCACGAAGGTGCGCCGACACTGTCTTGGCAGGGAGCGCACCGCCTCGCAAAAAAGCGCAAACTCCTCATCGGAGGTGACCTGCGCATAGGTGGGATCCGACTCCGAGGGCACCGGCATCTCTTCGATCGGCAATTCGTCCATGTCGGCACCGGCGGTCAAGCGCGACTCCGAACGCTTCACGTGGTCAAAGGCGAGGTTGCGCACTGTGCGGAACAGATAGGAACGCGGCTCGCGGATGGCCTCCTGATCGTCCACGCGGCATATGCGGACATAGGCTTCTTGGACGATATCCTCAACATCTTTCGGCGGGACAATGCGCATCACCAACCGGGCGAGCTGCCCGCGCAGCTCAAGGTATGCATCAATCAAACGATCCGATCCAGCCATTCATCCCCCCGGCCTACATTGGCTGCCTGATTCTATTCCGGCGAGTTGAGCCGCCAGTCGTAGTCGTCGCTAAAGTCGTCGAACTTGGCGAGTTGGGCTTTGAGTCCAGGTTCGGCGTAGTTGAAAAGATGGGCAATCACCCCCTCGTCGGTGTCGCCGAAGTCAACTTTGTACCAGTCGTAGATGCTGGAAACGATGAGCTCGTCGTCAACAATCTGTGCCCCGCGCGGATGGTTGACGTAGGCGCGCGCGCCCTCTTCGAGCATCTGTTCGAGCGTCTCGGCTTGATAGGCGCGCCCAGCCAGATTAGGGCAGCCGTGACTGGCGCAGTTGACTGCGTAGTGAATCCTCGGGTCTTGCCAGATCGGTCGCAGGATGCCGTGTTCGATCTGGTTGAGCGTCAGCTTTTCGCCTTGCAGCGGGAACAGTTCGAGATTCCATGGCCCGAAGTCAATGAGGCCACTTTTGATATCCTTGATCGAATCAACCGGAAATCTCGGTACGACGACGTACACAGTCAGTGCGTTGTAGAGATTGATCCAGTAGGCCATCTGCTCGTCGCGCGAGTGCGCTCGTGGGTCAATGTCAGAGAGGCTCTTGAGATAGCCGCCGAGCTTCTGACGATCCTCTGAACTCGCTTTGAGGGCGCCGTAATCAAAGCGGTTGATGCCGGATGGGTGGTCTGAGATCAGATAGGCATCGAGGATGTCTTGCCAAGCGCTATGGTCGATGCGCACCGCGCTGCGTTCATCGCTTGCGTCCCACATAGGGATCAGGTCTGCATCCTGACCGCTCGCCGCTGCGCTGATCACCAGCGCGAGCAGCAGCGCACCAATGCAGGAAACTTTAGTGTTCTGTCGTTTCATGTCGAGATTATATACTTGACACGACTTCAGCCCCCAAATATCCCCAAAGCCCGCTACGGGGTCTGAACATGGCAACCGTATATCCGACTGACACAACGAGAAGCAAGTGGAGGGACCGCGATCTCAGCCGCTATCGCGAGAATTTTGCCGCTTGGTGCGCACATCGATTTGAAGGCCGACGATTCATCCTACGGAAAAAACCGACCGGCAGCCACCTTCAGCTGATGGATCAGGACTTTGCGTCCGAGTATGTGGTGCAGTGAGAACTCGCCAATCCAGAAATCTGCCGATTTGCAAGACCTACGCCTATGAGGAAGACGAATCGGTCCTCGGCAGCCCCTTCTATGTCATGGAGCGCATCGAGGGCCAAGTGCCGCACGATCAGCCGAGCTATCACTCATCGGGCTCGCTGACCGAGCTTGATCCCGAGCAGCAGGCGGCGCTACCGCACGTGGTCGCGTGGCGATCCTGTTTTTGGTCGATCGCATCCTGACAATTTCCCCCGATGCAACGGACGAGAAGAAGGAAGCAGTGATGACGAGCCGAAGATTCTCGCCGCTGTTTTTTCTTGAACACGCCCTAGGACAGCCGACTCTGGTAGCAGGCAGGAATGAAAGGTAAGAAAAAAGAAGCTGGTGCGCCTGAGAGCTCTCTTTTATGTTATTCGTCGTTGTGTGATGCGATGTGTTGTGAGGCGCAGCTTCGCGATCATTCCGAGAATGCCGAAGCCAGCGCCAATGACGCCGCGAATCGTGCCGCTGATCTTTGATCTGCCGATTCGCTGGCGGGTATCGACAGGCACTTCGAGCACGTTCAGCCCTCGGGCAATCGCTTTCACTTGCATCTCGACGGTCCAGCCATAGGCGCGGTTGCGCATCTTGATCTCGTCATAGGCTACGTGACGAATAGCTCGAAAGGGACCGAGATCGGTCATCCTCTGGCCCCAGAACAGGCGAATCAAGCGGCACGCGAGCCAGTTGCCGAAGCGCTGGCTTGATGTCAGCGCGTGCCGTTCTCTCTTGCCAAGCGTGCGCGAGCCGATGACGAGGTCTGCGCCAGCCTTGATACCGGCAAGCAGCCGCATGGCCTGCTGCGCATGGAACGCTTGGTCGGCATCGGTGAAGAGAATGACATCGCTGTTCTCAAGCGCATCGACTGCGGCGAGGCAGGCTGCGCCGTAGCCGGGCGTGCCTTCATGCACGACCCGGCCGCCGGCTTCCCGAGCGCGCTCTGCTGTTGCGTCGGTCGAGCCGTTGTCGCAGACCACGAGGTCGTCAACAATCCGTGAGCCGTCGGTATTTTTAAGCGCAAGCAAGTCGCTCACAACCAAGCCAACCGACAATTCCTCGTTGAGTGCTGGAATGACCACGCCAATGGTCATGCCTTCATACACTAACCGGCCCCGTATAAGTCAAACTTGTAGCTGACGGTGGCGGCGATGGTGTCGAACTCGGCGGTGTTGCGCCCGTCTGTCACTTTGAACCAATTGAGGCCGAGGCCGATATCGGGCGTCACGTTGAACTCGGCGCCGAGCCCGAATCGCTCGATGTCTTCGCTTGTCTCCGCAAAGCGTGCTGGCGTGAAGCCCTGACCGCCAATGTCGAGATTGCCCGAGGCCGTTGTCTTGTGAATTTGCGCATTCAATATCCAGCGTTCACCCACGAGCACGAACGCCTTGGCGTTGATGAACGATTCATTGGGTACATCGTCGCTACGGCTGCGGTAGCCCCATTCCACTGACAGTGCAAAGCGGTTGTCGAATATCTTGCCGAAGACGAGAGATGCTTCCAACGCATCGGCGCCGTCGCCAATGGCGGTTGGCAGCGTCGAGGTATAGTCGCCAGCGACCGTGTAGCCCACCCGCAGCGCCACGCTGGGTGCCGCCGGGTTGACATATTCGTCGACGAATCGCCATGTGGCTCCGACTCGTATATCCGCCCAACCATCTTCGTCGGGCGGGCCGGGCGGCGAGGGCGCATCACCTGACACTGAGGTGTGCACGGCTTGCACATCGAGTGCGATGCTATCCGTCAGGCCGTAATTTGCGTTCAGATAGATGGATTGCTGTTCGAGTCCGCCGAAAGGCAGGTCACGGTTTTCCTCGCCGCGATAGAAGGTTTCGGCATCCTCGGACACATACGACAGGCTCAAGGCACCGGACTTGGGGATCGGCAGCCAAGGCGAACCATCGGCGCTTGCAGCGCTGGCACTGAAGACCGCGACGGCAACAACGAGTAGAGAAATCATTTTCATTTGCCAACTCCGAACCTGCGACTCAGGTAGTACTGAACAGCTTGCTGCTCATCGATCTTGCCGTCGCAATTGACAGCGTTCTCGCCCGGGCACAGACGGCTGACAACAGCGTCCATTTCAGTCGTCTCGAACTTGACCTCGGCGCGGCTTGCGAGGCTCCCGACGAGATTTGCGGCGAGCGTGCGGTCAAGCGCATTTTTGCGAATCGGGCAATCGCCGCCGTCACAGGCGAGCTTGCCGAAGAACGCTGTCTTGCCTTGGTTGTACATGGTGCCGTAGAGGTTGATGCCGGACGAGCCGGCGCCAACCGAACCGGAGGCGTGAACTTGCTCAGCATGAAGCGCTGCGGCAGCCGCAATTGTCAAACATAACGCAAGCGTCTGCGCATGCGCGAATCGTCTCCCAAACATATGAATCTCCTTCGTGGTCGACGGCTGCTGACCGTCAGTGGGCGCACATGTTACGAGATTACGAGTGCCGCCGTCGCCGACTCGCGCGCCAGTCCATGCCGAGCGCGATCAGCACCAGCCCGAATTCGATTGGTCGCACCCACAGCGGCTGCGCATAGGGTTCCATGCCGGCGAGCCCGCCTAGATTCTGGCCGGTGATGTAGGCGAGCGGGAGCGCGGCGGCGAGCGTCCACGCCCAGCGAGTCGGGTGGATTACGGCAAAAGGCAGCAGCCACAGCGCGTACCACGGATTGATCACCGGCGAAACGAGCAGCAGGCCGCCGAAGATCAGGTCGCCACGCGGAAGCGATGCGGACGGCTGTGCCCTGAATCGGAGCCAGTAGAAAGCGAGTGCAGCGAGCAAGCACGCCGCGAGGAGCGCTTTCGCGATGATCGGCTCGATCCACATTGAGAGCAGCGCGTACAGCGCAGCGTTGAATTCCCAGTCTCTCGCAAAGACCATCAGCGATGCGAGGTCTGTACTGCCTTGCATGAGAAAAGGCAGATAGAGCAGGAGCAGCGTGCCAGCGAAGCCGAGCCACGCGCTTGGCGGCGCTCGAATCAGCACAAAAGGCAGTAACAACAGGGCGAACAATTTGGCGCCGACGGCGAGGCCAATGCAGATGCCCGCAGCCATGAATTGCTCGCGTCTGTGAAGGAGCAGCGCGGCGAACGCAAGGCACAGGCCGAGGCCATCGGCGTGTGCGCTAAAGGCGATTTCCTTGATCACCAGCGGGCACCAGGCGTAGAGCGCGACAAATCCGGCGGGCGCGACGCTGAGCAAGAGCCGTATGAGCAGCAGATCGACTGCGATGAGCAGAAGCTTCAAGGGTGTCAGGCTCGCCGGTGCCAGCACATAGCTGACAAGGAATGCGTACTCGGTGGTGGGGCCGTAGATGGTCGGCAGATGCGGATTGTTGATCTGGTCGAGGATGCGTTGAAATGCCGCCGGCACTGACTCGTCCGCGAACGCTTGCATCGGCGCGAAGCCGTAAGGCGAGCCGGTCTCGAAGAATCGGTAGCCGTCCCACAGATAGCGAAACCAGTCATCCTCGAAGATAGGCACACCCCAGAGGCCGCACAAGCGAAAGGCAAGCGCCCAGCAGAGCAGCCTGACAAGGGGAAATTCATGCGGGCGGCGCTTGAATCGCGCAAACACCAGTCCGAGCGGGAGCAATCCCCACGCCATGAGCGCGAGGAATCCGGTGACATTGGGCGCATCGTGAAGATGCGCTGAGAAGAATGCGAGCGCGGCATAGCCGAGCAGCGCAAGCGCGCCGCAGGCATCGACGGCGGCGCGGTCGGAGACGTCAGTGATTGATATGCGTCGGGATTGCATGGTGGCCAGGGGCAGAATCGAACTGCCGACACGAGGATTTTCAGTCCACTGCTCTACCGACTGAGCTACCTGGCCTTGCATCGAGACGCGCGGGCGCCGCGCGTCGGGGGGCGAATTCTACCAGACGATGATGCCTAACGACCTGCCTCCGGCGCTTCATAGCCTTCCGCGACATCTACCGCTTCGTTGTCAAGGAAGCGCTCCATTTGTTCGCTCAGGTAGGTTCTCGCCGAGGCATCGCGCAGGTTCAAAAACTTCTCGTTGATCAATGTCGTTTGATGCTTGAGCCACGCATTCCACGCCGCTTTCGAGACTGTGCTGTAGAGTGTCTCCCCAAGCGGTCCTGGCATGGGCGGCGCATCAAGCCCCTCAAGCTCGCGGCCGTATTTTCGACAGAGGACTGTGCGCGTCATGGATTTCAACACTGCTTTTGGGACGGTCAGTCTACCTGCCTTGGCGTTTTCGCAGTCGAAACCATGAAGAAACCTCAGTCCGACTTCGATACGCCGCGCTTCGCCGTCGGCGACCGGCTGTGCGGTTTTTTGGCCTATGGCAATGGGCGGCGTGGGGGCGTGAAATCGGTGTGGCTGGAGTCTGAGCGGTCGGACACGCCATATCGCGTGGCGCTTGCCGCCGAGGTGCTGCGCGATTGCGATCCCGGCGACCGGGTGCTCGTCGAAGTCACTGCAACAGGTGATTCGCGAGGCAAAGGCGGAAGCACGCCGCGCGGACGAGTAGTGTCGATGATCGCCGCGAGCGATGATCCTGATCGCGCTGCCAAGGGGCTGATGCACGCCTACGGCATCAGCGGCGACTGGAAAGCCGCTGTGAAGGCTGAAGCCAAGGCGCTTTCACACATGGGCGTTCAGCCACAGGACACACACCGAGACCTGCGCGATACAGCCCTCGTGACCATCGATGGCCAATCCGCGCGCGACTTCGACGATGCGGTCTATTGTGAGCGCAAGGCAGGCGGCTGGCGTCTGCTCGTTGCGATTGCCGATGTCAGCAGCTACGTCAAGCCCGGCGGCGCCATCGATGCCGAGGCCAAGCGACGCTCGACTTCGACGTATCTGCCGCGCCATGTTGTCCCAATGCTGCCGAAGGTGCTCTCGAACGACCTCTGCTCGCTCGTGCCCCATCAAGACAGATTGGTGCTCGCGGTTGACATGCAGATCTCTCGCCAAGGCGAGATCGAGTCGTTCACGTTCTTTGAAGCGATCATGCGCTCAAAAGCGCGGCTGACGTACACGCGCGTGGGTCAGCTCGTCGAGCAAGGCACCACCAAAGGTCTTGACCGATCAGTGGTGGCATCGCTGAAGTGCCTGCACGAATGTTTCTTGGCTCGGCTTGCGGCGCGCGAGAAGCGCGGCGCGCTCGAGTTTGAAACGAGCGAAGCTGAATTCATCTTCAAGAAAGGTGTGGTGGCGCAGGTCAGACCATCAACGCGCAACGCCGCCCATCAGATGATCGAAGAGTCCATGATTGCCGCCAATATCTGCGCCGCGACACTGCTCGAAGAGGCGGGCCTAGGTTGCCTTTTTCGTGTCCATCCGCCGCCATCTGGCGCCAAGTGTGATGCCTTGCTCGAAACCTTGAACCTTCTGGGTGCGAACCTGCGCGAGATCGATTTCGAGCACTTCGCCTCGCTCATTCGACGCCTCGCAACGCGCGTGCCGCCGGAGTTCCTGTCCGCCATTGTGCTTCGCGCCATGCAGCAGGCAGTCTACAGCCCGGACAATCAAGGGCACTTTGGCCTCGCGCTTGAGCGCTACGCGCACTTCACCTCGCCCATCCGTCGCTATCCGGACTTGACTGTCCATCGCGCGATTAAAGCCAAGCTTGGAATCGCCCGAGAAGCCGAGTTTCGGCGGGCGAAGCTTGAGGCGCTTGGTGCGCATTGCTCTGCTGGTGAACGCGAAGCGGAAGCCTGCGAGCGCGATGTACGCGCCTGGTATCTGGCGGACTACGCTGATCGACATATTGGCGATGCCTTTCAAGGCACCATCACCGGTGTGACATCGTTTGGTCTCTTTGTGCTGCTCGATGACCTCATGGTTGAAGGATTGCTGCATATCAGCGCGCTCGGGCGTGATTGGTTTGAATTCAACGCGAGTGCGCATAAACTGACCGGAGAGGCGAGTGACGAGCAGTTTGGCCTCGGCGGGCGAATTGACGTGGTGATCGCATCGGTCGATGTTGACCGGCGCAAAGTCGAGTTGGTGCGTGCGACACCATCGGGGAAGGCCGGTGGCACTCGGTCGAGGCGGAGGCGTCGAGCGCGATGAAGCGAATCGTCTATGGCGTCCATGCCGTGCGCGCAGTGATGTCTGGCGGACGCAAGGTGAACACGCTGCATATCCTGCAATCCATGAAACTTCGCCCTGAATTTGAGGCGCTCGCCGCGACTGTTGGGGCGAGCGTTCGACTGCAAGAGCGGGAAGCGCTCGATGCGCTCGCTGGCAGCCGTCACCACCAAGGCATCATTGCCGAAGTGACTGACGCTGCCGAACGACGCGCATTCAACGAGCAGTGGCTGCGCTCGAAGTTCGAGTCGCCGCGCCCAAGCAGCCTCATTCTTGCTCTTGATGGCATCGAAGACCCGCGCAACTTCGGTGCGTGCATTCGCACGGCAGCCGCTGCAGGCGTCGATGCCCTGATCTTTCCAAGGAGCCGCGGTACGCGACTCACGCCTGCTGCGGAAAAAGCAGCGAGTGGCGGCGCTGAACAGGTGCCGATCATTGCCGTCAGTAACCTCGCGCGCCGTTTGAACTGGTTTGCGTCACAAGGATTGCAGATCATTGGTGCTGACAGCGATGCGTCGACCCCTTGGCATCATGCTCGCTTTGATGCGCCGACGGTTCTTGTGGTCGGTTCTGAAGGTAGGGGCCTGCGCCAGTTGACCAAGTCAGCCTGCGATGCCTTGGTGTCCTTACCAGTGACTGGTGGCATGGCGAGCCTGAATGTGTCTGTGGCAACCGGCGTGCTGCTCTACGAAGTGTTGAGGCAACGGCAATGCGTGCGTTGATTCAGCGCGTCGTGCGGGCTCGCGTGTCGGTGGCCGGTGACGAGGTT
Organism: Gammaproteobacteria bacterium; assembly: GCA_026709225.1. Taxonomy (GTDB): domain Bacteria; phylum Pseudomonadota; class Gammaproteobacteria; order Pseudomonadales; family Azotimanducaceae; genus Azotimanducus; species Azotimanducus chitobiosivorans. The sequence goes on along the minus strand of JAPOTJ010000064.1, from coordinate 3,486 downwards.
GCTGCCATCGGGAACGGCCTCTTAGTGTTCCTTGGCGTGATGAACGGCGACACGCATCATGAAGCGATGCGCCTTGCCGACAAGACGGCAGGGCTGCGAATTTTTCCTGATGCCTGTCCCGATAGTAGGCGCATGATGAACCGCTCCCTCACGGATACGGGCGGTGAAGCCTTGGTGGTCTCGCAATTCACCTTGGCCGCGGACGCGCGCCGAGGGATGCGTCCTAGCTTCGCAGATGCGGCCTCGCCGGACTTGGCAGAAGTTCTGTATGAGCACTACATCAAAAGCTTGGAGAAAGCAGGTGTGTCGGTGAGCAGGGGCGTGTTCGGCGCGCATATGGCCGTGTCGCTTGAGAATGACGGGCCGGTGACGATTTTGCTCGATATCGAGCCGCGAGAAGGTCGAGGCGGGGCCGATGTTCAGCCGTGAATATGCAAGGCGCATGCGCTTACCGACCGGGCAATTCGCCCACAGCGCGATACGCCTCGTCGATGGCGGTGTGCGTGTAGGCCGATGCGCCTGCATCCGCGTTGGCGATGCAGATCGCGCCGAAGGGCTTGCGCGCGATTTCGTGCGGGGCTTGCCCTTCGGCGAAGTCCTCATCCCACAAGTCCATGTACTCGTATGAGTAGCCATGCGGCCAGCGGTTGACGGTAATAGCCAGGATGTCTTTCTTGACATCGAAGCCCGCGGGGCCGAGCAGTCCACTCAGCACCAGTCGCACTTCGCGCTCATAGTCTTCGAAGTCAAGGTGCAGCATTTTTTCGCGCGATGCGCGCAGTTGGTCTTTGAGTGTTCTCGCTTCTTCGGGGGGCGATAGCGACCCCCAGAAGACGAGTGGCACCGGCCCCGAATCCGACATGGGATGCGCATAGCCGCCTGTATTGATGCCTTTGAACATGAATAGGCTTCGGTGCATGCGGCCCGGACATCTCACCGAGTTAATGCCGAGCCTATCCATGGCGTCGCTTGAGCGCAGCAGCACGTTGGTCAGCACCAGCGGGATTTTCACCTGATAGCGGAGCGCTTCCTTTTGTGCGTCCGGTAGGTCCGGGCACAGATAGGGGATCATCGAATGGTAGCCCGCCAAGACGCAGTGGCGTGCGGAAACGCGCTCTAGCCCGTTCGCGCCGAAGTAGGTGACATCGACGCCAGCGCTTGTTTGGCATGACCGCAGCGCGGTGGCGTTCAAGCGCAGTCGCACGGAATTCTGCGCCTGATCGAGCGCCGCGTAATCGAAGCTGGCGACAGCGACATTGTCCGCCGTGACGTCTGAGGCGAGGCCAGGTATCAGGCGCGCCGCGAGCAAACGAGCGACACTCGCATTGCCATCGGGGAACATCGCTGCCGGATAGTCTCTTGACTCCATCTCATCGGCGCGGCCAACGAGATTGAGCCCCGGCAGGCCGCTGTAGTAGAAGGCTTCTGCGGCTGAGAGCGCCCGCAGTTCGACGCCCCAAGCGCCGTGCTGACTGGTATCGAAAATCTGAATGGCTTCGCGTCCGAGCCCGGCATAGGTGCGGAGGAAGTCGGGGTAGCTGGTTTTGGCGAGCAGCGCATCGACCTCGTCTCGCGACTTGCCATCGAATATGTTGGTGCGGGCCTGATACAGGTTTTGAAGTTGACTGCGCGCGTCTGTGCTTATCGGCAACTCGTTGATGCACTCGATGCTGTCGCCCGGTCGCCACCACTCAAGCGTGTAGTTGGTCACCAGCTTGTCGGTCCCATAGGTCTCTTTGTCAAACCACATGGCCGGGCCATTTCGCGCGCTGAACCCGTAGTCGAATTCGCGTCCTCGCAAGAGCGCCTCAATATCAATGCCGAGGTCTTTCATCATCTGCTTGACAACCTTGCTGAATTGCCAGTATTCGAGGTTGTGGGTACCGCCGAGCGACAGGCGCAAGGGGCCGCCTTGATGGAATTCGTTGCGACGCGCATGGCCGCCGAAATCGTCGTGGTTTTCAAGGATGAGGATGCGCGAATCCTTGCCAAAGCGCGCTTGATAGAAATGCGCTGCGGCGAGGCCCGAGATGCCAGCGCCGACAATGATGAGGTCATATGCTTCTTTCAGGCGGGCGGGTGCGGCGAATTCCGCTCCATCGCGCAGTGCGTGGGCAACTTCAAACGAACCCGCATGAGAGCCGCGCAGGCCTGTCTTCGCAGGCGGGTAGGGCGCGAGCCCGGTCGGCGTGCTCAGGTCCGCGCGACTAGGCGGGCCGAGCGTGAGGGCAAGCGCGGCGAGGCCCGCGCCTTGCACGACGTCTCGCCGCGAAATCGCGCGGCCCATTCCCAAATTGCGGTCGGAAGCGCGCATTCAACTGTCGTGCAAACGAAATCCATGCGCCCCGCAATCCAAGTCCGCATAGGCGGTGAACTGCCACGCGCCGTCCATGAAGTCTGCAAGATACCAACCGCAGGAAAGCTCATCCAGCGCGCCGTCATACCGGTCTATCCAACTCGCTTTGAAGCTTGTGGTCGTCTCATTGATCCGCTCGACATGCAAGTCTTTGAGCTTTGAATCCAGCCAGCCGTCCGCCAGCCAGCCTTCAATGGGCACGGCTATGAAGTCGTGCGCAGAGATGGTTGCGATGGTCCCGTCCGCCGAACGACTTTCGACGCTTGCCGCGTAGTAGCCGATCATGGTGTCGGTGTTCCCGGCCGGGTCGGCCTCCCACAGCGGGGCGTAGCCGTCGCGGTACCAGGTTTCCGGGTCTGGAACGGAAACCGGCTCGGCATACGCCGAAGTCATCAGGACAACGAATAAAAGGGCTGAAAAGAAGCTTGCCATCACGCGCCTCTTGTCGCACAGTACGAGTGTACTAGATAGTCGCCGAGCGACTTGGTCATGAGTTCGGCGAGCACCGACTGATCGCGCGTTTCGAGTTTGCGCAGCGCATTGCCTGCTTGCAAAAGTCGTGGCAATTCAGACCAGCCGCGGCCAATATCGGGCGGCGCGCTCCTCGCGATGCTGCGCAGGGCGAGCGCAACCCGCGCGATCTCGCTGTCGAAAGCTTCCACACGCTCGGCATCGCGCTGCGAGAAGCGTGCGACTTCGCGCTTGATTTGCGCACTGTCGCGCGTCAATTGCAGGTGGTCATCAGCGAGAAGGCTGAGTGTTCCCGCGGGCTTTTCGAGAATTTCAAGACCGTGTCGTTCGAGATCGAGATCTTGAATGATCTGCGGCTGCAAGAGGCTGATCGCGCAGGAATACACCGAGTTCGAAAAACCCGGATGAAACGCCTCTGTGATGGCGGCCCCGCCAATAACACGACGCCGCTCGAAGATGCGGACGCGAAGCCCTGCCTTGGCAAGGTAGGCAGCCGTGGTCAGACGGTTGTGCCCAGCGCCGATGATCGCGACATCGCAGTCGCTCCCGCTTGTCTGATTGATAGATCTGGCGATGTCAATATGCCTTCAAATGCCTGCGCAGCCTAGTGTCCTGTCCCATAAATAAGTGTGGGTTCAGCGCGCAGGAGAAGGGCTGTG
>JAPOTJ010000032.1 GCA_026709225.1 Gammaproteobacteria bacterium | reverse complement strand
TCGGCGATTGTGCTCACTCTGAATCACACTTATTTATGGGACAGGACACTAGTGCTCCATCAAACTAATAATGCCGGATCAGCGCACCCACAAGCGCCCAGATGCAAGGCGCGTCGCGCAGGGAATACCCGCCGTATTTCCAAGGGCTGCAACGGAGCCTTCAGCCAAAAGGTGCGAGGGGCACCCTCGCAAGAATGTCGGTGGGCGCTTGTGGGCGCGCTGACACCTCATTTTTAGTTTGACGGAGCACTAGATCGCTGTACCGATCAATGCGGATTTCAGTAGAAGAGACGTGAAATCGCTCCACTAGATATTGTCTTTTAGACAATATAGGTTCGCTCTGTTACATTGGCGCGGTGAAACCGGCAAGCAGCAGATACGACCCACATACTTACCCGCCTGTGGCGGTCGCAGTAGACGTGGTTGTGCAGACTATTCTTGAAGGTGCTTTGCATATACTCTTGATCGAGCGTGGAGAAGCGCCCTTTCTGAGCGGCTGGGCCCTTCCGGGCGGCTTCATTCACGAAGATGAAAACTTAGACCAAGCGGCGGTGCGCGAACTTGAGGAAAAAACGGGCATCGGCGCGGATGACGCGCACCTTGGACAGCTTGGAAGTTACGGCGATCCGAGTCGGGGCCCGCACATGCGTGTAGTCACTGTCGCTTACTGGGCGATTTGTGCGCACCCGCCTGAGCCCCACGGAGGCACCGATGCGAAGCGCGCGAAGTTTGTGGACCTGTCCGAAATCGAAGATGGCGTACTCAAGCTCGCCCTCGATCATCGCACAATACTTGATGATGCAATCGAGCGCACACGTTCGAAGATCGAATATACAGCGCTTGCCGCCAAATTCTGCCAAGCCACCTTCACGATTACCGAACTTCGCAGGGTCTATGAAATCCTCTGGGGCAAACGCCTCGATCCAGGCAATTTCCAGCGCAATTTGCGCGCCAATCAAGCGTTTTTGTCAGACATTGGCAGCCAGCGCACAGTCAGCCCGTCAGGCGGGCGGCCAGCATCGCTCTGGCGTCTCGCGGACCCGACCGGCAAAGGCCGGCTCGAAACACCGCTCGCGAGTCGAACGAGCGCACCCCAATAACGCCTGCGAATGTATCAAATGTTTGCCTCTGAAGACACAAAATCTTTGCTCCTGAATCAATTGAATCCTTGCCCATAACTTGATAAGACGGGCGCATGAGGCTTTCGCAGCCTCCTTCGATTGCAGCGAGCCATGAATGCCACCGCGCATCGCTGTGGCAAGCCCGCCTGCCTCGGCATGATTGTCGACCGTGGCTTTGGCTACCGACGCGTCGATAGCATTGACATCATCATGCGGGCGATGGAAACGCGCCTTGGCTTCTCGTGCGATGGAGCGAGACGCAGGCTCCTACGCCTTATGCATGCGCTCCATATACTCAATTGACCGCATCTCAATAAGGCGGCTTGCGCATCGCTCGAACGCCAGACCGTGCTGCTCACCTCGATAGAGCGCTTCGACCTCGGCCTCCGCCGAGATAATCAGATTGACGCACCGATCATACAGTTCATCAATGAGCGCAATGAAGCGACGCGCAGCGTTTTCCTGATGTCCATCCATCACTGGCACGTTGCTCAAGAGCAGCGTGTGGAACAGACGCGAGATTTCGATGTAGTCGAGCTGACTGCGCGCGGTCTCGCACAGCTCACGAAAGTCGAACAGCGCAACGCCACCAGCAACGCGCCGCGCACGAATTTCGCGTCCGAGAATCTCAAGGGGCGTATTCTCGTTCACCGGTTCATCGGCGAGCCTCAAGAAGCTTGCGAGCATTTTTGCCTCGGCAGCTTCATCGTTCGACGTGTGGTAGACGCCGGCATCGCGAAGAAGACGCATTCGGAAATCCTCTCCAGCGCCGATCGCTACCACCCGCATGTGTTCACGAATGAGATCAATGACAGGCAAGAACCTTCGCCGTTGCAGGCCGTTCTCGTACAGGTTCTCGGGCGCCAAATTCGATGTTGCCACCAAGGTGACGCCGCGCGCGATGAGCGCCTGCAACAGTTCGGCGAGAATCATGGCATCGCCAATGTCGGTAACATAGAACTCGTCAATGCACACTACCCTCGCTTCGGCGCGAAGATTCGCCGCGGTCAATTGAAGTGGGTCCTGATGGCCTGCATACCTGCCCAGACTTTCGTGTACGCGCTGCATCAGCCTATGGAAATGCAGCCGTTGCCGAGGCACATCGCCGAGGCTTTGGTATATGAGGTCCATCAGTAAAGTCTTGCCGCGCCCGACGGCGCCCCAGAGATAGAGTCCCTTGACAGGCATCTCGGGCTTGCGCAGCACCTTGTCGACAAGTCCCCTCAATCTCGGCGCTTCGTGGCGCGGTACAAATTCCTCGCACAGCTCGTCAATCACCGGCAGTAGGCGAGTCTGCGCCGCATCCGGCAGGAGCTCACCAGCGTCAATCAGAGCGCGATACTGATCGCTCGGTACGAATCCCGGCACCATGACAGAGCGAATTATTGCCTGCGCGCAATGGCCGCGAGCGCATGTGCTTCAAGACCTTCGCACTCCGCAAAGTTGGCCGCAGTGTGAGCGAGCCTGCTCGCACCCTCTGGAGTGAGCGAGACAACTGAGCGCGCCTTGGTAAAGGTCTCAACACCGAGCGCGGAATTGAATCGCGCGCTACCCGATGTCGGCAGAACATGACTTGGGCCGGCCAGATAGTCGCCAAACACTTCGGATGAAGGGCTGCCCAAGAATACGGCCCCCGCATGGGCGATGCGCGGCAACCATGTCTTGGCGTCCGCTACGCACAGCGACAAGTGCTCTGGCGCGAAGCGATTAGCGATGTCTATCGCATGGGCAATATCCCGGGATCGAATGAGCGCACCGTGCGCTTGGAATGACGCTTTAATCAAGCGAGAGCGCTTTAACGTACCGAGATGCCTGTCAAGCGCCTGCGACACCGAATCGGCTAGCACCGCATTCGGCGTCACAAGGATTGCCTGCGCATCGGCATCGTGCTCCGCCTGCGCACACAGGTCAAGAGCAAGCCAATCGGCTGGTGCATCCGCATCGGCTACGATCAATACTTCAGACGGGCCGGCGATGAGATCAATACCGACATCGCCCGATACTTGGCGCTTGGCTTCTGTCACCCGTGCGCTGCCCGGGCCGGCGATCAAATCGACCCGACCAATGCGTTCCGTTCCGTAAGCGAGTGCGGCGATGGCTTGTGCACCGCCGAGCCGCCAGAATTCATCGACTTCGGCGAGATGCGCAGCGGCAAGCAGTAGCATGTCCTGCTCAGGCGTTGTCGGCGGCGATGTCACGACGATGTGCTCGACCCCGGCGACACGCGCCGGAATCGCCGTCATCAGCAGGGTCGAAGGATAGGTGGCCTGCCCACCCGGCACGTAAACGCCCACACGTGAGAGCGGGACACATTCGCGCATCAGCGTGTTTCCGAGAGCATCTTCGTGAATTTTGCGATCATCTCCTCGGGTTGCCTCGTGAAACGCGCGTATGCGTGCGCTTGCCGTGTCCAGAACAGTCTTTAGTTCCGGGGTCAGCGATCGATAGGCCGCTTCTTGCGCTTCTCTTGAGACTTCGAGCGCGTCGAGGCAAGTCACCTCTGGCGCGTCAAAGGCTTGCGTGAATTCGAGCAGCGCCCGGTCGCCATGCTTGACGACACGTGCAATAATTTCCGACACCGATGCCACCAGCTGCGAGTCGCGCAACGTGCGATTTCGCAGCAGCGCATCGAGCGAGGCTTCAAAGTCTGCGTCGTCGGCATCGAGTCGTCGAATAAGTTGGCGAGCGCTCACAGGCTGTCCTGCAGCCGCGAAAGACAAGCGAGCACTTCCGCCTGCTTGACCTTGAGGGCTGTCCGGTTGACGATGACTCGGCTTGAGACATGAGCGATCATTTCCAGAGGCACGAGGCCGTTGGCGCGCAGCGTTTCGCCGGTATCAACGATATCGACGATCAGGTCGCAGAGGCCTAAGCGCGGCGCGACTTCGAGTGCGCCGGAGAGCTTGATGAAGCGCACTTCTTGACCCTGCGCTGCGAAGAACCGCTCGCTCAATCGGACGAACTTGGTGGCGACGCGGAGCGGGCGAGAGATGTCAAATTCAGCGTCCGCAAGACCCGCTGACATGATGCGGCACTTGGCAATGCCGAGATCAAGTCGCTCGAAGTATTCATGCGTGGGGTGCTCGAACAAGGTGTCCTTGCCGACAAGACCTAAGTCCGCTGCACCGTGCTCAACATAGACTGGCACGTCAGCGCCCCGCATCACCACCACGCGCAATCCACTTTTCTCGGCGGGTTCAAAGACGAGCGCGCGCGTATCCTTGAATTGACCCGGCTGGACAAGGCCGGCGCGCTCAAGGATGGGCACGGCCTCGGCCAGTACGCGGCCTTTATTGAGAGCGAGCGTGAGCATAGCGCTAGTGTACCCGCCGCACACGGCCACCGAGGACCAGCAGCTTGTCTTCCACCGCTTCGTACCCTCGGTCAATATGGTAAATCCGATCGATCAAGGTCGTGCCTTCGGCGGCAAGCCCGGCAATGACTAGCGAAAACGATGCTCGAAGGTCGGTCGCCATCACTGGCGCGCCGTGCAGTTGCGGGACACCTTGAACGTGTACAGAATTGTCTCGCGGCCCTGAAATTACTGCACCGAGCCGGACAAGCTCGGCGACATGCATGAATCGATTCTCGAAGATCGTCTCCTCGACCGTCGATGCGCCGTCAGCCACGCAGTTGAGGGCAAGAAACTGGGCTTGGGCGTCGGTGGGAAATCCCGGATGCTCGCTCGTGCGGATATCGACCGGTCTCGGTCGCCGACCGCGCATGTTGATTTCGATGTGCGAGTCGCCTACATCAAGTTCACCGCCAGTGGCCGCCAAGCTGTGCAGGACGCTCGCAAGTGAACCGGCATCCGTGCCGCACGCCCTGACGCGACCTCGCGTCGCCGCACCTGCAATGAGATAGGTGGCGGTTTCGATGCGATCCGGCATGACAAAAAAGTCCGCACCAGACAATCGCTCGGCACCTTGAACCGTAATCTGGTCGGTGCCCTGCCCGCGAATGCTAGCGCCCATGGCAAGCAGGAACTTCGCGAGATCGATCACTTCTGGCTCGCGCGCGGCATTGCTGATGCGCGTGGTGCCCGAGGCAAGGCACGCCGCCATCATCAAGTTCTCTGTGCCGCCAACCGTAGGCCGGTCGAAGCGCACATCGCTTCCGACAAGTCCGCCGGGCGGCGCTGTCATGCACACATAGCCGTCGTGCAGGTCAAGCGTTGCGCCGAGCGCCTCAAGGCCTTTCAAATGCTGATCCACTGGACGGGTGCCAATCGCGCAGCCGCCGGGCAAAGGTGCTTCGGCTTCGCCGAATCGCGCTAACAGCGGTCCGAGGACAAAAAACGAAGCGCGCATCGTCTTGACCAGATCATAGGGCGCGCTTACCGAGCACGCTTGCCCCATTTGCACCTCGAGCGTGTCGCTTGCCGTACGCTCGACCTCGGCGCCGAAGGCGCGCAGGATGCGCGCCATCGTCGCGACATCTCGAAGATCAGGCGCACGCCGAATACGCACCGGCTCCGCGGTCAAGAGGCATGCCGCCATGATCGGCAGCACCGAGTTTTTCGCGCCAGAAATTCGAACTTCGCCAGCGAGCGCTCGCCCGCCTTCAATTTCTAGCTTGTCCACGGGATCAGTCGGTTGCGTCGGCTTCGTCAGGCGTCAGCGCTTGGATGCTCACCGAATGCAGGCGGCCATCCCTGATAGCTTGAGAAAGCGCCCGATAGACCATTTGCGTGCGTTTGACTTTCGAGAGTCCTTGGAAGGCTTCGCTCACCACGCGCACCTCGGTGCCTGCGCTGCCATCGCCCGATGCCGTCACTTCTGCATCCTCAAAGTGTTCGCGAACCAATCCGACGATATCGACCATGATTCCTTACCGTTGCGGAGATGCCGCTATCACAGCCGCCGCGAACTCAATGATGGCCTGATCAATATCACCTGTGACATCCATGATGCGACCAAATTGATTGCGCCAGGTAAGACCGAGGTTAATGCCTGCAAGATTGATATTGACAAGCTTCCACTCAGCGCCTTCCGAAGTCCGCCGCATGTAGAAGACGATGGGTATTGCTTGCCCGTCGGAGCCGACAAACTCAAGGTTCACATTGACGCGGTTCAGGTTGCTCGGCGGCGCTTTCGGCATCAGCACGCGAATCTCCTGATCTTGCAGCCTCAGCATGGCCGCCGCGTAGAAGTCGAGCAGCATCACGCGCACACTCTCCACAAAGCCTGTGCGCTGCACTTCCGTGGCCGCCTGGAAGTGCTGGCCCATGACGCCTCTTGAGAAGCCGACCCAGTCGAGCCTCGGATTCAGCAGTTCGTAGATATCTGCTTTGAACGCCTGGACATCGACTTGCTCTCGCGTCTGGGTGTCGCGAATGAGCGCGATGACTTGGCGCGTCACGTCATCGACCACCTGATGGGGTTCCGGCAACTCGGACGTCTCTTCCGCGTGTAGCGGGAACACGCACACCGCAAGCAATAGCGGTGCACAGAATTTGAGTAGAGCGTTCATTTCGATTCGCATTCGGGCCTCACTTGAAACTCGTGCATTCTAATGCACGAACAAAAAATGAATGTATGCTTATCGCGATTTTTCCGGCGAAACGCATGAGCGCGAGCGACCTTCCGAGCTACATTGCCGTCGAGGGACCGATTGGCGTCGGCAAGACCAGCCTCGCCAATCGCCTCGCCGAAACCTTCGGCTACGAGACCCTCTTGGAACCCACAGCTGAGCATGTGCTGTTAGAGCGCTTCTACCGCGACCAGCGGCGCCACGCCTTCTCGACGCAGCTATTCTTCCTGCTGCACCGTGCCGAGCAAGCGGCTTATCTCGAATCGCAGACGCGGCTCCAATCACCGATCGTCGCGGATTTCATTTTGGAGAAGGACAGGCTCTTTGCCGAGCTCACGCTCGACGGAGAGGAACTCCGGCTCTATCAGCAAGTTGCGGGCGCGCTCAATATCCATTGGCCGCAGCCAGATTTGGTGATTTATCTGCAAGCGCCGCCGAGAATCCTCTTCGAGCGCGTTCACAGACGAGGCATTGAAGCCGAGAACGACTGTTCGATTGAGTATCTCACCCAGGTCAGCCAAACCTACACCAACTTCTTTCATCGCTTCGAGCTGGCGCCACTTCTCGTGGTTGACGCATCGGAGTGCAACTTCGCAGACGTTGACCGTCATTTTCAAGCGTTGCTCGAATGCATTCACAACATGCGCGGGCGGCGCCATTATTTTCGTTTGAACCCGTCGTTGCTAGACTAGCGGGGAACCCCACCCAGCGCGTGCTAGAAATGACACCCACATACCCTGTCCCAACTGCGTTGGCGCAGAGCGCCCACGTCACGAGCGAAGACTACGAAGCGATGTACCGCGCCTCGGTGGAGCGCCCAGAGTCATTCTGGCGAGAGCAGGCCGACCTATTCCTCGACTGGTTCGAGCCGTGGCACACGCTTGTCCGCAGCGACTTTGCCAAGGGCGAGGTTGAGTGGTTTCTCGGCGGCAAGCTCAACGCCAGCCACAACTGCCTCGACCGGCATCTCGAAACGCGCGGCGACCACACGGCGATTCTCTGGGAGAGCGATGACGGCAGCGAAACCAGAGCCATCAGCTACCGCACGCTGCATCGCGAAGTGTGCCAGCTCGCGAACTTGCTGAAGTCAAGGGGCGTCGCCAAGGGTGCGCGCGTGTGCATCTACATGCCGCTCATCCCACAAGCGGCGGTCGCCATGATCGCCTGCGCGCGCATCGGCGCCATTCATTCGGTGGTGTTCGGCGGCTTTAGCCCGACTTCGCTCAAGGATCGAATTCTCGACTCCGACTGCTCGGTGCTGATCACCGCCGACGAGAGCATCCGCGGCGGCAAGCGCATCGGTCTCAAGGCCAACGCGGAGGCTGCGCTTGAGGATTGCCCGGGCGTGCATACAGTGGTGTGCGTTCGGCATGGCGGTGCCGAAGGCGTCCCGTGGAACGAGGCGCGCGATCTCTGGTACGACGAGGCCATCTCAAAGATGGACGACTGGTGCGAACCCGAGTCAATGGCATCCGAGGATCCTTTGTTTATCCTCTACACCTCGGGTTCGACTGGCCGTCCGAAAGGCGTGCAACACGGCACGGCAGGCTATCTGCTGCATGCGGCGATGACGCACAAATATGTGTTCGACTACCGGGACGGCGAAATCTACTGGTGCACCGCCGATGTCGGCTGGATCACCGGGCACTCCTATATCGTCTATGGGCCGCTTACGAACGGTGCCACAACCCTCATGTTCGAAGGCGTGCCCACCTGGCCGAACGCATCGCGCTTCTGGCAGATCGTGGACAAGCATCGGGTGAGCATCTTCTACACCGCGCCGACCGCGATTCGTCAGCTGATGGCCGAAGGCGACGAGCCCGTCACGTCGTGCTCGCGCGCTTCGCTGCGCGTGCTCGGCACCGTCGGCGAGCCGATCAACCCGGAAGCGTGGGAGTGGTATCACCGCATCGTCGGCGATAGTCGCTGCCCGATCGTTGATACATGGTGGCAAACGGAGACCGGCGGCATCATGATCGCGCCGCTGCCGGGCGCAACGCCTCTCAAACCTGGCTCTGCGACGCGACCGTTCTTCGGCGTCCAACCGGGACTGATGGACGAGCATGGGCAATTGATTGATCCGGCGGACACGATTGAAGCTGGCGGCAACCTCGTCATCACCTCGACATGGCCAGGTCAGATCCGATCAGTGTACGGCGACCATCAGCGCGTCATCGATACCTACTACTCGCGCTATCCCGGCTATTACTTCACCGGCGACGGCGCTCGCCGAGACGCCGATGGCTACTACTGGATCACCGGGCGCGTCGATGATGTCATCAACGTATCAGGCCACAGGATCGGTACCGCCGAGCTCGAAAGCGCCCTCGTCCTGCACGAGTCCATCGCCGAAGCTGCGGTGGTCGGCTTTCCGCATGAAGTCAAAGGCGAAGGCATTTATTGTTTTGTGACGCCCATGTCGCATCTTGCGCTTGACGCCGCGGCAACCGAGGCCCTGCGCGAAGAATTGATCACCCTCGTGCGCCGCGAAATCGGCCCCTTCGCACGGCCTGACGTGCTGCAATTCGCGAGCGGACTGCCGAAGACGCGCTCCGGCAAAATCATGCGCCGCATTCTGCGCAAGATCGCTTCGGGCGAGACCGAGGATTTGGGGGATATTTCGACGCTCGCGGATCCTTCGGTGGTGGCGGCGTTGATTGGCGGCGGGTGACTATGGACTCGATTTTCTGAATTTACTATAGTTGAACATGCCTTGCTACGGTCGTGGCGACGCGGCTCACCGTAGTGCAGATTTTCTCTTCCTTCAGCTTGAGTGATCATAGAGCCTCAATGGATATTTTTGTTCAACTTCTCTTTGCCGCACTTGGCGGAGGGCTTGTTGTGAAGCTTCTGGATATCGCCTACCGAGAGAATTTGAGGAAACGTGATAAGCGAGGCTCCTCTCGTAAGTTCGTGGAAGAAAATCTCGACCCGGTGTTGAAGTCGGCGGACGAACTATTTGGCAAGCTTCGCGCATTGGCTACAGACGATTTCAGGGCCTTGCGGCACACCCGAACGCACGAAGAAGCAAGTTTGGAGTCGATAGGCTTGCTGTACTTGTTGGCGAAATTCTGGGCGAGCGTCGAAACGTTTCGCCATAAGGGTTTGACAGTATCTATTACCTTGGATGACCGAGGCCAGCAGCTTGGACACTTTCTGGACGCACTAGAATCTCGCAAGATTCGTATCGCTGATCGACTCTCACAACGGGCTACCGCAGAAATGGTGCTGAACACAAAAAATAATCATGAGGACATGGACTCATTCACTGAATTTGTGAAATCCGTTGAAGCGAATGGAAGCGCTCAGCAATGGACCGAGCCAATAGTTCAATTCCTTATGCGGATGGAACATACGTATGAACGCCAAAAACTACTAACCTACGGCGTCGTTGTACATGCAATGATCGATACACTTGATCCAAGGCATCAGGTGTGCCGAGAGCGGACATCGTATCCGTCAAAACTCTCAAAGAAGTCTTGGCGCGACATAAAGTACCGCATCTTCGGACGATATCTTACGTTCGTCAAACATCCAGAAAAATACCTCGGCCCGCCCAAACGAAGACCTTAAACGAAGGAAGGCGGCCCGAGGAGACTTTGGCCCTCCAAGAGGAGAACGACACGTCTGCCGAGCCGCCTTTATTCGATTGAGCCGACTGCTTTAATCGACCACGTTGCGCCAAATGTAGCAGCTTGTCCTTCAGAATTCAATGCTTTGTGCTAGTTCAGCACATGTGAGACTGGGCGGGGAGTCCTAAGGCAGAAGAAAGATACTCGAAAGGAGTCTTTCAGTCCAGGGACATTGCTTAGAGTTGTCCAATACTACATGAGGGTGACGGCGAGGCCTGATTCCAACGGTAACTGCGGACTGCGGCTCTTCCTCTCTGTGCTACCCTCCCGGCTTCTTTGAGTATCTTGACGGCGGAACTGCGGACTGCGGCTCTTCCTCTCTGTGCTACCCTTACGCTTAGCAGACTTGTTGAACTGGTACCACTGCGGACTGCGGCTCTTCCTCTCTGTGCTACCCTCCCGGCTTCTTTGAGTATCTTGATGGCCGAACTGCGGACTGCGGCTCTTCCTCTCTGTGCTACCCTTCACTGGCGCTGTCGTCGGTGGAGCTTCTTACTGCGGACTGCGGCTCTTCCTCTCTGTGCTACCCTGCTTGCACGTGTGCCTCTTGCGGGCGGCAAACTGCGGACTGCGGCTCTTCCTCTCTGTGCTACCCTCTGCGGGAGCTTCAAAGGTTTACCTTTATTACTGCGGACTGCGGCTCTTCCTCTCTGTGCTACCCTCGCCGCCCGCAGCTCGCCCCCCAGGCATCACTGCGGACTGCGGCTCTTCCTCTCTGTGCTACCCTACCAAAGATGAGTACGACAACCGCCCCAACGACTGCGGACTGCGGCTCTTCCTCTCTGTGCTACCCTTTGAAGGGCTGACGGGCGACGACCGCCTTGACTGCGGACTGCGGCTCTTCCTCTCTGTGCTACCCTTCAAGCCAACAAGCGTGACCTGCCCCACCCACTGCGGACTGCGGCTCTTCCTCTCTGTGCTACCCTTCGTGAAAGCTTGAGCCTAAGCTATAATAGACTGCGGACTGCGGCTCTTCCTCTCTGTGCTACCCTAGAGGGACATGTGGGCTGCCCGCATCAAGGACTGCGGACTGCGGCTCTTCCTCTCTGTGCTACCCTCGGCAATGTTCATCAGGAAGTCAGGCTACGAACTGCGGACTGCGGCTCTTCCTCTCTGTGCTACCCTCTCTTTGATGGTTTCAGCCAGTGCGTCTGAACTGCGGACTGCGGCTCTTCCTCTCTGTGCTACCCTAGTGAGACCGTACAGGTACTCACTAGAGAGACTGCGGACTGCGGCTCTTCCTCTCTGTGCTACCCTGCTATATATATATAATTGCTATGCGCTTGCACTGCGGACTGCGGCTCTTCCTCTCTGTGCTACCCTCCGCAATCTGCCAGCGCATGAACTCGCTCCACTGCGGACTGCGGCTCTTCCTCTCTGTGCTACCCTCTACAAACACCATCCAGTGCGGACAGAGTTACTGCGGACTGCGGCTCTTCCTCTCTGTGCTACCCTGCCCACGCTGTCCATTGGAGCGATCACTTCACTGCGGACTGCGGCTCTTCCTCTCTGTGCTACCCTGTACTCTTCGATGGCCGCCCGCGTCTCCCGACTGCGGACTGCGGCTCTTCCTCTCTGTGCTACCCTGATTCTGCGCCACATGACGAATCGCGGGGGACTGCGGACTGCGGCTCTTCCTCTCTGTGCTACCCTTCATCTTTTTGACGGCATTGTAACCAGTTCCACTGCGGACTGCGGCTCTTCCTCTCTGTGCTACCCTTGCACTTAGCGCAAGGGATTGAGGAAAAAGAGGTTTCGCCGGAGTCGACGGTTAGAAAAGCTCAAGCTGAGGTCTCGGCTTGGGTGGATCAACCCGTTTTTTTCCGGCGAACACCTCCATTCTTCCAAACTGCTTATCCGTAATCGTAAGGAATCGCACCTCGCCCTCTGCTGGGACTTGAGACCCCATTCTTTTCGCGTGAATCTGAGCGTTCTCGAATGACGCGCAGTGCCGTATGTAGACGGAGTACTGCATCATCGTGAATCCATCTTTCAAGAGATCCTTTCGAAATCTAGCGTATCGCTTCCGTGCTTGCGGAGTTTCTGTCGGCAGATCAAACATCGCGATTACCCACATTGACCTCCACCCATAAGGAATCAGTTTCGTTCGCAAAGAAGCGTTCAAGTTTCGGAGACTTGCAGTTCTATTTCTTCAGCTACGTCTACCAGCGGCATGCCATGTGGCAGCAGCAAGTCGATTCCATCTCCGGTCAGCGCTTTGCGGAGTGAGTCGGCGCTTGTCTGAATGGCGACGAGCATTGGCTCGCTCCGTTCGCCAATGTTGACTGACTCATTCAACAGAGACAGCAGTCTGGCGCGAATAGGTCGAGACTCAAGTGACATGGCATCTTTCGACGTATCGAGTGCGATTTGCTTGACCCTCCAGTCCACGAACGGTCTATATGGCTCGAGTAGATCATCCGCCAGACAAAAGGGATTCCTCCGGTTCTTGTGGTGTACACCGAATGACGGTATTAGCCCCGTAGCGACTATTGCACGCGCCACAGTGGCACGGATCACAGCGTAGCCATAGTTGAGTAAAGCGTTGTAATCAGGCTGGTCACGGTTCCTGCGAAACGAGTCACCGAGCAATGCTGGCCAGTAGCGCTGAGCGGCATGTGCCTCAACATTCTGAGGATCTCCTGATTTCACGCGGCTCGCAAGTTGAATGAGCCCCCTGTTGTGAACAGAAAAATGCGACAGCACCGCTGCTTGTTGGATAATTTTCGCTTTTACCAAGGCCTGCCAAACACGCTTCTTCGTAGGCACACTTGTTTTGACTTGCGCCAATTGCCGCTCGGTTTGCCCATGGTGCCCGACGAGAGGGATCATCATTGAAGCTGGCAAATGATCTCGTCCACATATCAGGACGCAGGTTCCTGCATTGGTCAACTCTATGAAAACCGCTTGTGTGTAAGTGGCTCGGGCATCGTCCACTATGACGACACCGAGGTCTTCAATCGGAATCGACTCTCTTCGGTGTTCTGGACGCGCAATGACAAGCTGCTTGTTTGTTACTGATAGCCTAGTTCCCGGCGTTGCAAACTCTACTGTCTTGCCAACCATTTCCTTCTCAGAGTTTCGCGCTAATCGCTCGCAGGATGGACTATTCCGATGGGGTCAATCGAAATTTTCTCTGCGCCTAACTTTATCAAACTCCCAACAGTTTTCTGAGTGGCATCGGGCTTTTCTTTCGCGTCTCGATGATCGATGAGCACGACTTGGCCGTTAGACCAGATGCTCTCGACTATGAAGATGTCGCCGCTGATTCTCAAAGCTTCCTTTTTCGATAAGGACATCAAGAACTGGGCATTCGTCAGCCCGTTCCGCTGAACTATCGGTTCTCGCCGCGCTTTACGTTCCGCTGCAACACCAAGACTTACAGCATCGAATTTCACGGCACCTTCACTGTTGCGCCAGATTATGATGTGATGGACAAGGCCGGATTCTGAGAGACCGGTTGACCTGTTCGTCATAAGGCTGGGTAATCTTCTATTGAGGACACGGACCTTCTGAATTCTTACACCATCCTTGCCTCTCGCCGGAAATGGCGGCGCCACAAACGCCTTTTTCGGCACACCCCCTCGATCCTTATTCCAAACTTCCAATCTCTTCCGCAACTGAGGGTCGCGTATACGTCCGTCGCCATTACCAAAGCTCCCTGCCCCAAGGCTTTCGAGAGGTTTGCGCGTTACGTACAGCCGATACTCTTTCTTGTGCGAAATCTCAACCTCATCTGTCTCACCGAACACGGTTTCTTCATGAAGAGGGCCAGATACTTTTCTTTGAATGCGATGAGATACAACAATCTTATTAACGGCATTCTTAGTTTGAGCTATAAGGTCTGGCAAAGGCGGCACGATTCGCGTCTCCGGTACCTGCTCCCGCTCTGACCGCCAGTAGTGAGATAGGACTTGAGTCACACCAGGATGAGTGAGAGCAACCACAAGTGCATCGACCGCATGGTGGCGATGGTCTTCGCGATTCTTCTCCCCGTCAAGTCCAAGAATGTTGTTCAAGCCCCAGAATTTACGCAGCTTCGCAGTGACCTTGCCACTCACTGTTTGTACCTTCACTGGCGCGCCAGGTCCGATATCCGGCCAGAGTCGTTTAAGAGAAGCAACTGTCTCACGCGCCGCATAACTCGTATCATTCAATTGCCGAGAAGCGAAATCATCGGGAATACTTTTTGCCAAGAACCTCTTGATTTTTCCGGCAGTCATTCCTGATGGGTTAGCTTTGGTGCGCTGGCATCCATCTAATCGTTGCCGCAGGGCTGCCATTTCATCTTCGTTTAAGTATTCATCAGGTATACGATCTTGCTTGCGCCTATTCTCATCCCTGTGGCATAGAGTTTTATTCATAAAGCTATCGTCGACTGATCGCTGCCGAGGCCAAATGTGCTCCACTTCAAACATGCCGGTTCGAAAAAGATCGTCAAATGAGATCATTTGACCCGTGTAAGGGCACTGGCGTCCGCATTCGTCCCAGAGCATCCATTTCTCGATGTTGCGCTTGTTGCTATCGACTCCACAATCGTTCAATTCAATCTTTGCCTTATTGCGACGAGCCTCCATTCGCTTCATCCCAGCGTGCATCTCTTCCCTATCCCGCTTGGATAGCCCTACATCTCGCGCCAATTCGACGCGAATCAGATCAGGCTTTCCGTATCTACGAATCAAATTGTTAGTCACCTTCCTTAGCTCGTTTTGTATCCGAATCACCGTTGGATTCCGTAAGTTGTTAAGCCGTGACTGCTCCATCTTGTCGGACGGGCTCGGCAAGAGATTCATCACTTCACCCGTCGGCTGATCGCGATTGGGGAAGGTTTGCTCTCGCCATTCTTCAAAATCCGCGCCGTTGATAATCGCTCCGAATCGCTCGCCTCGTTGCAACAAAGGGAGTATTTTCTGAAGAGCTTGAGTGGAATAAGGCTCCCAACCAGGAGCCAGCTTCAGTTGCATCAACTGCTTGACATGATCGTCGCCCAGCAGAAAATCTCGCTGAAGCGATAATGCTGCAGCTTCCCTAGCTTCTTCGCGCAAGCCATCTGGTACGATTTCCACACGTTCGCCGCGTTCGTTGTAGTCTGCCTTCCAGAGCCTTTCGTGAACGGCATTGCGTAATTCATCCCTTCTCGGATGATGATTCCAGTCTTCCCCAAACACCTTGACAAGTTGAAACTCCAAAGCGTTCCCCAAGAGGCTCTTCTCTTTACCAATTTCTAGATTGAACTTCAAAGTCTTCTCAGCGCCGGCTTCCCCTCTATTCCTATAAAGCGGGGCAAGAGCTCTCCGAACTTCAGCCCACCTCATGCTCGAACGTGCTTGTAGTGTCTCCAGAATCGCTGCCCGCTCTTCACTATCGAGGCGCCGTTGATTCCCACCCGCAATCTCAAGATTGTTGAGTTTCTCCAACATCCGTCGTTGATGGGAGAGCCAAGATCCTTTAGGACAGAGGGATGCCTCAGGGAGAAGCGAACATGTGCCGAGAGTGTTTTTACGCCAGAATACGGGTCGCTGAAAGAAAATAGACTGCTGAAGCACTGAACTAAATTTTGGATTGCCCAATGGAGGATGATGATTTTTCTGAGCTTCTATAATCAGGTCGAACTCTTCTCGCACCTTTTGGCGCGTTGCGTGTGCTCCGCGTTTGCGCTCGTGCGGACCACGCTTCGACAGCAACTGACCGAGCGTCAACCCCTGTTCCTCTAGCTGCCGTAGTGTCTGCTCTCGGTTGGATCTTGCCTCTTTCTCATCTTCGTCTTGCTGAGCTTCTATACCTGTGTCTTCTTCTTGTACAGATTTCGCCAAGAAATGTCGCCGTCCAGCCAAGTGATATAGCGCACGACCGATTTCAAACTCGGTTAGCTTCTCAGCAGGGTCGATAGCGCGAGCTCGAAGGACATAAGGATCGTAGGGATCTTCATTCTCCTTTGTTCGCCCCCTCATGAGTTCCTGCCATTCTTCGGAATCTCTGCTTGGGAGAAATCCAGATTCATGAAGCAGGCGAAACACCTCAGCTTTTCGCTGTCGGCGCCTGCGCAGTTGCCGACGGTGCAGTCTTGCCATGCGACGCTTTTGATTCAGTGGAATCTTATTCTTGGGATTCCTCGGTTCCGGAAAAATTCGAACGCCCGTCCGCTTAATGCAACCTCTGCTGATTGTCCGCTCATACTCAACTACAGCGAATCCGATTGACGTAGTGCCAATGTCGAAACCGAATATCAGTTGCACAGATTGCCTCCTCCTGAGATTTGCAAGTTCGCGCTATCGTCGCTATATTACGCGCTTAGTACAGAGAGGAAGGGCCGAATTGCTTTTCGCAGCAAATTGACCCTTTGTGCGGGCTCGGCAACCCAAGGTCTTCTGCCGGTTTCTATTGCCCCCGTTCATTCGGGGGTAGTTGTTGTTCCTTTACTCTGCAAATCGCTCCTTAGTAAGCAACTTTATTAGGTCGTGGTCACAACGCTGACGCTGTCGAGTCCCGTTTCTGCCAGATAAGATCGAGCGAGCGTTGTGCGGCCTACTCCACATGAGCGAGCGAGAACAAAGGCTAGCGGAAAACGGAGCAGGCCAGAAGGGCCATCACTTCGAAATCCCCTCTCTAATAGAATCACAGAGTTTCCTGTAGTAGTCCTCCATCAATTCTCAGACCAAAGACAACTGATCGGCGCCGCCTGCACCTTTTCCGCAATCTGATAGGTCGCCGGCCCCGTATGTAGCACCACGCCGCCGAGGAATCTCTTCCCGAGACCATCTCGTAGCCACTCTAGGTGGCGCGCATCATGCCTTCCCGGTGCCGCCGATGCCTTGACTTCAATGCCAACCACTTTCCCTGCGGCGCCCTCCGCCAGCAAGTCCACTTCATGGCGTCCCTGCTGCTGGCGCAGATGAAACAGTCGATGCCGCATGTGCGCGACCGGAGTCTGCGCGCGCAGTTCGGTGGCAACCATGGTTTCGAGGAATCGTCCGAGCAGGTCCGCATCTTTCAGCAGCCCGTCCAAGCGAATGCCGGTAATGGCCGCAAGGAGACCACAATCGCAAAGAAATCGTTTCGAGATATGGGACAGTCTCTTAAACCTAAAATTGCTCCAAGCGGGCAGCTCGTACACTATGCCAAGGTTTGCCAGTAAACGAGCGTAGGCGTCAGCGGTTCTTCGGTTCAGCCCGGCTGCATCGTAGATGGTCTTATCGGGCAGCACACCTGCTGAATTGAGCGCGAACGCTTCAAGAAAGCGACGCATTCGCTGCGGATCTCTTCTCTGTTCAACGGCGGGCGCATCCCGGGTGGCGATTTGTTCGGCGTAGCTTTCGTACCACCGCGCCTGCGCGGAACGAGAGAGACGCAAGGCCGGTTGCGGGAACCCGCCCGTGAGTGCCAAGTCCGCGTAATCGCGCAAGTCGAGCGTCTCGTCGGCGGGAGAGAGGGGGAGTCCATCGGTAATCCGGTCGATGAGAGTGGAGGTCTGACGTGAAAGACGTTCCGACATGGTCAGAGGATGCATGTCGAGACGGATGACTCGACCAGTGCCAGGCCACGTCTCGGCAACGAGATCAGCTCGAACCGATCCGGTCAACAAGTAGCGCCCGGGACTCGACTCAGCATCCACTTGGCGCTTGACGGCGCCGAGCACCTCAGGCACCTCCTGCCATTCGTCGAGTAGTATCGGCGCCTTCTGCGCTTTAAGCGCGGCATCAGGGTCGGCTTGAAAGACTCGCGCTTCGGCGGGCCGGTCAAGCCTCACGAGCGTTGCGGCATGGCGAGCAGCTGTGGTCGTTTTCCCGCACGCGCGAGGACCCGTGATCATGACAGCCGGATGCTCTTGCAGTGCCTGCTCGATCTGGCAGTCTATTAAACGATGAAGATACTTGCGCATGGCGCTACTATACCCTTTTTCCACACTATTCAGTGCCTAATTCCCGCATGTTTTAGTGCCGAAATTACACAGCTTTAAGTGCCGAAAATCCACACTTCACCTAAGAGCGTCCCTCTACATCGAAAGGCTCTCCGGAAACCTCGCCGCGGCTCGGGCGACTTCAAGATCGACTCGCCGCTCGCGCACCAAGCTTTTGAGCGCCTGATCAAGCGTGTTCATGCCGTGCGCTGCGCCGGACTGCATGGCCGAGTAGATCTGCGCCACGCGGTCTTCACGTATGAGGTTGGCAATGGCGCGTGTGACGACGAGAATCTCAAGCGCAGCGACGCGACCGCCTTGACTGCCTGGCAGCAGCACTTGCGAGACAACCGCACGCAAACTCTCGGAGAGCATCGAGCGTATTTCGTTCTTTGCTTGTGCGGGCGCGGCATCAATGATGCGATCAACGGTTTTGGCGGCGGAGGCCGCATGCAGCGATGCAAAGACGAGATGGCCTGTCTCGGCCGCGGTGAGTGCGAGACTTATGGTCTCAAGGTCGCGTAGCTCACCAACCAGAATGACATCCGGGTCTTCGCGCAGCGCTGCGCGCAACGCCTGCGCGAAGCGCTTGGAATCGCGTCCGATCTGACGCTGAGTGACGAGCGCTCGTGCTGATTCGTGCAGGTACTCGATGGGGTCCTCCAAGGTCAGGATATGCACTGGTCGCGCTCGATTGATCTCATTGATCATCGCGGCGAGGGTCGTGCTTTTGCCCGAACCAGTTGCGCCGGTAACCAAGAGGATGCCGCTCGGCAGTGTGCACATGCGTTTTAGGACATCCGGCAAGCCGAGCGCGTCCATCGTCGGCGGATGTGACGCAACAGCGCGAAAACTCGCCGCTACACCGGCACGTTCCCGGAAAGCATTGACCCGAAACCGCTCGCCGGTCCGGCTCGAAACCGCAAAATCAACTTCATCGCCTGCAGTGAACGCACGCTGCACATCGTCCGGCATCGCGCTCGCAAGCATCTGCTCAAGCATCAACTCGTCGAGCAAGGCGGACGCCTCTGTCTTGAGCGTTCCGTCAATACGCAATACCGGCGGCGTACCGCTTCGCAGATGCATATCCGATGCACCCTGAGTATGCATCGTATCCAAGAGTGTTTCGAGTTCACTGTTCATCTCTGGTTTAGAATCTCCGGCCATCCGTAAGCGAGTGCGGTCAGCATTGTGAACATCGCGGCACGTATCGGTGAGATTCGAGCACAACTCCTTGAAAACCGTGCCCGGTTGCATGACGCGCCAAGGCTCATCGCAGTCTCAAAGACCAGAAGCATTGAAGAAATACGTTGCGCAGCAGCCGCAGGCATTCAAGATTTCGGTGAAAACTATGTTCAGGACGCGCTACCGAAAATCGCAGCCACAAGAGATATTAAAGTCAACTGGCACTTTATCGGACGCATTCAGAGCAACAAGGTGCGAGATCTCGCACAGCATTTTCAGTGGATTCACACATTGGACCGGGCGAAAGTCGCACATGGCCTCAACCGGTTTCGCCACGGCGAGCCAATCAATGTCTGCATTCAGCTCGACCTGGAAGCGGATGATCGGCGCTACGGCGTGCAGGCGAACAAACTTGACGCCTTGATTTGTGATGTCGAATCCCTCCCGAATCTTCACCTTCGCGGCCTCATGCTGATGCCCGCGCCGGGCAAGGACGAACAAGCGTTGCAGCGAGTGTTCGCAGAAGCCAAGGGCATTTTCGATGCCGCCAAGGGCGGCGTCTCCGACCCTGACAGCTGGGACACGCTTTCCATGGGCATGAGTGGCGACTATGCGATCGCGCTGGAAGCTGGCAGCAATTGTGTGCGGATTGGCACAGCAATCTTCGGGCCGCGCACCTAGACAGTATGTATTGACCTTGCCTACCGCCACAGGCCGGTAGGCAAGGTCAATACATACTGTCTAGCAGCCTGCGCCGTAGGAATTCGCGGCTGCAAATCCGCTTACGCAACTTCCTAACGGCGCAGGCTGCTAGTGCTCCATCGTGCAGGTTAGAATTGTGAGTTCGTTTCAATGGTCCGGCGCAACCTTACGTCCATGACTCAATCCGAATTTCGCATTGCTTTCGTCGGCGGCGGCAACATGGGCGGAAGCATCCTTTCTGGTTTGCTTGACGCTGGGCTGCTCGATAGCGGCGCGTCCCCAGAAAAATTGCTGCTCATCGATCCTGATGGAGATAAGCGCCAAGCGTTCTCCGCACGCGGCGTTGCGTGCGCCCGCGAAGCCGATGCGCGGCTCGCCCACACCGAAATGGTGCTGTTCGCGGTCAAGCCGCAAGTGATGGAGCAAGTGGTCTGCGGGCTTCGCGAGCACCTCAGCGCCGAGCAGCTGATCGTCAGCGTGGTAGCTGGCGTGTCAAGCAGCGCGATCGCGCGTATGCTGGGCTTTGAATCGGCGATCGTGCGCGCCATGCCCAATGTGCCCGCGCTCTATCGAGCCGGCGCCGCCGGACTGTTTGCGAACGCTCACGTGAATGCTGGACAGCGCCGCCTCGCGGAGGAAACGCTTGCTGTTGTCGGCGATACCGAATGGTTCGATGACGAAGCGCTGATCGACGCTGTCACCGCAGTCTCTGGTTCCGGTCCTGCCTATTTCTTCTATTTGATGGAAGTGATGCAATCGCAGGCCGAAGCGCTCGGCATAGGCACGCACGCGGCGCGGCGTCTCGTGGCGGCCACCGCCTATGGCGCCGGACTGATGGTGCAGCGGTCCGACACCGATTTTGCGGAGCTGCGACGCATGGTGACATCGCCGAATGGCACCACAGAAGCCGCAGTGACAACTTTCGAGCGCGAGGGCGCACGTGAGGCCTTGACGAAGGGCATTCA
Source organism: Gammaproteobacteria bacterium (assembly GCA_026709225.1). Classification (GTDB taxonomy): domain Bacteria; phylum Pseudomonadota; class Gammaproteobacteria; order Pseudomonadales; family Azotimanducaceae; genus Azotimanducus; species Azotimanducus chitobiosivorans. The sequence continues at coordinate 137,783 of JAPOTJ010000032.1, read as the reverse complement.
ATCTTCGTGGCAACGATCCTTGGAATTAGGAGCTTAAATTCGATGGATAACTCGATGTTTGATGGCTTGTCGATCATCGCTGGCCTAGCGCTTGATCTCGCTGCGCTGCTCGCAGCTGTTCGCTTTCTTCTACAGGCCGCGGGCGTTGACGGCTACAACACCGTTGCCCAGCACGTCATCAAAGCCACCGATCCCGTGCTCGCACCGCTGCGCATCGTTCTGCCTTCGCAAGGACGTATCGACCTCGCGTCGATTGTGGGCGTCTGGCTGCTGCAAACTGCAAAGGTTGCGTTGTTCCACGAACCGGCCATTGTGGTGCTCTTGCTCGGCGGACTTGTGCAATCGCTGGCGCTGTTCGCCAATCTGTTCTTTTTCGCGTTGATTGCCGTCGTTGTCCTCAGCTTTGTCGCGCCTGTGAGCAGTCATCCCGGTGCCGTGATCCTGCGACAAGTGACCGAACCCTTGCTATCGCCGGTGAGACGCATCATCCAACCGGTGGGCGGGCTTGATTTTTCCGTGCTGGTAGTGCTGTTCGCGTTGATGATCGTGCGCGGCAACCTGCTGCCGTGGCTTGGCGCGCTCGTCGGTTTGTAAATTTGCATGGCAACCACAAGAGAAGCGGAATATCCGCAGGATTCGGTGGGGCGGGTTGTACCGCAGCGTGCGGTGTGGGATGTGCCCTTCGTGCTCAAGTCGGGTAGTCGACTACCGGGCTATGAATTGGTCTACGAGACCTACGGTGAACTGAACCGCTCAAAGAGCAATGCGGTGCTGGTGTGTCACGCGCTTTCCGGCAATCATCATGCGGCGGGCTATCACGCTGGCGAAACGCGCCCCGGCTGGTGGGAAACGGCGATCGGCCCCGGCAAGACCATCGACACCAATCGCTTCTTCGTGGTGTCGCCAAACAATATCGGTGGCTGCCACGGCAGCACCGGCCCCAATGCCATCAATCCCGAAACTGGCAAGGCGTGGGGTGCTGAATTCCCACAAGTCACCGTTGAAGACTGGGTAGCCAGCCAAGCGGCGCTCGCCGACTTGCTCGGTATCGAGCGCTTCGCGGCGGTCATTGGTGGCAGCCTCGGCGGGATGCAGGCGCTTTACTGGGCAATCGAATATCCTGATCGCATCGGACACGCGGTGGCAATCGCTTCAGCGCCTTGGCTGTCGGCGCAGAACATCGCGTTCAACGAGATCGCACGTCACGCCATCCAAACTGATCCGGACTACTTGGATGGGGGCTTTCTTGAAGCTGGCAAGATTCCGGAACGCGGGCTGATGCTCGCCCGAATGCTCGGCCATGTGACCTATCTTTCTGGCTTCGGCCTCGGACAGCGCTTTGGCCGCGAAATCAGGCGCGGCGATTTGTCAGGCCGAGGCTCGCTCGAGTTTGAAGTCGAGAGCTACCTTCATTATCAGGGCAGAAACTTTGCCGGCAAATTTGATGCCAACTCGTATGTCAACATCACGCGCGTGCTTGACCTCTTTGATCTTCGCGCCAAGCACGGCGGCGAGTTGGCGCACGCCTTCAAGGACGCGACCTGCCATTTCTTGATTCTGGCGTTCAGTTCGGACTGGCGATTCTCGCCTGAGCGTTCCAAGGAAATCGTCGATGCCTTGGTCGCAGCGAACAAGGGCGTTGTAAGCGCGGTGATCGAAACCGAGCACGGACACGATGCGTTTCTCTTGCAGGAGCCGGCAGCCTACCACCGGCTTTTTCGAGCCTATATGGATCGTGTGGCGTTGGGCTGTGGGTGAGAGACGTATGCGACCGGACCTTGAAATTATCAGCGAGCTGATCGCCCCCGAATCACGAGTGCTCGATCTCGGCTGCGGCTCTGGCGCGCTGCTGTTCCACTTGCAGGCAGACAAATCGGTCAACGGCTACGGACTTGAGATTGACCGCGAGCACATCCTCGAATGCGTGGCGAAAGGCGTCAACGTCATAGAACAAGACCTTGATGAGGGGCTTGCTAATTTCTCCGATGACAGCTTTGATTTTGTGGTGATGACCGAAACGCTGCAAGCGGTCAAGCGCCCCGACAAAGCGATAGACGAAATGCTGCGCGTCGGACGCGAGGCGATCGTCACCTTCCCAAATTTCGGCCATCTTGCCTGCCGCCTGCAAATCGCCCTGCAGGGCCGCATGCCGGTAACGGGACACTTGCCGAATCAGTGGTACGACACACCGAATACCCACATGTGCACGTTTCGCGACTTTGAACAATTCTGCCGCGACAGGGGCATCCCCATCCGTGAACGATTCGTGGTGAACAATGTCTACAACAACAACTGGCTGATCAACAGACTGCCGAACCTCTTTGGCACAACGGCCTACTACCGGATTGGCCGCGCATGAAGCGTTTTCTGGTTTTGATGTTATGTGCATTGTTCACAAGCGAGGCCCGGTGCGAACAGTTCATTGAGGTCGGGGGCTACCAGGCCCATTACATGATCCTTGACACCTTGAGCCTTGACCGGCAAGTTGCACAGGCCTATGGCATTGTCCGTGCGTACGATGAATCGATCTTGACGATATCAATCCTTGATGCCGATGGCGCGTCAGTCGTAGCCAAGATCACCGGCAGCGCAACGAATTTGCTTGGCATGGTTCAGACGCTGTCCTTCAACGCGATTCGCGAAGGTGAAGCGCACTACGCGATCGCCGCCGTAAAACACACCGAGGAGCAAATGCGCTTTGCACTGCACGTGCAGATGCCGAACGGGCGGTCGCATGAAGTCAAGTTTGAACAGAAGCTGTATCCAGGCATCAAATAGAAATTGCAGTGTCTTGAGGCTTGGGCACGATGCGGAAGCCTTTTCTTCGTTGAATCCCTACCCAATTAAGAGTATTGTATGCACTGCGTTTGGTGTGCGCGGTTGAAATGCGCTTTGAAGTACATGTATGTCATGCAAACAAACCATGCAAGTCGACCATGCAGATAGACCATATTCCTGTCAAAACATGAAGGAGATTCAATGAGTCCTTTTATTCGCATACTGCTCGGCAGTCTGTTTGTCATCGGCATAAGCGGCTGTGCGCCTGCTGGCGATTCCGGCGGGGAAGATGCCCCAGCAGATACCATGCCAATGGAAGACATGGCACCGGCTGAGGACATGACCGAGGCAATGCCTATGGAACCTGCGATGCCTGCCGACGGCATGGCCGACGGCATGGCTGACGACATGTCGGAAGACATGGCAGACGACATGGGCGACATGGGCGACATGGGCGACATGGACGACATGTCTGAAATGGACGACATGGCAACCGAAGAGGCTTCGGAGTAACCCTCCGGCACTTCAGTCTGCCGGCTCAGTCCGTCAGCGATACATCACACGGTAGAGGGGGAGGCTCGCCTCCGCCCTCTTTCTCCGTTTTTGGATGTGATATGAGAGCTTGTAGCTCCCTTTCTGCGCTCACCTGTTTGCTCGCTTGTTTCGTGGCCTGCTTCGTCGCGAGCAGCGCGCACGCTCAGACACCGCCAACGGCTGATCTCACGCAGAATGTCGATGCCTTCCGACAAATCGACGACCTCATCTCTTCCCCAAACGTCTACCGCAACGCCGCAGGGGCGCCCGGACCGAAATACTGGCAACAGGCTGCGGACTACCTGATCGAAGTGCGCCTTGACGAACCCGCCAAGCGCCTCGAAGCGAGCGCCACCATTACTTACCACAACAACTCGCCCGATACGCTCGAATATCTCTGGGTGCAACTCGACCAAAATCGGTTCAAGCCTGAATCGCTGTCGCGGCAGTCCCTCATCACCACCGAAGCCACCCTCACTTTCAGCCGCATGCGCAGCCTGCAAGCCGTTGCCGAGGGCGAGCACGGCCATCAGCTTGGCGCGGTGACGGATGCCGACGGCAACACCCTGAACGCGAGGGTTCACGACACCATGCTGCGCATTGAACTGCCGGAGCCGCTGGCACCCGCGCACACCTTCACTTTCAGCATCGCATGGCAATTCAATATCCTCGAACGAGACGCTGTGCGCTCGCGCGGCGGCTATGAATACTTCCCGGACTCGGATACCTTGAGCTTTTTTCTCGCGCAGTGGTTCCCCAGAATGGCCGCCTACACCGACTACGGCGGATGGCGGCACCGCGCCTATCTTGGCCGGGGCGAATTTGCGCTCGAATTCGGTGACTATGATGTCAGCATCACCGTACCATCAGACCATGTGGTGGCCGCGACGGGCATCTTGGTCAATCCCGGCGACGCCTTGACCGTGCTACAGCGCGAACGCCTTGAGGAAGCGCGCACCTCCGATGCGCCGCGATTCATTGTGACGCCCGAAGAAGCCCTCGCCAAGGAGTCGAATCCCGAGACTAGCGAACGCACCTGGCGATTCAAGGCAGAGAATGTCCGTGACTTCGCCTGGGCGAGTTCGCGCAAGTTTATTTGGGATGGCATGCGCCATGTCCAAGGCGGCGAGGTCATGCCGGAAGTGCTTGTCATGTCCTTCTACCCGAATGAGGCCGAGCCCTTGTGGTCGCAGTATTCAAGCCATTCGGTCGCGCACGCGCTCGAAGTATTCTCGCGCTTCACCTTCGACTACCCCTACCCGACGGCGCAATCGGTGAACACATGGAGCTCCGGCGGCATGGAGTATCCGATGATTACCTTCAACGGGTTCCGACCAACACAGCCTGACGGTGACGACAGCGACTCGGATGCGCTATCCGAGCCAAGCTACGCCCGTTCCACGAAGCGCGCGCTGATCTCGGTCATCATTCATGAGATTGGGCACATCTATTTCCCGATGATCGTCAACTCCGACGAGCGTGATTGGGGATGGATGGACGAAGGCATCAATAGCTTCGTGAACCGGCTCGCCAACCTGCAATGGGAGCCAAGCTTCTACCGCGGACAGGACTCAAGAGGCATTCTCGACCGCATTGGCGATTACATGACGAGCGATGCGCAGGTGCCGATCATGACGAACCCGGACTCGATACTGCTGATCGGCCCGAACGCCTATTGGAAAGTGACCGCCGCGCTGACAGTGCTGCGCGAGAGCGTACTTGGTCGCGAGGTCTTCGACGATGCTTTTCGTACCTATGCCAGGCGCTGGATGTTCAAGCGCCCCACGCCCGGCGACTTCTTCCGCACCATGGAAGATGCGGCCGGGCGCGACCTTGACTGGTTCTGGCGGGGCTGGTTCTTCTCAACCGACCATGTGGATATTGGCATCACAGACGTGCGCGAAGCACAAATCTCAAGCTTTGATCCGGATATTGAATTTCCCATTCTGGAGAGCCTGCAAGGCGCTACTTGGCCCGACCCAATTGGCGAGGTCCGCAACCGCGAGGATGGCGTGACGACACGTGTGGAGCGCGTCTCTGGACTCGAAGACTTCTACAACGAGCACGGCTCCTTCACAGTCAGCAACAAGGACCGCAACGACTACGCCAACTTTGTCAAGTCGCTCAAATTCTGGGAACGCGAGGTCTTGGAGAAGGCGGTGTCGGACGGTCAGTGGCTCTACTTCGTCGATTTCGCCAACCTTGGCGGCCTCGTCTCGCCGCTGCCACTCAGACTCGTGTTCAAGGACGGGCGCGTTGAAGAGCGCATGATTCCAGCAGAAATTTGGCGCTACAACTCCGAGAAGACGACCAAACTGCTGGTTCTGGACGAACCGCTCGCGTCCATCGAACTCGACGCGCTTCACCAGACTGCGGACACCAACCGCGCGAATAATCGCTATTCAGGTGCGTCGGTGTCGATGCGCCATAAGCTCTTGCGCCCCGACGAGCCGGTGCGCGACCTCATGTCTGATATGCGTGCGGAGCTAAATAGCGACGACTAGTGTTCCGTCAAGACTGTGCGGGCAGCATGACACCAGCTTGAGCGAGCGCCGCTTCAAACATGCCCGCCCAGTCGCGGTTGGCGGCTGGGCTTGCCGGGCTCGGATGCGGGGCATCGCCAATCTCGACATCCACTCCAAGGCTGGCAGCCCGCGCCCTGTGCGAAGCGAAGCGACCAACGCCGACTACAAGCCGAACGCCAAGCGATTCCACGACCGCACGCAGGGCATCATCGCACACGTCAAACAATGCCTCGCGTTCACTTCTGGGAAGCTTGTCCGGCGTCCGATTGCGCCCACTGCCTTCAAGAAACGCGAGCGGACAATAGTTCCACACAAAAAATTGGCGAAAAAAATGCTCTGGTGCGCCGAACCTACCCCTCGCCCAGCCCCAGAGCCGTGTACCGCTGACCTCCCGCCGTGTGCTGTCGAACCCAAGTATCGGGCGTGCCGGATGCTCCGCGCACGGTTTGGTCGCACCTCGGTCAATCTCAAGCCAATCGCGCACCAGCACAACATCGCCAAAGGGAATGCCCGTCTGGCACATGCCGAACGGACCAGGGTTCATGCCGAGCAGCAATACCCTTGCACCAAGCCCCGCATATTTGGCGACATAACGAGAGTGCGCTTCACGGGCATATTCAAGCGGCCGATACACATGCTCGACCGGCGGCGCAAAGCGAAGGGCGGCTGAGTCTTGCGCGAGCGTCTCGGTGAGCGCATCAAGGCTAGCCTTGATACTTTGCGATCTCATTTCGACCGACCACTAGGTGGTGCACTTCATCCGGTCCGTCCGCGAGCCGCAAGGTGCGCTGTCCGGTGTACATGTCCGCAAGCGGCGTCCATTGCGACACGCCAGTCGCGCCGTGAATCTGAATCGCTTCGTCAATGATCTTGCAGACGCGCTCGGGAATCATCGCCTTGACCATATGCACCCACACCCGCGCCTCGCGGCTGCCGAGCAAATCCATGGCGCGCGCAGCGCGCAGCACCATCAGGCGCATGGCCTCGATGTCGATGCGCGCGCGAGAGACGACTTCGAGGTTCTTGCCAAGCTGAATGAGCGGCTTGCCGAAGGCTTCGCGCGACATGGCGCGGCGCACCATGAGGTCAAGCGCACGTTCGGCTTGACCGATCGAGCGCATGCAATGATGAATGCGCCCCGGCCCGAGGCGAAGCTGCGAGATTTCAAACCCCCTGCCCTCGCCAAGCAAAATGTTCTCCTCCGGCACGCGCACATTGTCGAGCTTGATGTGCATGTGGCCATGCGGCGCATCATCGTGTCCGAAGACATGCATCGGCCCGAGAACGTTCACGCCGGGCGTGTCCATCGGCACGAGAATCTGTGACTGCTGTCGGTTGGGCGCAGCGTCCGGGCTCGTTTTTACCATGCAGATCATGATTTTGCAGCGCGGATCGCCAGCCCCTGAGATATAGAATTTTTCCCCATTGATCACCCATTCGCCGTTTTCCAACACTGCACGCGCACCGATGTTCTTGGCATCGGATGACGCGAGATTGGGCTCGGTCATGGCATAGCAGGAACGAATGTCGCCACTGAGCAGGGGTTTGAGCCAACGCGCCTTTTGCTCGGGCGTGCCGACTCTCTCGATCACTTCCATATTGCCCGTGTCAGGCGCACTGCAGTTCAGGCACTCGGACGCGAGCGGACTCTTGCCAAGCTCGGCGGCGATATAGGCATAATCAAGATTCTTGAGGCCTTCGCCGGTCTCGGCATCCGGCAGAAAGAAGTTCCAGAGACCGAGTTCCTTGGCTTTCGTTTTGGCGCCGTCCAAGAGCTCAAGCTGGCCGGGAACGTAGCTCCAGCGATCTTCTCGGCGTGCACCAAGCTCAAAGAAGGTCTCGGTGATCGGCTCGACCTCGTCAGCGATGAATTTTTTCACCGCATCGAGCAGAGGTGCGGCTTCCTCCGACATGCTGAGATCGAACATGTCGGCGTCGAAATCGGTGCCGGCCATTTGATGTGCCTGTCCACTACAATACGCGCCGCATCATATAGGGATAGCGAGGAACCTGCATACACATGTCACGCAACGCACTTTTTGACCTTTCAGGCAAGGTCGCGCTCATTACTGGCTCCTCCAAAGGGATGGGTCGCTCAATGGCGGAAGGACTCGCCGAACACGGGGCGCGCGTCGTCATCTCGAGCCGCAAGCTCGAACAGTGTCAGGCGACCGCGGATGAAATCAATGCGCACTGCGGGGCGGGCAGCGCGATCGCCGTCGCTTGCAACGCCGGACGCAAGGACGAATTGCACGCGCTCGTCGATACCACGCACGAGCGGCTCGGCGCGATTGACATCAGCATCGGCAATGCGGGCGTGAACCCATTTTATGGCTCGATCATGGACATTCCGGACGAAGCCTTCGACAAAACGCTGTCTACTAACGTCAAGGCCAACCTGTGGCTTGCGCAAATGGTCGCGCCCGACATGAAAGCCAAGGGCGGAGGGTCGATCATGATCACTTCGAGCACCGGCGCCCTACGACCATCGGACACGCTGGGCAGCTACAGTGTATCCAAGCTCGCGGACCTCGCCTTGGTGCGCAATCTCGCGCTTGAGCTTGGGCCTTTTGGCATCCGCGTCAACGCCATTTGCCCAGGTCTTGTCAAAACGGACTTCGCACGGGCGCTGTGGGACAACCCGGAATCCGAGCGCCGAGTCCAAGAAGAGGTGCCGCTACGCCGTCTTGGCGCTGCCGATGATCTCAAAGGCGTCGCCGTGTTCCTCGCATCGGACGCGAGCAGCTACATGACCGGACAGGCACTCACGTTGTGCGGCGGCACGCACATGTGGGCGTGACTTGACACGAGGCGCCTGCGGCGCGGGCTCGTCTTGCTCCATCATCAACGCCGAGCCTCGCATGACTTCCGGCAGACGCTGCAATGCGCACCCGAAGTCGGGTAGTGCGGCTCGCACACCCTGTTGATGCCACCCGAACTTCGCGAGCGCCTTGCCCCACTCAGGCTCTCCTGCCGTCTCCGCATCGTTCGACTAGCGGCACATGCGCACAATGCCTTCGGTATCCAAATACATGGGCGCAAAAGTGTGCTACAACGCCCACTTCGTTTGAACATGCCCCGCACGCGCGCCTTATGGACTTGTCATTCGGCCCCGAATACGAGCGCTTTCGCGCTGAAGTTCGCGACTTTATCGAGTCTCACCGCCATCTTGCGCCCAACACCATGGCGCTTCGCCACAAAAGCGTGCTCGACTGGCAGCGGCTGCTGATCGACAAAGGCTATGCCGCACGAACCATCCCTCGCGAGTACGGCGGTGCCGGGCTGCCGACCGACATCCTCAAGTCCTTCATCATCGGAGAAGAATTTGCGGCGGCGCGCGTGCGCGCAGGGATCGGCGGACAAGGCATTCACATGCTGGTGCCGACTCTGCTCGAACTCGGCAGCGAAGAACAGAAGCGGCAATTCATCCCGCCGACCCTCGCGGGCGAAATGATCTGGTGCCAAGGCTATTCCGAGCCGGGCGCTGGCAGCGACCTTGCGAGCCTGCGCACCTCTGCAGTCTTGGACGGCGACGAGTGGGTGGTCAACGGCCAGAAAATCTGGACAAGCACGGCGCATCTGGCAGATTGGATCTTTTGCCTCGTGCGAACTGAACCCGAGGCACCCAAGCATCGTGGGATCAGCTTCATGCTATTCGATATGAAGACGCCGGGCATTGAGGTCAGGCCCTTGGTGGACATGACAATGGAGCGCAATTTCAATGAAGTATTCTTCACCGATGTGCGCGTGCCGAAGGCGCAGATCGTCGGTGCGCGCGGTGAAGGCTGGATGGTCGCGAATACGATTCTGAAGAATGAACGCGATACGCTTGCAGACCCCAATCAAGCGCAGGCGCGCCTCAATAGCCTTGTCGAGCTGATGCGCAGCGAGACTATCGACGGCGTGCGCGTCATTGACAAGCCGGAATTTCGCGACCGGCTGATGCGCTTGCAAGGCCGCGCCCTCGCTAACCGATTCAACGATCTTCGCAATCTTTCGAACCGCTTGGGCGGTCGCGCGGACGGTGCGCTTGCGCAAATGATCGTCAAGCTGCAAGGCACCGAGCTGAGGCACGATATCGAAGGTCTCGCCATCGATGTCATGGGCGAGACCGGTCTTGCCTATGGTAGCAATCCTTATCTGCGCGACAAAGGAAGCTGGCAATACCAGTACATGTACTACCTCGGTCTGATTATTGGCGGCGGCACCAGCCAGATCCAAAAGAACATCATCAGCGAGCGCGGGCTTGGCATGCCGCGCGAACCGCGTCCGCACCCCGCCTGACGCGGAGGACAGCAGGTGGAATTTGGTCTTTCCGAAGAGCAGCGACTGCTACAGGCGAGCCTCAGCGGCTATTTGAACGAACACGCCTCGCTTGATCGCGTGCGTCGATTCGCCGACAACACGACCGACAAGGCCAACAAGACTGAAGCACGCGCCAGAGACATTGAGCAAGGGCTTGCCGAACTTGGCGTGCCTGCCCTGATGATTGACGAAGCCCATGGCGGTGTCGGCCTCGGCACGTTGGATGCCTGCGTCGTCGCTGAGGCATTGGGCTATTCGGTCACGCCCGCGCCGTTTGTGGCAAACGCGGTGATTGCACCGCTCGCGTTGCGTCTCGCTGGGTCCGAGGCTCAGCGCCGTGAATGGCTTCCTAAGCTCGCATCCGGGGAACTTGTGATTGGCGCCGCGCTCGCGGAATCGGCGGGCGCACGGGTGGGCGCAGGTGTCACTGCTTCACGCGGCAAACTGACCGGCAAGTCGCTGTTTGTGCTTGACTTTGAAGCCGATGTCTACCTGGTGGGCGATGTCGCTGGTGGCTTGACCCTCGTGTCCAAGGATGCGTCGGGACTCACACGCAGACGCCTCGAAACAGTGGATCGAACACGTCCCATCGGCGAGCTCGTCTTCGATAAGACGAATGCGGAGCCACTGCCCGGCGCGAGCCGCACGATCGTGCGCACGCTGCTCGACCATGGTCGCGTGATGCTCGCCGCGGATACCTTGGGCGCGGCGCAAGCCATGCTCGACAAGGCGGTCGCCTACGCCAAGGAGCGAGAGCAGTTCGGACGCGCCATTGCCTCGTTCCAAGCGGTCAAGCATATGTGCGCGGAGATGGCCGCGCAGCTTGAGCCGACTCGCGCCTTCGCATGGTATGCGGCGCATGCGCTCGACGAAACCTCGCAGGACGCGCACCTCACCGCCTGTCACCTGAAGGCGCATGTAAGCGAAGTCGGCGGATTTGTCGCCAAGACCGCCACCGAAGTGCATGGCGGCATGGGGTTCACCGACCTTCTCGGCCTGCACTATTGGTTCAAGCGCATCGGATTTAATCGCCAGATGCTCGGCTCGCCGGAGCGGCTGCGGGAAGAAGCCGCAAGGCAATTTCAATAACCTATTTTTTGGGACGCTTCTCGCAGATGCCGCTGAGCCGATTTCGACGACGCACGAATGATGCACTCGCAAGCGACCAGCTTTGGTCAGAAGTGCTGGCATCGTCGAGTCTCTTTGATAATCTCGATCAAGCACGGCGAGTAGACCTTCGCAATCTCGCGCTTCGCTTCTGCGCGTCCGTGCACTTTTCTGGTGCGCACGGTTTCGAGGTCACACCGTTCATGCAACTCTCCATCGCCGCGCAAGCCTGCCTGCTTGTGCTCGACCTCGGGCTTGCGCATTTTTCAGAAGTCCGCACCGTCATCCTCTATCCCGAGGCATTCGTGGCTTATCGAGAAGAAGAAGATGAGATCGGCATCGTGCATTCAGGCTATGAAGCGCTCGATGGCGAATCGATTGAACAGGGCGCGGTTGTTTTGGCGTGGGAAGAAGCGCGCCCTGGGATGCATGTGGCGCCGACCAACCTTGTCCTGCATGAGTTTGCGCACAAGCTCGACGAAAGGACAGGCACCTCGAATGGGATGCCTGTCCTCGCCTCTCGGACACTTCGCGTACGCTGGCGACAGGTGTTCGCGGCGGCATTCGGGCGCCTCTGCGCGAGCCTCGAAGCGTTCGATGATGACCTCGGCTTCGATGACTACGCAGCGACAAGCCCGAGCGAGTTCTTCGCCGTATGCGTCGAATACTTCTTCGTCTCGCCGCAAGACCTGCTTGAAACTTTCCCCGAGGTACACGCCGTCCTTGCAACCTACTTTGCTGGGGAGCCGGTGGGATGAAGGTGGCGCAGGCAGAACGGCGGTGCACAACTTTCAATATTCGATCATCTACCTCGGCGCACTGTTCAGCGTCATGCTGGCGGATCATTTTCTGCTTTAGCAGGGTTGGCCGGCGCGGAACCGAATCTCGGCCTTCAATGCACGCGCTCTATTCGGGGGCACCGATCAAATCCTCGATCCATGCTGACAATTTGAGAAATGCCAGCAGTTCTCATGACTGCCGCGTGCAAGGCGTCTGTCGCGGACAAGCCCTCCACGTCCGACAAGATTTGGCGTGCCATTCGAATCTCCACCAAATCGTAGGTCAGTGTCTTCTGGCCGACTTGATCAAGCCAAGCAAACGCATCGCCTATGGCTTCGCGTCTTCCAATCGAGACATAACGATGAAGTGTTTCTTGATAGACCTCGACGCTCGTCGCAAGCTGAGTCTGCCGGCTCACCAGATCCGCAGCACTTGCAAAAGCCTTTCCTTCGCTGGATGCTGGCGGCACACAAGGTACATCGGCACGTTAGAGTCGCTAAAAATCACTGAGCCATGCGCCGGTAGCCATCTTCGATTTCGGCATTCATGACTTCAATGTCCGCTGTCGGATGTTCGCTCTTCATGGCCTCATCCATAGCCCCAATCTTGTCCTTCACCGCTCGCTGCCTAGCAGACATCGTCTCGCGCAACGCTTGGCGCACCCATTCAGCAATCGTTACACGATCATTCCTCGCAGACTGCTGCAACGTGCGGTAGTCCTCTTCGTGAAGCAGCACGTGAAGTCGTTGAGTCATACATAAGAATCTAATTGACTCATACTAAATAAGTTATTCATCGTTTCGCTATTGGATAGCGTGGAAGCAGCGCAAACGCCGTGTCCTGCTCAGCGATACGGGCGAAGCGTTTCATGTCTATGCTCTTAAAATGGTCGCCTGAGCGTGTCGACATCTTCGTGGACGAGTGGACGATATACCCCTCTTTACGTATGTCAATGAAGGCGGCGGCTGGAATGCATGGTCTTACAAGCTTATTCTCAACCTTGAGACCGGCTACAGGTAGGGTTGCGCTGACTGGCCGATTGATGACGCCATCTTTCCGCAGCGAATGCTCATTGACTTTGTGCGGGTGTATCAAGAATCCTGAGCCGCGAGCCAAGACGCGCACGCTCTGCCATGAGTTCCGCCGGTGTGTCGATAATTCGTACGCGCTCAGATTGCAGCGCTTCTGCGACCTCCCGGCTGCCTCCGGTGAGACGCTGCAATTCACCGTCGCACACCGAGACCACCGCATCACCATTCGGAGCAATATCCTCCAAGCGCACAATGTCGGGCTGATCGATCCGCGATGCAAGATGCAGCAGGTAGTCGCGAAAAGGGCTGACTGTGCCCTCCGACGCGTGACGCAAAGTGGGTTGCGCGACAGATTCTTCCGCCTTGACCATACTGTTCCGCCCTTGCGATTGTGTCAGATGAAAGCAGGCATGTCCGTTCTCCTCGCTGCATTCCCTGATACGTCCCAAGTGGACATCCATTTCGCGCAGGAGCGTCTTTCGCCATGAAAGACTGATCTCTATAAGTAGCACGAGGCAGAGCTGCACCACATGGACGACTCGCGCATGCCGATACCATAGCGCAGACGTAGCAAATCATAGGACACATACATCCCCGCAGATACTTGCGTTTCCGCAGACGGGCGATCATCGCGGTATATTGCATCCTCGCGCCGCATCAGCCGATGTACGGCAACCTGTGGGGCATCGGCGAGTCGCTGCAACGTCAGGGCGTGCGGCGCAGGCAACTGACCCGATTCAATGCGAGCAATCTGGCGCCACGAGATGCCTGAGACCTCAGCGAGCCTGTCCTACGTCCAGTATTTTTGTTCGCGCAGTCGCCGCAGTGCTTCGGAGTCGACGTACATCAAGGTGAACTCAATCGAAAGTCGGTTCACTTTGCAAATCCACCAGCGCGAGGCATCTGTCCTCAGCGTCAACGAACTGCACGGCATCAAACTCGCCTCGGCCGAGAGCCGCCAAGACGTAAGGACTGGTGATGACAGAAGCAAGCATCACGTCGGATGGCGGCGTTTGTTCGATTACCCTTACGTGCGCAACTCTGCTGTTCACAAGCGCGTGCGAATCGAAGCTAACGGCATACCCAGCCGTTGACCGCTGGCCCATGAACGCAAGCAGCACCAAGTCTTGATCGAAATCGATCACAGGAAAGGCTGGCGGCACCGTTGCGCTCGCATGCAACTCGCGGTGAATCCGTCGCAAACTCGCCTCATCTTCGAGCACTAGGAAAGCTCGATCAGGACGAGAAAGGCTGCCAGCTTGAATTGACCGAACCTCCTCGGCAAAGATCGAGCCGGAGAAGGCAAGCGCATACATGATGAGCCCCATGCGGCGCACTACCGTCATTGCGCAGCCCTTGCCGCCTCTGGGATCTTGAAGCCCTCAAGCGGAATGCTCGGAAAGGCCGAGCTCTGCGAAGTGATTTCGGCGAACAGGTCGAAGGTCACTCCGAAGTTGACGCGCCTGTCGCCGTCCACGGTGATGATATTGGGCTTGCCGAGCACTGGATACATGCCGCAAGCCTCTCCTGGATCGCAGATCAAGAAATCGCCGTCGCGGTCGGTACCCGCGATGATCCAGTATTGTCCTGGCGGCACTTCGAACGATTCGAATCGATAGTCACGCGCCGAGTTCGTCCCCTGCCATTCCTGCCACGCAAGCGTATCCGGATCGATCAACGCCACGTACACTGTGCCAACGTCGGACGGCACCGTTTGCGTTTGCACCTGCGCGGATACTCTCAAGGTCGCATTGCCGCCGTTCGAGACGAGTCGCACTTCGCCAACAAGCGTCCCGTCTCGCTGCCCCTCCCTGTCCACTTCGATCACCAGGTCAGGAAGTTCGTCGCGATTCACGCGAATCCACGACTGGTCCGAATCGACGGATTCGATTCGCAAGTCCCCACTGCCGAGATTCACACTACGCACACGAAGCCGCGTGGTCGTCGCGCCAAAGTTGAGGCTCGAAGGGGACACACGCAGCACCGGGCCTGCGGGTTCGTCATCTATGGTGCCGCCGGCAATGACCTTGGCGGTGCGCACAGCGCGGTAGGCGTCAATGAGTCCGTGCCCGTAGAAGTCGTCTCGCCCCGGCAAGCCATAGTCGCGCACGATTGGCGCTGCGGCTGGGTCGGAATGCGTCCCAGCGATCAGCCGGTTGATGTCGGTGGGGGTGAGGTCTGGATTTGCCGAAAGCATCAACCCTACGACACCGGCGATATGGGGTGCGGCCATGGACGTGCCTTGCGAACCCCGATATGTGTAGCGCACTGTCTCTCCCGAATCGTCGGCCACGGTGCTGTGCACCTGATCGAATAAGTCGCCGCCGGGTGCTACCACGTCGACCTCGGGCCCGTAGTTGGAGTAGATGGATTTGATACCGAAGTAGTTGGTTGCACCGACCGAGATGACGCCATCAATGGCCGAGAGCGGATCAGGCTGATTGCAGTTGTCGTTACCAGCCGCGTGCACCACGACAACACCGGCTTCAATCGCTTGGTGAATCGCGAGTTCTTCGGCTGGGTCTCCACGCTTTGGAAGGCACAATTCGTTGCTGAGACCCAAACTCAGATTGATGATGTCCGCACGGGTTTCAGGCAAGCTACCCGACACATTGCTGAGTCCTGCTGCATAGCGAATGCCCTCACTGACATCCCGAGTCGAGCCGCGCCCGCCGACGCCAAGCACCCTCACAGGCATGATCTGACCGTTCCACATGATGCCGGCGACACCTTCGCCGTTGTTCGTGTCCGCGCCAATCGTGCCCGCAACATGGGTGCCATGAAATGAGCTTGACCTGCCTCTGGAGCGATCACCAACATCCTCTGGATTATCGTCAATGCCGTCGCCATCGCCTGCGAGGTCCGGGTCGCTGACAAAGTCATAACCGACGATCTTGCCTTCCTTGTCCTTGAACAGCCGATCAGCGAGATCAGGATGGCCGGACACCACGCCGGAATCCACCACCGCGACGACGACATCATCACTGCCCTTGGTGATGTCCCACGCCTGCTCAAGGGCGATTTCGTCATAGTGCCATTGACGAGCGTACTCGCCATCATTCGGCGCCGCGAGCGTTCGGTAGACGTAGTTCGGCTGCACGATGCCAGGTTCGCCGGAGACGATCATGCGCTTGCGCTGCATCAGCGTCGCCGCCTTGCGCTCAAGCGCTTTATTGCCAAAACGAAAACCAGCATCTCGAAGCGTCTGCGTATCGGCAGCAAAAGCCAGATCGGGCGCAACTCGAACCACCGACATCGAGCCAAAAGCATCCCGCTCGTCAAGGTGAAGTTCCTGCGCTTCGCGCCGCAGCGAGCCTTCCGGGGCGATCTCCGGCATCGTGCTTGAACCGCTGCGAACGACCAGTAATTCTCCGGGCACGAACTCACCGTCCTTTGATACGGTTGTGCTTGAAGTCGCAAGCGCAATGTCCGCCAAGCTCACGACGAGGGCGTAGTTGCTCGCCCCCGAATAGGCACTCACCATCACCAAATGCTCGCCCTCAAGCGATGTCTGGATCACCTCAAGGTCATCCACGCCGAGCGACTGCTCGATGATGCTGCCATCGGGCTGCGCAAGATACAAATCCAGGTCGGCGTCTTCGCCGTCGGCAATGGCGAGACTGATTCTGACCGGTGCGGGAAAGACGATGCGGTACACGTCGGTTGCGTCGGTCGCTGAGCTCGCCCATCCGCCAATCGAAGCTGGCACGAGCACACCTTGAGCCTGATCGCGCGAGTTGTTTGAAGAGAACGCTGGATCCAAGTCGAGCGCGGCCCTCAGCGTATCGCTGTCAAGCGTCTGCCCGTCCGCGATTCGCAATGTACCGACAATTTTTCCGGGCCGAAGCTGGCTCGGCTCACCATGAATCGGCAGCCCCCAAGCAAGCTCAGCATTGAGGGCAACGCTACCACCGCCATCAAGCACCTCGCGGCCCTTCAGCAGCACATAGCGCCAACCGCCATCGCTCGCACGAAGCAGCAAGTCTTGCGCACCGTCGCCATTGACATCGCCAACTGCGAGCAACTGTTCTCCATCGTCAAGCTTGATATCGACCATCCTGTTATTCGCAGCCAGTACCTTGCGACCATCCAGTGCATAGGCATGGTAAGCGCCATTCTCGTCTCGCAGCAGCACATCGACCTTGGCATCGCCGCCAAAATCGCCGACCGCTTCGAGGTCATAAGCAAGAGACTTCGGCAGACCCGTCACCGGCCCGCTGCCGACAACAAATCGACGCCCGTCGATCAGGTAGAGATACCAGTCGCCTTGGGTATGGCGCAGCAACACATCGTCTTTGCCGTCGCCGTTGAAGTCTGCAATGCCTGCCACGCTATAGTCGAGGTCGATGCTGAGATTGGCCGATCCGCTTGAAGGCTCAATGAGCGACGTGCCATTGATCGCGAAGACCAGCCAAGAGCCGTACTGTTCGTGGCGCAGCAGCACATCGGCCTTGGCGTCGCCATTAAAATCGCCGATGCCCGCAACGATATACTCAAGATCCGAGGTGATTTCAGCTTCTCCGGCTTGGCTGGCGATGACAGAACGCCCGTTCATTGGAGCTAAGTGGAACGTACCGTCAATGTTCCTAAGCAGCACATCATCCTTACCATCGCCAGTAAAGTCACCGAAGCCCGCTACATGATCACCAAGGTCGGCGCTGATGTTGGCTTCGCCGGACTCATTCTCTATCACTTCGCTACCGTTCATGGCGTAGAAGTGCCATGCCCCGTCCGAATGACGCAGCAGCACGTCGTCCTTGCCATCGCCGTTAAAGTCGCCAAGGTGCTTGTCGGCTGAGAACCTCGGCCTTGGCGGCGCTTCCGGGGTCGGCTCGAATGTGGCGTTCAGCGTATAGCCACCAGTTGTGAAAATGCCTGCGCCTTCGACTTCCAAAAAGTAGGTGCCGGGTTCCAGCACGCGCTCGATGGCGAAGTTGAAACCGAGTCCACTATCGTCGTCAATGGCGATGATGGCATCACTTGCGCCATCAGTCAGCGTGCCGTAGGTGTCGGTGAAGCCTTGCGTCGAGAGCATCAGGGTGCCGGGTTGATCAAGTGCGACACTGAACATATCGATATCGCCGGTGGTCTCAAGACGACCGTCAATGCTCGCGGGCAGCGTCACTTTGGTCGCTTTCTCGGACGTGTCGCCATGATCATCACGCGCGACTGTGAATTGCGAAAAGCCGGTGCGACTGTCGAGCTGAGTCGCGAGGTCGGGCGCTTCAGAGACGTAGACATGTACCCAATATCTGCCGACAGGCGGCTCGTCGTAGTCAGCGCTGAGCGCCACATTGCGGTAGCGCTCGCCCGGCGCAAGCTGCCCGGTGCGACTCACGTTCGCCAAGGATACGCGCGCGACATCGTGGCCAGCGGATTCTGGGTCGCTCAAGCTCGTCATGCGCAAAGTGAGATGCAACGTGCCGGTGGTTTCCGACGTATCGTTGAAAATCTCGTCCACTTCAAAACTAACCGAATCCTCGTTCACGCCATAGCGCACTCCACCGATGAACTCGACGCGCCCTGCTTCCACCGTATAGCGCAGCGTATCGGTTCGGACATCAAGCATGGTGTCAAGATCAGGACTTTCGGAGACGTACAGATGCACGTAGTAGCGGCCCGGCGGCGGTCTTTGAAAGTCGGCGTTGACATCAATGTTGGAATAGTGGAAGCCTGACCGCAATTTACCGCCGCCTTGATAATGGTTAAGTGATGCACGTGCGACCAGATGCCCTTCGGATGCGGGGTCTGAGGTCTTGGTCATGCGCATCGACACATGGAGTGTTCCAGTGGTGCTTGAGGTGTTGTTGGCGATGCGTCCGAGGCGCATGTTGACGCGGTTGCCGACGATGGCGTAGTCGGCGTAGCTTTCGATGTCTACGGTTTCGGGCACAGGTAGCGGCTGCGCAAAGGTCACTGTTTCGGTGAAGGTGCGAACATCAAGCGGCACGTCGACATCTGGGGATTCTGATACATATAAATGAACGTAATACGTGCCTGCGGGAGGATCAGCGAAGTCTGCCACCACTGTCACATTGGAAACGCGAGAACGCGCAGACAGCGAGCCTCCAAGTGAAGCTCGTGCGACCCGGTAGCCTTTTGAGGAGGGATCCAAGGACTCAGTCATCCGAAGAGTCAGATACAAATCCCCACTATCTCGTGAACTGAAATTGCTAATCTCGAGCGCCCCCATTCCAGCCAAGTTTCCATCGATCAAATACGTCACCCCGCCTGTAAACTGAACATCTGTCTGAGCAGTCAAAGCGCCCATTGGTATAGCGCAAAAGCCGGTGATCAAGAGCGGCAAAACCCTCATCGTCAACTTCTTCATTGCGCTGCTCCGAGATTGACAAAGATGGCATCGCCGCAGCGCAGCTTGCCTGAGTAGATGATCTTGCCAGCATCCGATGCGATGCGAACCGGTTGCGCTTCATTGCAGGCAATCTCAAGCGTCTCGTGCGCTGTAACTGTTTGACTCGGTGCGTCGCCTATCGACACCTGCACAGCATCTGAGCTACGAACCAGCGAAAACTCACCATTTGGGTTGTGCGTATGCGAGGTTCGCCATGTCCCCTCAGCAGCAGGCCGGAGCATCTCAAAGCGATGGATCTCGGCAATCGACGAATGCTCGGCGGGCACACCCAAGAACGGATCACCATCGCTTGACAACATACCAATGCTCGTATCGCGTAGCTGTATAGCGCGCAACTCGGAACGATGGTCGCGAGAGCGCGGTGTGCTCTCACTCAGTTCAGGAATCCGCCTTTCCAGCGTGCCTGCATCTTCAGGCGGTTCCTGCGCAAACAGACCTGAGTGACCAAAAGCAAGCAACAGAGCAATAAAGAGACTCGTAGCCGGTGAATTGAGACAAACCATTTGTCCCACCTCCACGCAAAGGGCTGCGCACTTTCTCATAACGCTTACCGACATTCAATGAATTTTCGCGTGCTGATACCCTCGCATACAGCGACATTTTTATGATATTACAAGATTTTTTGGACATCGTTCTTTACAAAAGATGTCATCAAACGTCTAATCGATGCGAGACCGCATCATCACCCATCACCCTTTTGTTAATTTTGGGCCAACGTATACGATATAGACAGGCTCATCAGCGACAATAGGCCATGAGAAGTGCATTCTCAGGACATCGTGCGAAAATTTTCCATGCCATGGGCAAAACAATTCTTCATGCGGATTTTCTGGATGCGGAAATGTCATCTTTTTCCTGAACTGATTCTTCTCTCTGTCGGATGAATCGCTATACCAGCTCATGTCACCAGTGAAATGCTGCTGATAAATCTCATGCCCCTCGGGGGTTCGCTCGCCTGTGTCGTCAAAGGCTTCGGCAAGTCGATCAAGGACATTAAGCAGCACGATGCAGCGCTTGATGGATGTGAGTTTGACTGGCCTATGCTCCATGGCAGTGAAACAAGAATCACCAAAGAAGAGCCTTGGAAACCTCGTAGGAGCGATCGCACGAAGCTCATGCCATGACTTTGGCGGAGGCACATTGCTCTCAAGCCACGCCTCAAAGGATCCCTTCTCCCACCAATTTGATAGGGAAATCTTCGTTTCTTCAGCACCGTCCAGACTGCGGTGCCACTTGACAAGGATGGGCGATGCATTCCACTTCGATGGCTTGAAGCTGACAAGACCGCTCTCAATCGCCAGCCAGCTTCGATACGCAGCCTCGGCAACGGCACTATCAGTGACTACCTCGCCATTCACTTCAAAGTAATCGTCGGGCGAGTGTCTTGGAGGCTCGTCCCAAAATGGTCCGTGGTTTGTAAGCCACAGCATCAATGCTCGCCGCTTATTGTCGCTTAGCTGACTAGCCACCTGCCCCAATCGACTGCCTCGCACAGGGCGAGACGCCAGCAAATTCCTGTGACAATACACTTCCTGCCCAAATGCTCGGGCGAGCTTTCTCAAGCGCATGAATTGCGATAGAGCGGTCTCGAACTCCCTGATATCTTGAAACTGCTCGTGCAATGACAAATCGTTGGCAAAAAGCTCCATATCAGCCCCAGCCAGCGAAGTAATTCATGTCTTTGTCGAGCTGATCAAAGAATCCATCTGGCCAGTTGTCAAGATTACCCGCTTGATCTATCTGCGGACTCTGCACCTGGGGTCCGTCAAGATTGCGTGACTGAAAGAAGTGAATGGCGAGCTGGTCCGGCGTCAGCAAGCCGCTTTTCATGGCACGTCGGACGCCATTGAGTACATGGTCGCTATGTGTTTCTGTAATGACTTGAATTCCTGCAGCAGCAACCTCAGCGAGGAACATTCCGGCTGCTACTTGTCCGGCGGGGTGCAAGTGCACCTCAGGGTTCTCAATGAGAAGGATGTCGCCTTTTCGGGCCGATAAGGCCGCGACAATAATGGGAAACAGTTGTGTCAATCCGAAGCCCGTGTGTACCGGACGATGAAATTTCGAGTCATTTGATACCCTGATGCCGAGCGTCACGATGTTGAGTTTGGGCACGGGTTGAATTTCCAGCGCACATCCAGGGAAAAACCGTGCCATGCGTCCCTCGACCTGTCTAAATCGAGTTGGCGGCACTTCTGGGATGACGAGTTCGGGAACAACGCGAAGGTCACGCCCGGACTGCAACAGGCTAGCGGCAAACTCTCCGTTAGAACCGACGACCGGAGTTCTTCGCATGTCTTGGTGTGCGTAATATTCGCGAGGCCCAAGACGCTCCGCGGTGAGATAGGTCAATCGTAGAAGCCTGTCCACCAACGCACTTCCATGCGCTTCAAAGGGCAGCAGGTACCTGAGCTGTTTAGGCTCCTCGCTGCTCCATTCACCGTTCGGGTCGCTTTTCCCCCATGTTTTGAGAACCTTCAATGACATGTCCTCATGACTACCCTCGAATTCCCACGAGTACGACTCGGCATCGCCATCATGGATCGCCATGCCAAAGGTGCGATGTCCGTAGACCTGATCCAATACATCGGCTGCCGTTCCCATCTCCACTGAATCACCATTGAGCATGAGGCGAGGCGACCATTCATGTTCGCGCATCGTCTGATGCAAAAGTACGAGCGCGTGCAGCACCGAGGTCTTTCCCGATGCGTTCGTCCCTGACAGCAGCGTCAAATTCCCAACCGGGAGCTTGACCTGCTCAAAGCACTTGAAATGGGTAAGGTCAAGTTGAGTGATCACCCCGCCGCCTCCTGCAGCTTATCCTTGGCCATCGCAAAACGCTTCCTCACCTTGCGCGCATCGTTCGGGCCATAGGTGATGCATGTGTTGAATTCTTCGTCGTCCAAAAGCCCGTATACAGCACCACGTATTTCGTCTGCGTGAGATTGAATATGCGATTCGCTAAGGCTGGACATGCCTGTCGAAAGCACATCCCAAAGCGACGCATTGAGCGGTCTACGGCTTTCCTGCCCAGGCGCATGTTTTCGAAACGCATGCTTACCGAACAAGTTAAAATTGTGCGTCAATCCGCGCCGAAACGCAGTGGACAGTTCGGTAAGTTCATCCGAGTTCATCGCGTTCATTTGACGTAAGCCCTGGGCGAGAAAATCATCCATATCACCGCGATAGGATTCCAATTCCAATAAGGAAAACGCGCAGAAGCGATTGACGAATTCTCGATCACGCATAGTTTTTTTGCTAAGGCTGTGACCTGTGGCTTTGAGGAACACATTTGTTTGCGACTCCGCCTTCAGGAACAGTGTCGCATCGCCCATGAACAAGCAATTGCGCATCTGCTGACGAGTCAGCGGAATACCTCCATTCACGCGCTCAAATATATCGAGTCTGGCTTGCTCGGGCACCTTGGAATCGATGATATAGAAAATCAGGTTACAGTCTTCAATTCGATTCTTGATCTTGTTAGACAATTCCGAGAATCGATGGCCGTTCAGTTCGGGACGGTCCCGAAGGTTTAGCTTCAACACGTCTTGGACAAATCGCTGAAATGTAGAAAGGCGCTGTAGCCCGTCGACGACAACCATGCGCCCGTCATCATCTTCGGCAAGATAGAACACCGGTAGGGGCACACGCATCACGACGGATTCAATGAGCTTGCTCTGTTTTTTTTCATCCCAAATAAAATCACGCTGGAAATCAGGGTCCATAACGTAACCGCCTTGGTCAATCCGGCGCATGACATCGTGTATGGTTCTGTTCTCATGGCGAATAAGAACCTCATCAATGGGATAGTTGCCCCATGAGCCATTCCCAGCTTCCAAGCCTTCGATGTCTTCAATGTCTTCGCTTTGGCCGGTATTCGCTTCCTTCATTACGTGGATCCTAGCTCTCGAAACATGGTCATTCGCTGACTCGCGCGGCCCCGAACTTTGTCATCGACTCAGCTTTCATTTAACAGACACAACTGCTACCGCGCAATGCGCCATTGTAAATCCTGTCCGAATGTTCGGAAAGTTGATTTTCTACTTGGGATAACAGGTGACCACTTTGTTCCCATTGACTACCAGAACCATGCGATCAGACTTCACTTTGTACTCCGCGCCTTGCAACTGTTCGGCAGCGGATTCTAGGAGCCGGCTGCGACGAAACGGCAGTTCAAGTTTTCGACGAATGGCGTGAACGTCAACACCTTCAATGCGCTCAAGGTAGCGCACGACTGCATGATCGGTGATGTGGATTCTGTTGTTCATTTCAGTTCTCCTTCGTGAGATACATCAGGTAAATTCGTCTGTAGCCACTGCCAAGCCTGTCGTGTATCAGGATGCAGTCGCCCTTCAAGCCACGCGACGCGCTCGCTCGTGGATTCGTCGGACAGCAGCTCTTTGGGAATTTCGGAGAGCGCCACTTCCCCCGCCTGCAATGCCAGTTGGGCCGGCGCAGAGCCACCGGTGAGGCGCTCGAACTCTTCGGCGCAAACATTGCATCCGGCGTGGAAGCTACCCAAGGCGAACCACTGAAGTCCCTTTGGATCTGAGACGTTGCTCAAGTCAACAATGCCAGTATCGCCAATCTCCCTGACAAGCATCCGCAAGTAATTGAGAAAGGGCGTAATGCCGTCTTCCAACTTAACATTGTACTGTTCGCCCACATCCTGAGCCGCATGCCTACCGAGAATGTCGAGACGCTCAATGGATTCCTCCTCGGCTTCGAGCCCCCAATAGTGTCGATCCTCCTTGAATCCAAACCAAAGGTGTGGATTCTCGTCTTGCAGGTTCTGAGATTTTTCTAACGCGTCGGACATGTCTTCAAGAAGCCGCTTGCGCCACTGAAGGCTGCCCTCAGCGAGCAGCGTGAACAGGAGCGGCGCGAGCTCCACGAGCGCTCGCTTCGAAACGCCGTAGCGCCAGAAGACGAGATCGTACGCGATGACCGCTTGGTGAGGAACTTTCGCCCCTACCTCGCTCACTTTCCAGAGTCTCGAAAGCTCCGGCGTCTCGCCTTTCGGGCCTTGCGAGAACTGCGCTGGCTCGACCTGCAGCGCCTTTGCCAGCCGATTCACCGTGACGCCTCTTGGGGACGCACTCTCACCAAGTTCCTCCAAACGCTCAATCTGTCTTACCGAAACACCGGACTTCTCGGCGAGCCGCTTTCTTGTGAAGCTTCTCTTCTCTCGCTGTAGCCGAAGGGCACCTCCATGAAAGGAACATGTTGCAGTCTCATTATTGTCCGGTGCCGTATCTATCGCTTCACCAAGAGCCTCTCGCAGGCGCTCATGCGTCCATTGGCGCAGGCGACAAGGTTCAGATGCGCTCTCGATACGTGCGATCTGACGCTCCGACACGCGCGCGACCTCGCTGAGCCGCGCGATAGACCAGCCCTTTTCCTCACGCAATCTTCGCAGCTGCTGCGGATAAATTTTCACATTGCTCACCGAATGTCTATTTAGATATATGTCGCATATTATGCGAAATAATTTAGACATTCAATGTCATAAAACCTTTTTTAGATACAAATTTTCGCGCTTTTTATGTCATTATTCCACGAACGTTACCTCACACGCCCGTCAGCACCGCATAGATCTCCGGCACCGCCTCGTACCCAATCCCCGGCGCATCGGCGAGCTTGACCAAGCCGTCCTCTAGCCGCATCTCAGACGCAAAGCGTCCAAAAGGCTCGAACACGCCCGGATACGCTTCGTTGCCGAAGAGGCCCAAACCCGCCGCAAGATGCAAGCCAAACTGATGACCGCCGTGCGGTACGCAACGACCCGCCGCCCAGCCGTTTGTGCCCAACATCTGCAAAATCCGCAGATACTCAACTAAGCCGTAGCTCAAAGCCGGGTCCATCTGCAGATAGTCGACACTGGCATCGAGTCCGCCGTAACGAACAAGGTTGAGAGAATCCTCGCATGAGAAGAGGTTTTCGCCGGTGGCGATTGGCGTTCGTGACGCCAGCCTGACCTCTTTGAGCGCCTCGAAATCGAGTACGCCGACCGGTTCTTCGTACCAGCGCAGATCGTACTCGGCTATGGCCTCGGCGTATGCAACAGCCGTATGCACGTCAAAGCGCGCGTTGGCATCGACCGCGAGCCTGTTTCCATCGCCGACGACGTTCAAGACTCGCTCGATGCGCACACGATCTTCATCGAGACTTGCGCCGCCGATCTTCATTTTGACTTCACGAAAGCCCATGTCCAAGTATGCGCGCATCTCGGTCTCAAGCAAATGATGGGCGCTGTCCGGATAGTAGTAGCCGCCTGCGGCGTAGACCTTGACGAACGGGTTGCTTCGTCCCTGTGAATATCGCTCGGCCAGTACTTGATAGAGCGGCTTCTCGTCTATTTTGGCGACGAGATCCCAAAGCGCCATGTCGATGGCGCCAACCGCAACTGATCGCTCGCCATGTCCACCGGGCTTCTCGTTCGCCATCATCGCTTGCCAACACTTGAACGGGTCGAGATTGCACCCGTCCTCACTCGCAACGTCGCGAGCGCCCAATAGCCTCGGAATCATCCGCTCTCGCAGTATCCCCGACTGCCCGTAACGCCCGTTGGAGGTAAAGCCATAGCCTTTGATTGCCTTGCCGTCGCGGGTGAGATCGGTCTCCACCACCACCGCCGAAATTGTCATCTTTGAGAAGTCGATGACAGCATTTCGCATGGGCGAAGCAATCGACACCGTCTGCTCGCGAATATCTGTGATGCTCACCATGGCATTTTTCGCTCGGTATAAGCGCGTCCGACTTCGGCTGAGTCTTGCCTGCGCCCAGCGCCGATCATGACACCGCGCTCGATTTGTTCGACGATGTTTTCCGGCAGCACGTTGTCCAAGAAGTAGAGGCCGTTCTCGCGCGCAAGCGCGAGCACCAAGTCGCCCGCAGCCTGGACTTCCGCTGGCACAGGCGGGTCTGCCCGCCCTTCGAGATGACCATACGAGAGTCCCATATCCCGAGGCCCGTGCTCGGCGAAGGCAAGACCTGGCACCGCCAAAGTCGCCGCCGAATTCGCGAGCGCGTGTGTGTCCTCAATCTTGACGCCGAGCATGAGCTCGCCTTCGGGATTCAATGGCCATACATCTGCTCGGGCCAAGTATTCTTCCGCGCCGAGCCCCCAGACCCAAGCGGCGAATAGGTGGCTGCCCCATCCGCGCAGCCCCTCTCCAGCGACATCGATGCCTCGCTTGTGGACGGGGTAGCGCACGGCTTGCACCAAGCGCTTGGCGGCTTGGGCGTTGCGCACACGAGCAAGATGCACGCCATGCACGCCTTGGGCGAGCGCCTGTTGAATCATCCATCCGCCTGACTCGACCGTGTTCTCATCAAGGCCGAGCAGCGGCAGCACGGCGATGACGGCCGGGGTTCGGTGACCGCTCGGTGTCGGGCCGGCATCCACGAGACCGCGCATGAAATCTCGCAGCAAGCTGAAATCGAGTGGCTGATGCTCCATGTTGAAAACGATGTAATCGGCCCATGTCTTCGCCATGCGGAGGCCCAAGTCATAGCCGCCGTAGGCTGCCGCGTAGTAGATGGGTTGACCGCGCTCAAGAAGTTCAATCGACTTGTTGACGCGCCGCGGCTTGAACTGGCTCGATGCGCGCGCGGCATCGGCGCCGGATCCGAACCCGGTGGACGAGGATGTCTGCTGATAGGTCGGCAAGATACGAAGTGTGTTCGCGCCGCGAAAATCGCCCCACAGGGACAGGCGCCTTGGCGATGCCGATTCCACCAGCCCCCAACGACCCTGCTCCACGACGATGCGCCCAGTGAGGTCTGCACCTCCGAGATCAGGCACGGCGAGCGTCGTTCGCGCTCGCTTAGCGGCGTAGGAGACGCCAAGGACAGGCACTTCCATGCCGTCTTCAAGAAAGCTCGCATGTTGTCGATTGTTGGAGATATTCGCCGTGCCATCGGAATGCAACGCACCCAGCAGGACATTACCGTACACCTCCATTGGTGCGAGGCTGGGCTTGGTTTCGATGACGATGAGGTCTTCCGCAATAGTGTTGCCCACCACCTCAAGTTCGCTTCGCTGCAGATAGAAGCCGGAATTGAGCGCAGCGATGTTGCCCTTGAGAAGGCCGCGCGACTCCATCGTGATGCGAAGCGCACCGGAGTTCTTGGACGCATTGGTATTGCCGAAGAAGCGATTGCCGGTGATGTCAACAAAGAAGGCGTCTTTGTCGGGAATTGGGTCGAGCGGACGATCATAGCGATGCTCTTGGCCGCCAACAAAAAGGCCGCCCGCGTCATCATCAGCGCGATTGCCGAGAATCGCGTTGTCGCGAATCTTGGCAGCCGACCAGAGGGCGACAAAGATACCACCGCCGTCATTGCTGTTGAGTGCCTCGTTGCCAAGCACGAGGTTGTTGCTGATCACCGGCATGGATGCACGAAAAATCGAGACGCCGCCACCGTCACTGCTGCGCATCGCATCCTTCACACCAGCGCGATTGTTGAGGATGACGTTGCCGTGAATCACGCCTGTGCATTGTCCGTCAAAGGCAATACCGGCGCCGCGGCCAATCTCCGTGGTGTTGGCGTAGATGAGGTTGCTTCGAATCTCGGGCGCGCCGCCAGCGCGACAGTACATCGCACCGCCATCGTGCGCCGTTTCATGCCAGTGCATAGGCGACCAGTTCTCCGGTGCCACAGTTTGGTTGTTGGTGAATACGTTGTTCGAGATCACTGGCGATGCGCCGTCGATCAAAATGCCAGCGCCTTGACCACGCACCAAGCCACCGCGCACCTCGAACCCGTCGATGCGCGTGTTGTCGGACGCAATCAACACCCGCCCTTTCCCGGCCGCATCAATCACGGTGCGATGGCTGTCCACATCTCTTGTCCAAGTGTCACCGTCGAACCCGCCAAAGAGATCAACACCTGGGCGCATCTCCAAATTGCTGACCTCGTAGACGCCTTCGGCGACGAGAACGGCCGTGCGTCGAGACGTTGCCGTTGACACTGCATGATCAAGAGACGCGAGCGGTGCACTGCGGCTGCCAGCACCCGCATCGGAGCCAGCATGGGCGGAAACGTAGATCACTTGCGGATATTCGTCGAGGCTAACCTTCTCAGTGACCGGCCCAAAGGCCGAGAGCGCGAGCGCAGGCCATGCAGCCAGACACGAAAGAAGCATCGTCTTCACGAGCGCGCCTTGCCAAACTGCATCGCGTAGAGCTTCGCACCGCTCATACGCAGCACGACTTGCACAACTTCGCCTTCGACCTCCGAGAGCGAACCGCCGCTCAGCCATTCAACCTCCTTCGCAATGAAATCGCCATTGATGTAGACGCATTCGTCCACCGTAAATCCTTTGATCGGCGCACCCCTCGCATCAAGCAGCCCGACCTGCACGTAGCCGACAGCATCGGTGTCCACGTTGATCTCCAGCCGTTCTCCTGAGAAGACCAGCGGCTTGGTGATAGCGGTTGTTTCATCGCCGTAGGGGCTGTCCATTGACACGAAGCCGTCGAGCCGCTGCACAAGTCGATATACGCCGCGTCCCTCTGGCGCCCGCTTGAACGCCGAGTGATACTGCGTTTCACCAAAATAGTACTGCCAAATCTCATCGCCGCGCCGCACCATCCCGTGTGCGATGTAGGCAGTGACCACGTTCCGTCCCTCGTGCCGCCCGATGCCGACATAGGCGGGTTCGGGGTACCTATGCCAGTCGATACCGTTGCGACTGACGGCGATCTGGGTTTCGAGCGGGCCTGATCCAAGTCCACGCTCCGGCAAGCCCAGCACTTGACGCGCTTCCGGACCATCGCGCTCGTAATGAAAGTAGGCAATCGGGAACGCAAGGTAGGTATCGGGTGCCCACGGGTACTTGGTGGCTTTGGTGACGTAGAAGTCCACGCCAACGGGGTCCTCCGGAGCAGGGCCAAACCTGTGCGGAAACTCCATGCCAAATCCGCCCGGAGTCAAAGGACCGTTGTCAAAGAACCACGGCAGGGGTTCGCGCAAGGGATAGTCCTTCGTAAGCGCTCGATACTGTGCTTGCGAGAGCGGCTGAAAGCCGAGCGGGATGCGCAGATCTCGGTGCTCGGTCACCACTGAACTTCTGTGCGTGTCGCCCGCTGGCGTGTGGAAGATGCCTGATCGATGGTAGGCGACGTAGCGCCCGCGCTGATCATCGTAGAAGGTGGCCGACTGGGTGCCTGATCGAAACGGCAGTATGGCGATCGGACTGCGCGTCCACGTGTAGCCATCAGGCGAGGTGTACAGATAGACGCCGCGCCGGTGATAGTCGCTCAAATACTTCCAGCGCTCCGCTGCTGGCGCGTGGGGTTGAAAGAAGGGGTTGCCAAGTCCGCCGACCATTTCCGGCAGAACGATATTGGTGCGGCCGTTGATTCGGCCGCGCCCAAGATCCGGTGCCTCAAAGCGTATCCCATCGGTCGATGTGTAGACGGCGAGAAAGTCATCTTCGACTGAATTGTAGATACGAATGACGCCATCGTCGCCTTCAACGACGGTGAGGTGCTTGCGAAAGTCGCCTGTGATCTCGCCCATGACGCGCTCGGCTCGCCTCGGCGGATTGACGACGAAGCGCGTATTGCCTGTTTCCTCAAAGATTGAGGCGTCTATGAAAAGATGCTTACGAGAGCCGAGGTCAAGCGGCGAATGCCCGAAGAGCAGCGGCGCGCCCCGCAGGCGCTCGCGCGTCTCCGGCGGCGCGCTTGCAAAGCTGGGCGGAGGCTCGAAATCCCTTTCGTACGCAAGCCCCAAGCGAAACCGCACCTCGTCGAGCACGCCGCCCAAGGGCCTGTCCCAGTGTCCGTCGCGCCCGAAGGTGAAGTAGGCTTCTGCGCCAAATGCGAGCGATGCGAAGGCCGAAGCGGCTGGCAGTGGCTGCAGCGAGCCGTCGACAAAGTGTCGAAGCTGATCTTCGCTGGCGTCATAGACGAATGCGAAATGTTGCCAGCCGCCGGCCTCGATACTGGTCGGAATCGCGAGCGCCGTTCCGCTTGCGTGGTTGATAAGCTCAAACTGGCTTCGATCAGCACTCAATTTGAGCTGCGTGATGTGATCGTTCTCACCGCGCGGGCCTGTCCCAAGCTCAAACACCACCGCTTCTTTGCTCGATTCCGCGACATCCGCCAAATGCCAGAAATCGACCGACCAGTCGAAGTCGCCAAGATTCAAATGCGATGCGGTCGGATTGACGAAGCCGACCTCCTTGCGCAGATGCTGCTCTCCTGAGGTCATGAGCGCCGCGAAGTCGGCATTGAACCAGCTCATCGGTGGCGTACTTCGACCCTGTTCCGGCTCGAGCTGGACGAAGCCGAACTTTTTGGGAAACTCATGCCCGATCGGTACTTCCAAGGTATCCCGAGACTCGAGCACCAAGCCGTTTCCAAAGCGTCCCTCGCCGATTCGTGCGCCGAGGCCGATTACCATCGGCATATCGCTGCCTGAACTATCATTGAGAACGCTGCTTGGATACAAGCCGACTGGCTCGTCAAAGAGCCACAAGGCGATGGTTTCGTCTCCGTTTGCCAATTGTGCGTACCCGGCCAGCACGGCGGCGCGCAGGCAAGTTGACTTCAAAATAGCCGTAGCTTTCATTGTCACGCGAAGCATATTCCTTCACCTATCCACATAGGCGCCATCGGCTGTTCTCAATGTCTCCCAATGCTTCGCTTGAAAGGGATACTTGGCAGCTATTTTCTCGTCGAGATCGATGCCGAGCCCTGCTCGCGAGGGCAAGGCGGCGTATCCGCGATCAACGGAGAAGTGCCCGCCGAAGAAGAGGTCCTGCCAGAATGGGTCTTGACCGCTGCCAATTTCAAGAATCGTGCAGTTCGGCGTGCAGGCGCACACATGCATCGATGCGAGTGTACTCACTTCGCTTTGTGGATTATGCGGAGACACATCGACACGAAACGCCTCGGCAAGAATGGCAATCTTGCGAAGTTCGCCGATACCGCCGACATGCACAACGTCTGGCATGATCACATCAACGAGCCGTTCGGCGACAAGCGGCGCGAAGTGATAGCGCGAAGTCAGGCGCTCGCCGGTGCCAAGCGGCACGCGCGTCTGGGCGCGAATCTGGCGAGACTCAATCAGCGTCTCGTTTTCGAGCTGCGTGACTTCCTCCACCCACAGAGGGCGAAACGGCTCGACGCGATTGCAGAACTCCACCGCATGCGGCGGTGTCGGCTTGCCGTGTGCTTCAACGATGATGTCAAAGTCCGGACCAACGATGTCGCGCACGCGACTCAAATGCTCGACACCGCGGCGAATCGATGCCCTGTGATCCATCGGATGACCGCCGGGATAGAAGCCGCCTTTGACGCAACTCCAGCCCGCCTCCTTCTTCTGCCGCCAGAGGTCAAGCGCTTCTTCGTCGCTCGCCGCCCTTCGCTTCTCGCGGTGGCTGATGCGCCGAAGATAGCCTTCGTGGCAATAGAGGCGCACGCGGTCGCGCACCTTGCCGCCCAAAAGCTGCCAGATCGGCTGTCCCAAGGCTTGGCCGAGAATATCCCAGAGCGCGATCTCGACGGCGCTCAACGCCGACATCAGCACAGGCCCGCCGCGATAGCGCGGCCCAATGAACATGCCGCGCCAATGTCGCTCGATTTCAGTGGGATCCTTGCCGACAAGATAGCGCTTGTGCGCTTCGATGCCAGCGCGCACGACTTCGCCCTTGCTCGCAAGCGTGCCTTCGCCGAGACCCGTCAACCCTTGATTGGTGTACAGCTTCACGAATACGAAATTCTCGTCCCGGCCGCCGTCAACAAGAAAAGTCTTGAGATCGGTGATCTTAAGATCGAGCGGACGCACATCTGATTGCGCACGCTCGAAAGGTCCGGTCGCGTCGCCAAATGACCGCCTGAATACGGCGCTGCCAGCGATGCCGCCAAGTGAAGTGAAGAGAAAGTGCCGCCGATCCATGCGCTCGCCTCAACGCGAATCACCGCCGTGCTCATGGCTGAATCGCCAGTCGGCGCGCTCAGGATCAAAGTCAGGATTGATCGTCATCTCGCTCGCGCCGACTTCTTGCCGCCAGGCGGCGAGTCGCGCACGCATCTGCAGCACCAATTCCGGATTCGCCCCGGCGATGTCGTGGGTTTCACCCGGATCCCTGCGCAAATCAAACAGGCTTGCCGCCTGCCCAACGCCAGCAATTGCCCCTTCGAACCATTCAATGAGCTTGTAGTCGCCTGTGCGCATGGCACCCGCTGGCGCGTAGCCCAAGTGGTGA
This sequence comes from Gammaproteobacteria bacterium, assembly GCA_026709225.1. Taxonomy (GTDB): domain Bacteria; phylum Pseudomonadota; class Gammaproteobacteria; order Pseudomonadales; family Azotimanducaceae; genus Azotimanducus; species Azotimanducus chitobiosivorans. The sequence continues at coordinate 105,125 of JAPOTJ010000032.1, read as the reverse complement.
TAATGAGGGTAGTGGAAGAAGAGCGTGGTTCGGTCGAGGTGCCGTGCGCCATTCAGCAGAGGCAACAGACTCAGGCCGTCAATGTCCGCGGGCAGACTGTCCACCCCAAAAATGTCGGCGATGGTCGGGAAGAAGTCGTCGGATGTCACGAGCGCATCGCTTGAGGTGCCCGCTTCCACCACGCCCGGCCACTTGACCGCCAAGGGCACGCGCAGGCCGCCCTCCCACAGCATGGCTTTGCCGCCCCGAAACGGCGCTTGCGATTGCAGTTGCTCGAAGCCGCCGTTATCAGAATAGAAAATCACAATGGTCCGTTCGCTGAGCGCATGCGCCTGCAAGCGATCAAGAATGCGACCGATGCCGATGTCCATCGTTTCGATCATGGCGCCCATCACAGGATTGTTGATTGGATAATCCGCATTTGGCTTGGCTTGGTACTTGGCGATGAGTTCGGAATTTTCCAAGAGAGGACGATGCACGGTGTGATGTGGCACATAGAGAAAGAATGGCCTGTCGTTGTTGGCGTCAATGAAGGCAAGTGAACGCTCGGTGATGGCAAGCGCGTTGTGCGCATCGGCTGACGGGTCAGCCTCGTATTCCGGCTTGACGGTGGTCAGCACATCGTCAAACCCTTGCGATGCTGGGTCACCGGGTCGCCCTGGCGCATAGTGCTTGTCGATATTGAGGTGCCACTTGCCGAAATGCCCGGTGGCGAATCCGAGCGCGCGCATCATGTCGGCAATCGTGACCTCTTCAAGGGGAAGCCCCGGCACTGCGCTTGGCCGCCGCAGCCTTGCATAGGGGTAGGGACTGCCTGGGATGTAGTCGGTGATGCCGAGCCGCGCCGGGTTCTTGCCGGTCATCAAGCTCGCACGGGTCGGCGAACACACGGGATTGGCGGAGTAAGCGTTGCTGAACTGCATGCCTGCTCGGGCGATGGCATCGATATTGGGCGTTTCATAGAAGTCGCTGCCGTGATAGCCAACCTGGTTCCAAGCGAGGTCGTCGGCCACAATAAACACCAGATTCGGAGGCCGCTCAGCAGCGGCATGAAGCGGCCAGATGAAAAGTGCCAGCAGCAGCCACAGGTCTCTCATGCCCACTGCCGCCAGCCTTCAAAAGTGAGCGAACGATCAACATTTCGGCCGGGGAACACATAGCTTGCGGCCCACGCCACAGCCAACAGCACGAGATGGCTGTATACGCCGAGCATGTACTTGTGCTGCGTGTAGTTGATCGGGCCGAGGTCAAGCCAGATGCGTGCTTCGCCGCCGAATGCGAACGGCGTTGACGTCAGGAGCGCGGCGCCGGTGTAGACCACGCACACGCCGATGCCAACATAGAGCGCCTTCTTGCCAACGCGCGGCAGGAAGAGGCCAAGGAGGAACATGCCAGCGATGCCGCCTGAGAAGATGGCATAGAGCGCGAACACGGTCGCAAGCACGCCCTTGTTGCCCGCGGCGACATAGATGAGCGCGACAAGGATGGCGCCGATGCCTGAAATCACCACCAGCCACTTACCAACGCGCACCCGCTCGGCATCGGTGCTATCGGGCTTGATCTTCTTGTAGAAGTCGTCGACACCGACCGCAGCCAGGCAGTTGAGGTCGGAATCGAGCGACGAGATCGCGGCCGCCATGAGCGCGGCGATGATCAGGCCGACGAGGCCGATGGGGAGCTCGGTCAAGATAAAGTGCGGAAACACGGCATCCGAGCGAATGCCGTCGGGCAGGCTGGCTTCACCCTGGTAGAACGCATAGAGGGCCGTGCCGATGAATATGAACATGGTCCAGACCGGAACGACCAAGGCGACGCCGGTGATCGAAGCCTTCACCGCTTCCTTGTCGGACTTGGCCGCAAGATAGCGCTGCACGATGGTCTGATCGGTGCCGTATTTCTGAATGGCGTAAAAAACACCGTTGATCGCCATGACCCAGAAGGTTAGCTCCACGAAATCCCAGTCGAGCGACCCAAGGCTCATCTTGCCCGTCTCCGCTGCGCTCGAGAAGACCGTCATCAAGCCTCCGTCAAGCTTGACGCCGATCACAATCAAGGTGACTACGCCACCGACAATGAGCAGGAAGCCTTGAATCACATCGAGCCAAATGACCGCTTGCATGCCACCCAGGAGCGTCAGCACGATCACCGCGATGCCGAGCACTACGATCACCGTAACGGTATCGATGCCGGTCATGCTCGCCACGGCAAGCGAGAGCAGGAAGAACACCGATCCCATTTTCGAGAAGTGCGCCAAGATGAAGCCAAGCGAACTGTAGAGACGCGCGAAGTAGCCAAAGCGCTTCTCGAAGTACTCATAGGCTGACAGACCGATGACCCTGCGGTACATGGGAACAATGAACCAGATGCCGAGCAGCACCATGACCGGCACCATCATGCCCTGCACGAGGCGCACCCAATTACCTGCGAAGCCATCACCGGGATAAGCGAGAAACGTCACACTGCTGATAAGCGTCGCGAAGATCGACATGCCAACGGCCCACGCCGGCACCTTGCCTTCCGCTGAGAAGTATTTGGATGTCGTGCCTTGCGCTTTGGCGAACCAGACGCCAACGCCGAGCGAGACCACCAGGCTCGCAAGGATGATGGCGTAGTCAAGTACGTGAAGGGATGGCTCTTGCACGAACGCGCGCTCGATTCAAAGCGCAATCAAAACTGCCACTTGACTCCCGTATTGAGCGTTCGTCCGGTAATGTCGTGCTGCCGTGCGCGCGTTGTGTTTCCAAGGTAGAGGTAGTTGACTTCCTCAGTCAGGTTATTGCCTTCGAGAAAGACCAGCAGACCATTGTTGAACTCGTAGCTCAGGGAAAAATCAAGTGTCGTGGTGGCATCCGTCCATTCGTCAAAATCAGCGTGTCCTGCGACCTCCGAGAGCCATTTACCACTGAAGTTGACCGCAAGCCTTGAGGTGATCGGTCCCTTCTCATAAATGAAGGCCAGATTGCCGATCTGCTGCATCTGCTCCGGCAGCACGTCAATGTCATCGCGGCCAGTGGAATCACCGAAATCGATGCTCGATGTGTCCGTGTAGGTGTAGTTGGCGTAGATGCCGAAGCCCGACATCCATCCCGGCAGCCAAGTGAATTGCTGCTGCCACGTCAGCTCAATACCCCACAGGTCGGCACTGCCTCCGTTGACCGAATCTTCGACATCAAAGCCATCAAACGGCCCGCCCATCTGGCTCGTTTGCACACGAAAAGTGAAGTCTTCAATGGTCTTGATGAAGAGGCCCGCCGAGACTACGCCCACCTGCTCCGAGAAGTAGTGCTCGACCAAGAAGTCAATGTTGTCGGCGATGGCCGGTTCTAGATGCGGATTGCCGCGAACGATCTCTTCGTCGTCGACATGCGTGTAGGCATAGGGCATGGCGTGCCAGAAGTTGGGGCGCGCCATCGAGCGCGTATAGGCAGCGCGTACGTTGGTGTTTTCATCAAGCCGATAGCGGAACTGCAAGTTCGGGAACAACTCGTCAAAGTCGCGGCCGACGTTATCAGTCGAATGGCTCACGATGCCGTCGTCGCCAACCACGAGATTGGACGCCGTATAGTCCTGCTGGTTGAATTCGGCGCGCACGCCGGCGAGCACGAGCAGGTCGCCATAGTTTTGCACGGTCATCGCATACACGCCGCGAATGTCCTCTTCGGCGCTGTAAGGCTCGCCGAGATTGACGTCATTGCGCACTTCTTCAACAAACCCATTCGCCCTCTGGTTCGAGAAGAAGAAGCGGCGAAACGCCTCGCGATCATACTCGCGACCAAGGTTGTAGCCGCTTTCGAGCGTGCGCGTGCCGCCGCTCTCAAAGTTTACGACCGTCAAGTCGCTACCCTTCCACTTCCAACGCGAGCGCAAATCAGCCCGCTCCTTTTCGAGGGCACGCATCTTGGCACCTAGTTTGATCTCACCCGAATCACTGCCGAGCAGCATGGGAATAGTGATATTGACGGCGGCCGAATCTATGTCGCTGCTAGTATTCTCGTACTTCACGTCCAAAGCGTCGAATTCAAAGATGCTGCCGGCGTGAATGTCATCGCGCGAAGAATCCCATCTCGGTGAATTGCTATCGATATCGAGAATATTGAGATCAAGACCTTTGGCTTGGAATTCGGGCTTGAGCTGGCCGTCGGGCTTCTTGGTGTAGGCCGAGCTTCTTGAGACGCTGAAGTCAACTCGCGCGACTCCGACCTGGTGCTCGCCGCCGATGGTGTAGGTCGTGATCCGCTGTTCTTCGAGCCGATCATGCAGCGATTTCAGGATGCGCAGACCTTCGACTTGAGTTCGACTGATGTAGTCGCCCTTGTCCCAGCGAATCCGCGTGATTTGCCTGTCCTGATCGTCCTCCCTATAGTTGTAGACGGCGCTCAGGTACATTTGGTGGTAGTCGTTCAAGCGGAAGTCGAGGCGCCCGTTGACACCGTAGCGGTCGCGCTCGTTGGCCGAAAACAGCACTTCGGAATTGGTGAGCGCGTAGGGAATTTCAAGACCTGCTGCTGTGTCCTCGCTGCCCCACTTCTGTTCGTTGCCGTGGCGCTCGACAGCGGTGCTCGCATAGTTGAAGCTGATCGAGAGACCGACGTTTTCGTCCGCACCGAATACGTTTGCATAGTCAAGGGATGCCCGCGAATGCGTGCCATCGGCTACCGAGTTTTCGCCGAAACCAATGGTGGTCTTGAAGAGCTGCTCTCGACGGTCGAAGGCACTTCTCGTCTTCAAATTGATCGATCCCCCTACCGAGTCGGCGTCCATATCAGGCGTAATGACCTTAGTGACTTCGATGCCGGAGAGCTGTGCCGCTGATATGACATCAAGCTCGACGGCCCGATTCTCGGCGTTCGAATAGGCGACCTGCTGACCGTTGACCGTGACATTGGTCATCACCGATGGCGTGCCGCGCAGTGCGACGAACCGGCCTTCGCCCATGTCGCGCTGAATGCTGACGCCCGTGACGCGCTGCAACACCTCGGCGGTATTGAGGTCAGGGAACGCCCTGATCTGCTCTTCCGACAGGATCTGCTTGATGTTGGCGGCTTCCTTTTGATCGTTGAGCGCCTTGCTCTGGCCGAACCTGAAACCCTGCACCACCAAGTCTTCAACGACTCGATAGATGCGATTGAGCGTGATCGGTAGGATAGTGCTTCCGGAGTTGGTCACCGTGACCTGTGTTTCGAATGGCTCGAAGCCAACGTAGTTCACGGTGAGCACGTAGTCGCCTGCTGGCACCTCATTGAACCTGTACCTGCCATCATCGCCAGATCGACTTCGATACGGTGTGCCTTTGAGTGAAATTTCAGCCTTCGGCAGAAATTCACTCGACTGCGCGTCGCTGACTGTTCCCTGAACGGATGGCGCAGTGATCTCTGCCTGCGCTTCCATGGCATTCGTGTTGGCATCGGTGTTTTGAGCGATCACCGATGTCGCCACCAGCGCACTGGCAATGAGCGCCGTGATGCGGTTGAACATCGACAGCCGTTGCTTTGAAATAGTGGCGTCTTGCATGGTATTCGTCCCCTCGGTGATTGCCTTTTCCGTCAGCATGATCGTGTTGGCGTTGAGGTACTCATAGGTCAATTCAGTACCGGCAAGCAGTTGTTCGAGAACATCTTTCGGCGTCTCTCCGCTTGCCCCTGCACTCTCCATGCCCTCCGTTAACCTCGACGGGTATACAAGTTGCAGCCCGCTCTGCTCCGCCAACTCAGTCAGCGCCCCGGTGAGCGGCTGCGGCAGAATCGACAACTCCGGCGTACCGTCAGCATACGTAAGCGCTGCAGTGAGCCATAGCGCCAAGAACGCCGCGAACCCGCTCAGTAAGATATGACTGACCATGCGGCAAATCGGGACCCGCTTTTGCGGATCCGCGAGAAAAAGTTGGCACGGGACAAGGTGTGCAATCAATTCCCTCTCCTTAGACATAATGTCTAATGACGCGGGTCAGCGGGAAATCACCCAGTCATTGCCTACGCCACGAACATTCACACCTTCTACCTGTCGCAGGTATGCCAGCAGATCTTCTTGACTGTGCGGTTCAAACACGCCGTTCAGCCGCATATCCGCAAGTTCGGGGTCGTCGACGAGCAACTGGCTGACGCTGTAGCGATTGAACTGCGCAACCACGTCACGAAGCGCAGAGTTCTCAAAGGTGATGCGACGGGTTGTCCACTCCGCGGCCCGGTCTGGCGACACCGGCGTGACTGGCAGTCGTAGTTCTTTCGGCTGGATATGAATCTGCTCACCGCTCGTGAGCTCCACTAGCGCGGGCTCACCCGGTTGACCGTGATCGCTCGCGCTGGCGACCCGTTCGTCTACGATCAGTGCGGATGCACGAACGACAACGCGGCCTTCCAGAACCGTGACAGTCGCTTCTATGTCACTTTTCTTGTAGACGTTGAAACTCGTTCCGAGTGCACGGATTTCGTGTTCACCCGCGCTGACAATAAATGGACGAGACAGGTCGTGCGCAACATCGAACAGGGCTTCGCCGTCAATCAGCTCCACCTGCCTAAGAGAATCGTCAAACGCATAGCGAAGCGATGTACGGGTATTCAGGGTAATGATCGAACCGTCGGCCAGACTCATCGAACGAAGCTCTCCTACTGCGGTCGTGATCAGACCGCTCTGCTCCGGCCATGACATGAGCGCCCCAATCGCGACTACGAACATACTGGCGACGGCTGCGACTGCGCCATACAACTTCCAAGGACGCTTGTTCACCGGCGGTGGCGCGCGGCTCTCTGGCGCAAATTCGACAACGTTGCTGGATTCGTGCGCCTCGGCGATGAGTTGCTCAATGTCCGCATCCGTTCGTATAGAACCTAACTTCCCCCATAGATCAGCGAGCTCCAAGTACTCTGCAACATTCTCTGGAGATGCCTGTAGCCAATCAACGAATTGCTCCCGCTCGCTGCGGGACGAGTCACCACTGCGCATCGCAACCCACCAATGGGTCGCTTCGACTCGGCTCTGTTTGTGTTTCATCATCACTCTTATGTTAGGTTTCTTTTGTATCGCGTCAAGCCTGTTCCGCCATTGCAGTTCGACATGCAAGCATCGCTTTTGACAGATGCTTCTTCACCATATGCTTCGTCGTGCCCAATCGCGCAGCAATCTCCGCGTAGGACAATCCGTCACGCCGCTGCAATAGCAGCGCTGCTTGTGGTAGCGGCGGAAGCCGGGCAAATGCCGCATCAAGTCGCTGCAGCCTCTCCTGTTCTGCTACCCTCGCTTCAGGCGCTTCACTGTGGTCGTCAAGGTCTTCGGACTCCATGCCACTGATAAACCGGCCGCTGCGCAAGCGATGCTCGTAGGCGAGGTTCGCGGCAATCCGGAACAGGTATGCCTCTGGTCGCTCGATCAGGTCCTCGCGATCACGCCGCAACAGCCTCATAAAGGCCTCTTGCACCAAATCACGCACCTCGTCCGGGTCTCGGATTCGATATCGCACGAATCGCAGCAAGTCATCGTAGCGCTGATCAATGATCTCTTCGACAGATCGGCGTCTTTCAACCATACTCCAAGCACCTTACTAACGATACGGTATGACTGTCCTGCAAGGGAAACGGGACCCTGAAAAGGCATGAGCCTCACTCCCTTCGCAGCACACCGGGCGGATCCCAAAGCCAAGATCATTCTCCCGTGACAGTCTACCCGTCGATCAACCCACCGTCCCATGCCAAACGCAACGCATTGAGCGCTCTCAATTCGTTGAGGATGAATGTCTCGAAGAGCGTGCCGATTTCCATCGGCGAGGGCCTAGGAGCCTGCGCCGTAGAAATTCACGATAGCGAAAATTCGATCCCGCCGCCCGTTTGGAGGGTCGATTGAGGATAATATCGGGCTATATTTGACGAAATCGAGCGTTCAAACGAGCGAGTGGGAGCGGATTTGCAGCCGCGAATTTCTACGGCGCAGGCTCCTAGCCCTGTGCGTGCCCCTCATGGCCTTATCCGTGCCCCGGAGCTTATCCGCTAACGCGGAAGCAATCACTGGCTTCGCCGGTCCACCGGAAGTTGCTGGGGCAATAGAAATTTGCACTTCGGGCCCGCTGCCCTCGATGCTTTTGCATCCAAGGTGGCAAGGGGCATGTCCTGAGCCTCAGCGAGCGCGACATACCACGCATCGTCGCAAGTCAGATTTGCTTGCAACGCCCAAACCCTATCAGCGAAAGGCGCAAAGGGATAGAGGAGTACATCGAGCACAAGCAAACCGGCTTGCGCGGCATTGGCTTCATCGCTGGTGATCAGGGACGCGCGCTCAAGCCGCCGTAGAACATCCGTCGTTTCCACCAAAGCGATTTCTGGGGCGACAAGTTCACCTTCCGCGACGACCAACTCCGCCCAAGTACCGATAGGGCCTTGCTCGACAAGCGCAGAAACCAGAACTGAAGAGTCGACGACCAAGGCTACTCGCGATCAGCATCGCGGGCATTCAGTATCTCTTCAGAACCAATCGAGCTTTTGAAACGTCGCTTTCGCCGTCTTACATTCTCAAGCCATGTGTCAACGCTTGGCCGCCAGGCGATGCGCTCAAGTTCGCCGCGCAGGAACTCCTGCATCGACTGGCGTTGCATTGCGGCACGAGCCGCCAATTCGTCGCGAACTTCCTCGGAAATCCCTCGTATGCTTATTTGGAATGCCATGAAAGCATTTTGCGTGCATTGCGATGATTCCGCAACGCTGAATGAAATCCTTCGGCGCACGCTGGGCACACACCAAAGCTGAGATCATTCTCCCGTAACGGTCTACCCGTCGATCAACCCGCCGCCCCATGCCAAACGCAACGCTTCCTTGTAGGGCAGCACTCGAACCCGACCAAAGCGCTGCGCGCTCGCCCGTGTATATGCCGAATGCCTGCCGAATCTCACCCGCATCGAGTAGCGTGTTCAATCCTCGGTTGTATTGCTCACGCCAAACGCTAGATGACTTCATTTCGATGCCAGCCGCTCTGTACCCCTCTTCCAAATCCAGTCCACTTCGGCACCCAAAAGCATGCGCCACCTCGCAGGCGCGGTGCTGCTCGGTGCGGTATTTGTGTATTTCGCGGTCAAGCTCCTGCGCGGCGGATCAGGCAGGACGGCGATGCACACCTTTCGATATTCGATCATCTATCTTGGGGCGCTATTCAGCGTGATGCTAGGGAAGGTCTGATCAAGTCTACTTCGCTCAGCGCTTCTCTTGTTGGCTCATCGAAATCGACTCGTCTACACTACCGTGACCGAAAAAATCAACGAAATCGTCTCTACCACCACGCGAAGCGCCCTTCGGGAGGTCATGTGGGGCGCGCTGCCTGCGTCATTCCTCATCACGTGGGGCCTGCCACGCTTCTTCGTCATTCCTTGCCAGCCCACCCCACATGACCTCTGAGCTTTGCAGACTTAATCAGACCTTCCCTAGCGGATCATTTTCTGCTTGGGCAGAATTGACGGGAGCGGAACTCAAGTTCTCGGCGCTCAATGCACACGCTCTATTCCGGGGCAACGGTCAAATCCTCGATCCATGCTGACAATCTGAGAAATGCCAGCCGTTCTCATGACTGCCACATGCAGAGCATCTCTGGCGGATAAGCCCTCCACTTCCGCCAAGATTTGGCGTGCCAATCGAATCTCCGCCAAATCGTAGGTCAGAGTCCTCTGTACGACTTGATCGAGCCAAGCAAATGCATCGCCTATGGCTTCGCGTCTTCCAATCGAGACATAACGATGAAGTATTTCTTGGTAGACCTCTACGCTGGTCACAAGCTGAATTTGCCGAATCACCAAATCGCGCAACACTTGCCCGAGCCTTTCCTTCGCCGGATGTGGGCGGCCCACAAGGTACATGGGCACATTAGAGTCAACAAAGATCACTGAGCCATTTGCCGATAGCCATCTTCGATTTCGGCATTCATGACTTCAATGTCCGCCGTCGGATGTTCGCACTTCATGGCCTCGTCCATAGCTCGAAGCTTGTCCTTCACCGCCCGCTGTCTCGCAGACATCGTCTCGCGCAATGCTTGGCGCACCCATTCAGCAATCGTCATGCGATCATTCCGTGCGGACTGCTGCAATGTCCGGTAGTCCTCCTCGTGAAGCAGTACTTGAAGTCGTTTAGTCATGTACAAGAGTCTAATTGACTCGCTAAGCATGAGTCAAGATAGCTATCAGCAGTTTGCACTGTGGCTCACCAGCTTGTAGTCAGAACCGCTACACTTTGGTGAATGGTCGCTTGAGGATGCTATCGAGTCATATTTGACAGAATCGAATTTAACGAGCGCTCGTGTTCAAAGGGGCAAGTGGGAGCAGATTCGCAGTCTTACATTCTTAAGCCATGTGTCAACGCTTGCCGCGAGGCGATGCGCTCAAGTTCGCCGCGCAGGAACTCCTGCATCGACTGGCATCGCATCGCGGAACGAGCCGCCAATTCGTCGCGAACTGCCTCGGAAATCCCTCGTATGCATTGCGATCTTTGCCCTTCTTCCCCAAGATGATGCGAGTCAAGCACTCCGTAAAATACACCCCGACGGTACACATCATCGCTCTTGAAGGAATCTCACGATGACACAGCATTCCGACACCCTGCGCGAACTGAAGCAGCCAACGCCCAAGGAGTTCGACCCCGCCAGCGTGAAGTACTTCCGCGGCGACATCTTCGAGCCAAACAGCGACGTTGAGCGCGACATCAGCGGGCTTGTGCTGCGGCGCGGCCCTATGACCCAGGCGCAAATCTCGCAGGCGATCAAACGTCCGCAGCAAACGGTCTCGCGGCTGCTCTCGCGCCTCGTGGAGCGGGGGCTGCTGCGACCGGGCGAGCGCGTGTCGAGCGGCAAGCGCGGTCAACTCAGCGTCAAGATGGAGATCGTTCCCGACTACGCCTATTCGTTCGGCATCTCGATTCTCTGGGATGCCGTGGCTGTCACCGTGATGAACTTCGGCGGCAAGGTCTTGGGCAGCAGACAGCGCCCCATGGCAACCATGTCGCACGATTCCGTGGTGGCCGAACTGCGGCATATGATTGGCGACTTGAAGGCCGACTGGTCACTTGATGGCGATCGCATTTTCGCCGCCGGCGTCGGCATTCCGGGCACATTCATGCGTGAAACCGGCCAGGTCAACACGCCGCTGATCTTGGACGAATGGGCGAACATCAATCTGGAAGAGGCGCTCGCCGACGACCTAGAGCTGCCCGTATGGGTGGACAACGACGGCAATGCGGCGGCGATCGGCGAGAGCTTGTTCGGCGTCGGTCGCTGGGCGAGCGATTTCATCTACCTTTATATAGACACTGGCATCGGCGGCGGGGTGATTCACAGCGGCGGTCTCGTGCGCGGCGCCTTCGGCAACGCCGGGGAACTCGGACAACTACTGCCGCCGTTCATTTATCCGCACCCGAACCTCAAGCTGCTGCGCGAGCTTGTCTGCCGCCGAGGCGTTGAAGTCGAGACGGTGTCCGATGTGGTGAACAACTTCGACCCGGACTGGCCGGGCGTTGACGACTGGATCGCGCGGGCGCGCGACTCGCTCTCGCTGATTGCATCGGCTGGTGCTGCGCTGCTTGACCCGGCCGCCATCGTCATCGGCGGCCGCATTCCGCAGTCCTTGGTCGCGAAGGTCATCCCCCACATCGAAATCTACGATCAGCGCCGCCGCTCGTTCGAGCGGCCACTGCCGCCAATCGTTGCTGCGGAAGCTGGCGGAGAGTCGGTCTCGATGGGCGCGGCAGCCCTGCCGTTCACCAAATACACGTTCCGCTGAGGATCATAAAACTCTCATAATGCGTGAATAGAGAGGGAAAATGTCTATAAAGCGTATTGTTATTCACGCATATCGGGTATATAATCGGGACAGTCATCCTTGTGAATGTCCCGATGAGAGGGGGTAGAAACATGCATCAGGCTCACTTTTTCACGATGGGCATCCCATCCGTCTTGCTCGCTCTATTGGCAAGTTCTTCAGTGGTCGCGCAAGCCGATTCCGAATCTGCAACAGGCAACGTGATCGAAGAAATCGTCGTCACAGGTACCGGCATCGAACGAACCGGCTTCGACACGCCGCAGTCGGTGGCGCAGTTCAGCGAAGAAGATCTACGATCATTCAATTCGTCGAGCCAAGCCGACATCCTGACGCAATTGCCCGGCATCAGCGCCGAAGGCGGCGGCGGCGAGGTCGCCACCAATGTCTTCCACCGCGCTCTGCCTTCCGGCGGCCAGTTCTCATTCACGCCGCTGCTCTATGACGGCATGCCATCGTTCTCCACCTTCGGCCTCAATTCGTCTGCGTTCGATGTGTACTATCGCAACGACCTCGGCATTGAGCGTTCGGAATTCGTCAGCGGCGGCGTGTCGAATTTGTTCGGCCCCGGCTCGGTGGCTGGCATCATCAACTACATTTCTGCCACCGGCGGCCCGGAATCATTGGGCACAGTGCAGCTTGAAACCGCCGAAGAAGGCCGAATCCGCGGCGACTACTTCTTCAGCGGACCAATCGGCGGCGCAAACTCCAACACCTTCTATGCATTCTCCGGCTACTACCGCAGTGATGAAGGCCCGCTTGAGTCCGGGCTCGACACCGAAGGCTTCCAGCTTCGCGGTAATGTGATGCACGAGTTCAGCGATGGTTCGGGTTCCTTGACGCTCTACACCCAGTTCATCGACGATAGCGTGCAGTTCTTCCTGCCCCTGCCAGTCGATGGCAACAGCCGCGAGCGCGTCGATGGCAACGATGGCAATGAAGTGTTCACGATGAACACAGTCGAAGCGATTGGCCTTGGCTACGATACGCCCGGCGGCCGCTTCCAGACGCCGATCGGCGATGGCGTGGTCACGAAGGGGCATATGATTGCCGCGGTGCTCGATCGCGACCTCAACGACGACTGGGCGCTGAACGCGCGTCTGCGCTACGCGAGCTACGACCACCAGTTCAATCTGTTCTTGGATGGCGATGCGCTCGGCCCGAATACGCCGGAGACGCAGTCCGAATACCTCGCGAGGCGGGGCATCGACGCAGCCTTTCATGACCATGCTCGCTTCACCTATGTGCAGAGCGGACAGCCCCTCGCGATGAGCGACCTCGTGTTCGGCAACCGCACCCTCGATCGCTGGCGGGATGCCACCGATGTCTCCATGGAGGCAAGCATTGGGCGCGAGTTCAACTTCGGCGGCACCGTGCATGGCGTCACCATCGGTGCCTTCTTCTCAGACTCCCAAGCCGACGACATCAACTACATCACCACCTATCTCGGCGATTTCCGCAACGCGCCGCTGCTCGTGGATGTGCAGCTCATGGGGGCTGTCGAGAACGACGCCGGTGAACTTGTGATGGCGGGCGATCCAAGTGCTGTCTACCACTGGACACGGAACGGACTCGCGCGAAGCAACGGCATGACCGGCAACCGAGACCGCAGCGCACGCCGCGCCGCGTTCTATATCGCCGACCAAGTGGAAACCGACAGGTGGTCGTTTGACGTCGGTGCCCGCGTTGAGCGGCTAGAGGGCGATGTCAGGCAGTTCAATACCAGCGCCTTCGTGATGGGCAGTGATCCGAGCATCAACAACCTGATCGAACGTGTCAGCTACACCGACGGCTCGCTCACGAGCGACTCCTTGAGCGCGACCGAATGGGCCTTTTCCGCAGGCGCGCTCTACCGTCTTAGCGATGAGATCAATCTATTCGCAAACGCCTCGCGTGGATTCTTCTTCCCGCAGATTCGAAGCGTTCCATTCAACGAAGGCGAGCTAGCCTCCTACGAGGGCGAAATCATCGACAGCATCGAAGCGGGCGTGAAATTCGAGAATGAGACCATCACCGCCCAAGCGCTGCTGTTCCTCTCCACCCTCGATGATCGCCGCAATGTCGATTTCGTCAACGATCCCAACAACCCCGGCAACATCATCGAAAATGTCGAGCTGCAATCGACCGAAGCCTACGGCATTGAGGCGAGTGCGGTCTGGTATCTGAATGACTATGTGACATTGAACGGCAATATCACGCTGCGCGAGCACGAGTTCACCAAATCCGAGGGCAATCCCGCCATCGTCGGCAACGAGCTGCGGCGGCAACCCACTGAAATGGCCAACTTAGGCGCCCGATTCAATTTCCGCGGCTTTGACGGTCTGCTGATGTACAACTATCACGGCGACAATTTCGCGAATGATTCCAATTCAGTGAGCCTCGATTCCTACGGCCTCTGGCGATTGGAGGTCGGCTATTCCTTGATGCTGGCCGAAGATGACAGCGTCCGCTTCAGCGTCCACGTCTTCAACTTGACCGATACGCAAGGCATCACCGAAGGCTCGCCGCGACAGGGCAATGCGCAATCGGGCCAGCCGGCGCAGTTCTTTGTTGGCCGTCCTATTCTGCCGCGGCGCACATCGCTGAGAATCACGTATGATTTCTAGCAAAACGTGGCGGTAAGCGGAAGTTCCCGCTGGCGAAGCACTGCGGGTGAACTTCCTCGACTACATCATCATCGCCGCCTATTTGGCGGGGTTGCTCGGCCTCGGCTATTTCTTCAGGGAGCAGCAATCTAAAAAGGACTACTTCCTCGGCGGACGCCAGCTCGGTGTTTTCCCGCTGACGCTGTCTACCATGGCCACCCAGCTTTCGGCCATCAGCTTCATTTCAGCACCTGCTTTCGTCGCCCTGCGCGAAGGCGGCGGCATGGTGTGGCTGTCCTACGAATTCGCCGTGCCCATCGCGATGCTGCTCTTGATGGTGTACGTGCTGCCCCCGCTCTACCGCTCCGGCGTCGTCAGCATTTACGATTTTCTCGAACGTCGCTTCGCGCTTTCCACCCGACTGCTGATCTCGCTGGTATTCATGATCAGCCGCGCCTTCGGCACGAGCATCGCCATCTACGCCACCGCGCTCATTCTCAACACGGCCATGGGCATCGACTTCCTGCTCGCCATCGCCGTCATTGGGGTCATCACGCTGATCTACTCGCTGCAAGGCGGGATGAAGGCTGTGGTGTATTCGGACGCGGCGCAGATGATTCTCATATTCGCTGGCGTGGCGATGATCCTGGCGCTGTCCCTGCACAACATAGGCGGCCTGGAGGTCTTCCTCGCACACATCGATAGCAGCCGCCTGACCGTTCTGCGCACCGACTCCTGGGGCTTCTCGGGCGACGAATGGGGGCTCTGGCCGATGATTTTCGGCGGCATCGTGCTCTATGCGTCCTACTACGGCTGCGACCAGACGCAAGCGCAGCGCACCCTGTCGGCCAAGGATGAACATTCGGTGCGGCGGATACTGATGTTCAATGGGCTGGCGAGGTTTCCGGTAGTGCTGCTCTACTGTGTCGTCGGACTCGTGCTTGGCGTCTTCGCCACGCTCAACCCGGAATTTCTCGCCCAAGTCGATCCCGATGCCCCCGACACGCTGGTGCCGCTGTTCATCGTCGAGTACATGCCCAATGGACTCATTGGCCTGCTGATCGTCGCCCTGCTCGCGGCATCCATGTCGTCTTTGAGTTCGGTGGTCAATTCGCTCTCGGCGGTCAGCATCGAGGATTACACACGCTTGAGCGGCAAGACACTTGAGCGCGGCGCCTATGTGTTCTGGTCCCGAGCCAGCGTATTGTTCTGGGGCCTCGTGATCGTCGCGCTGTCGATCTTCGGCGGCAGCATCGCGCCGACAGTCATTGAAGCGATCAATATGATCGGCTCGGTGTTCTACGGTCCGATACTGGCAACCTTCCTATTGGCCATCTTGCGCCCCAAGGTCGGCTCGAAAGGTGCCAACGCCGGCTTGCTGGCAGGCGTCGGCTTGAATATCTATCTGTGGGCAGCGCAGCCCGATGTGTTCTGGCTGTGGTGGAACGTGACTGGCTGCCTGACCGCCATCGTCGTCGCCCTGCTCGTCGCGGCTTTCGTCAACACCGGCAATGAAGCGTCGGGCCGGCAAGTCGATGCAGCCATCGGCATCTGGCAGCGCGATCAAACGACCATTCTCTTGCTTGCATTCGCCGCGATGCTCCTGATCGGCTGGCTGACGCCGATTGTTTTAGCTTGAGCGCCTACTCTCCTGCCAGCCAAAACAGGGCCACCGCCGCGGTCCACGAGAACTCACCGCCGCCGCATCCCTCGCCAGTTTCCGACCCGTAGTATTCGAAGTAGCCGCCAGCCGCTTCGATGCACTTGATGCTCTGCGCACGCACTTCTCGCGCAAGATCATCATAGCCGTAGGCAGTCAAGCCGTCGGCGATCATCCAGTTGATATGCAGCCAGACCGGGCCGCGCCAGTAGCACGTTGGTTCATAGCGGGGGCTTTCGGGATGGGTCGATGCCAGCGAGAAGCGGCTCGCGGCAAGCCATTCTTCGATAAGCGACGCCATCTGGCTCGCCTGGCGTTCACTCGCGAGCAATCCGAACAACGGCAGCAGCGAGGCGGTGGTGCGTTCGGCGAGCGGCGTGCCGGAGACCTTGTCGCGATTGAGAAAACAGCGGTGATCTTCGGACCAGCAGCCGCTCATCGCGGCGCGCGTGCGAGCAAGTTGCACCTCCAGATCCGGGATGGCCGAATCGAGACCGAATTGCTGGCACAGTGAGACCAGTTCGCGTGTCGCGCGGTGCAGGATGGAGACGATGGTGAGATCAACCACGCGGAACGGCGATGAAGTGCTCATGCGGCGCGGGTCGGCATGATTGTGCTTGAGAAACTCGATCAGATAGAGGTAGCGATCATATTCTCCGTGGCTTGGTCGCTGGCACTCGTCCACATGCCCGAGGTCGCGGCGCTGATACTCCCACTCTACCCGCGGCACGCGCGCGAGCGGGGCATCCCACGCCGGGCTGTTGTCCATGCCCGATTCCCAAGGGTGATAGGTTTCGACGAGACCACTCTTGCCAAGATCGCGATCCCGATACCACCAGCGATGATGTGCGAGCAGTTTCGGCAGCAGCGCTTCGACCTCGGCGCGCGCCGCCGCTGACGCTTTGGAGCGATCGAGCATCATCGCGATTGCCAGTGCCCAGACGGGGGGCTGCGAAACAGTGCTCGACGGAATGCGAGAATTGGCGCCCCAGACTTCCGAGCCGGGAAAATACGAGTCCGAATCGCTATGAAACAGGATATGCGGCAACAGGCCGTTGTCCCACTGACCATCGAACATGGTGCGCGCCTCGTGCCAGGCACGCCCCTCGTCGAAGCAATGCCAGCCCAAGGCAATGATGGCGGAGTCCCAGTTCCATTGGAAGGGGTAGAGCCCGCGCGTCGGTACTGTGTAGCCGCCGAGATCGTTACTCCGCAATATCGCGCGGGCCGCGTCAAGATCAATCATATTCCGCGGTCGCAGCGGGTCATTCTCTGTTGCCTCGGTTTGGATCGATGGCGGTCTGACTGATATTTTACCCGAAGTGAGTAAAATACCGCCGCACAGCAGATCGACAGCCAATATGGAGCTACAAGACAAGTGTGCCCAGCTCGTTGAACGCTTGAAGCTGGCATCTGCGGGCGACATCGTTTCAATCAAGCCGTTGAGCGGCGGCGTGTCGTGCGACATCGCTGCCGTTGATCTGGGAACACGGACGATATGCGTCAAATTCGCGCTGCCGAAGCTGCGGGTGGCCGAGGACTGGCATGCGCCGCCACAGCGCAACTCGGCGGAATACAAGTGGCTCGAATTTGCCCAGCGAGTAGTGCCGGGCTCGACGCCGACGCTGCTCGGTCGCGACGATGCCCTGTGCGGCTTCGCGATGGAATTCATCGCGCCTAGGAGCGCCTATCTTTGGAAAACGGCGCTTCTTGCCAGCGCGCCCATTCAGGATGAGGCGCACCAAGTCGGCGATACGCTCGGACGCATTCATGCGGCGTCGTCACAGCCGGACTTCGACACCGGCCGCTTTCAAAACCACGCGGATTTTCGCGAGTTGCGACTTGCGCCATACTTGCAATTCACCGCGTCAAAGCACGGCGATGTCAAGGGCAGATTGCTGAAGCTGGTCGCCATGTTGGAGATGTCACAGGCAAAAACCAGCGTGCTCATCCACGGCGATGTCAGCCCCAAGAATATCTTTTTTCGTCGCGGCCACTGCATGATCTTGGACGCCGAGTGCGCAACAATGGGTGACGCCGCCTTCGACCTCGCCTTCTGCGTGAATCATCTCGCGCTCAAGGCCTTTCATATGCCGCAACGCGCGCGCGCGCTTCTTGCCGAGCTACTCGCCCTGTGGCAGGCGTATCGGCCGCATGTCGCTTGGGAGTCCCCTGATGATCTTGAACGCCGAATCGCCGAACTGGTGCCGGCGCTCATGCTGGCGCGAATCGATGGCAAGTCGCCGGTCGAATACCTGACTGAAGCGACACGCGCGCAGGTTCGAACCGTCGCGATTGAACTCTTGAAGCAGTCGCCAACCACGCTCGACGAGTTGGCCGCACGTCTCGCGCACGCCTGCGCTACTATGGCTCGAACCCCATTTCGAAAACAACAGCCAACGTGATCACCGAAGCCGAGGATTTCCGGGCGGAGAGCGCATCGCTCTATGCGTTGCTCAGCGATATAAGCGAGGAAGATTTTGCGCAGCCGACGCTCTTTAAGCGTTGGAGCAGCAATCAAATCCTGCGCCATCTGCATGCGTGGAACTGGGCGGCAAGCGCCTCGCTCTCCGAACCAGAGCGATTTGTGCAATACCTCGGCGATATGCAATCGCATATGCAAAACGGCAAGACCATGTCGGACATGGAACTGGCGTTTTGTGACGGCATGGAAGGCGCCGCCCTCCTCGACCTCTGGCAAGAAACCTATCACGCATGCGCCGACCGGTTCGCAGGCGCCGACCCCAAGCAGCGGGTCAAATGGGCCGGCCCCGACATGAGCGCCCGCTCATCGATTACGGCTCGGCAAATGGAAACCTGGGCGCATGGCCAAGCGATATTCGATCGCTTCGGCGCTCGCCGCATGGACGCTGACCGCATTCGCAACATCGCCCATCTCGGCGTCAACACCTTTGGCTGGACCTTCGCCACTCGCGCTCAAAAGCCGCCGGGCGCGCCGCCAGCAGTGCACCTGACCGCGCCATCGGGCGCGATTTGGGAATGGCACGCGGACAGCGCCAGCGGCCTGATCGAAGGCGCGGCGACCGAGTTCTGCCAGGTCGTCACGCAAACGCGCAATATCCTCGACACATCGCTCAAGGTGACAGGCGAAGTGGCGACGCTGTGGATGGCGAACGCGCAGTGCTTCGCCGGCGGCCCTGAAGAACCCCCAGCCCCCGGCGCGAGGCACCTGCAAATGGGCTACACTTCGAGTCCAAGTTGACTGGGCAGTCGCCTTCGCAGGCATCATTCGGTGCTTCGCGGGGGAGGAAAGTCCGGGCTCCATCGGACAAGGGTGCCAGGTAACGCCTGGGGGGCGCGAGCCTACGGAAAGTGCAACAGAGAGTAGACCGCCAAAACGACTTCTCTTCCTGTGATCGTCGTTTTGGTAAGGGTGAAAGGGTGCGGTAAGAGCGCACCGCACCGGATGGCAACATCTGGTGGCTAGGTAAACCCCACCCGGAGCAAGGCCAAATAGGGGCTCAATGGCATGGTCCGTGTCGAGTCCGGGTAGGCCGCTCGAGGTGCGCAGCGATGCGCATCCTAGATGAATGACTGTCCTCGACAGAACCCGGCTTATAGGTCAACTTGGCTTGCTTGCGAGCGCCCGCTTGTAGATGGCGCCGCGCGATTCCCCGGTGGCCGCCGCCACGAGACGCGCCGACTGCGATGGCGAGAGTTCGGCGAGCAAGACCTGCAAGAGGCGCTCGGCGCTGTCTGATATGGACTGTTCCGTGGTTCGCTCGCGCCGCTCGACAATGAGCACCAGCTCGCCGCGCGGCGCTTCGCCGGCAAACTGCTCGCGCATCTCGCTCAGGCGCCCCGAGCGCACTTGCTCGTGCATTTTGGTGAGTTCGCGGCCAACCATCACGCGCCTGTCCCCCATGACCGCCAGAAGATCATCAAGCGCCGCGAGCAAGCGATGCGGCGCTTCATAGAGAACAATCGAAAGCGTCATCGAATCAAGCTCGCGCAGCCGCTTTCGTCGTGCTTCGCCGCGACTCGGCAGGAATCCTTCGAATACAAAGCGTTCACTCGCCAAAGGACAGACGCTGAGCGCCGTGACCAGCGCGCTCGGGCCGGGGATCGGCACCACCTTGCATCCTGCTTCAAAGGCGGCCTTCACCAGCAGATGCCCAGGGTCTGAAATCAGCGGTGTGCCGGCGTCGCTGATGAGCGCAACCGACGCGCCGTCGCTCAGCTTGGCGGTCAATTCGCGAATGCGCCGCCGCTCGTTGTGCTCATTGACTGATACCAGTGGCTTGGGAAATGCGTCAATATGGGTGAGCAGCGCGCGCGACCGTCTCGTATCCTCCGCCGCAACCAAGTCCGCTGCACGTAAAATCTCGACGGCGCGCAGGGTAATATCCGCAAGGTGGCCTATCGGCGTGGCAACCACATACAAGGTCCCTTCATTGATGACTGCCAACTCTCGAAAATCTCCTGTGTATGCGATAGCGCAAACGACTCTGCTCGTCGTTATTCTCGCAGTATCGGGCTGCGAAAGCACCACGCAGGAGACGAGTGAGCAGGCGACAACCGCACGAGAGGCGACGGAGCGTGCCACGCAGGGCTTGCGTGGCACGGATACTGAGGCGAACTCATCTGCGACCACTGCGCTGACGATGCGCCGCGCAGAACTACTCGTTGAGCAAGGGCAAGGCAGTGAAGCACTTCGCACACTTGAGTCGATTGCCGATCATGCGCGCGATCAGGACTGGCTAGACCTCTATTGGAAGGCGCTGCTGCTCACACCGAAGGGCAAGGCGCTCACGAGCGCAGACACTCTCGTCGCGCAGCAGCGAATATTGACGACCGCTTTCGGCGATGCTTCTAGCGTGTTCAATGACGCGCATATGCCGCAGAGCGTACGCACGATCTTTCACGCACCCGATATTGAGACGCACGTCGCCCTCGTACTGCCGCTCGATGGGCCGCTCGAAGCCTTCGGCAACGCCTTCCTTGAAGGGTTCACGACCGCATGGTATGCCAATTTCAAGGATACAAACGTGCGCTTCACGCTCTACGATGCCGATACGCTGCGCGAAGCGGTGGATTACTCGCACCTCGCCTCCGAATTTGCTGCGCAGGACATTGATGTCGTGATCGGCCCGGTGTCTCGACCCAAGCTTGCAAGCATGCAGCGTGCCTTGCCAAACAGTCTCGGCTGGATTGCGCTCAATCGTCTTCCCGATGCAAGCACCTTGAACCAAGGCCAATTCGCCTTCGAACTATCGACCGAGGACGAAGTCGAAGCCTTGGCTGAGCGCATACGCACCGAATATGCAATCCGCGTACTCGCCTATTATTCCCCCACTGGCTGGTCGATGCGCGCTGCGGATACGCTTGAAGCCGCACTCGGTGCGGAGCGGCTGATCGGCAAGGTTGAGCTGAGCGACGCCGCCAAAGCGCCTGAAGAAGTCGGGCTGTCATTGCTCGTGGATGGGTCGGATGCACGCATTCGCACGATACGCAGGTTGCTTCAGGGCGCCGTTGACACCAAAGCGCGCAGGCGCCAAGACCTTGACGCTGTGGTCATGCTGGTCGATGGCAACCTTGCACAAACGCTTGCCCCGGCGCTTCGCTTTCACGATGCTGGCAATCTGCAGGTGTTCACGACTTCGCGCATGATCCGCGAAGTGCCAGCGGACGAATATCGCATCCTTGATGGGGCCGCGTTCTTCGATCTGCCGTGGAATCTTTACGACTCAGAATTCAAGCAACAAGTGCGCTCGGAGTTTGGCGAGGTTGCGCCCTTGATCGAGACTTTCCGCGCCATTGGCGTTGATTGCTTCCGCCTCGCGGATCGGTTCAATGTGCTACGGGTGGTGCAACGCGAAGGACTCTCGGACGTATTGCAAGGCGCGAGCGGGACGCTACGGACGAGCGGCACTCGTATTGAGCGGCAATTGGTCTGGAGTCAGGTGCGATCAGGCAGCATCGAACCAGTTGACGCCGCACAGTAGGGCAAGCGGCGTGACTGGCGCAAACGCTCGCATGAACGCTGGTGCACGCGCCGAACGTTATGTGGCGCGCCTGATGAGGCGGCGCGGATTCACCATTCTGGCGCGTAACTTTCGCTCAAAAGCTGGCGAGATTGACCTCATCGCTCAGCAGGGCGAGCTGCTGGTGGTGATGGAAGTTCGCTATCGACGTAGCGACGAATGGGGGAAGCCCAAGGATACGGTGACAGCAGGCAAGCAAGCACATATTATTCGATGCGCGCAGGACTATTTGCGTCGTCATCCTGAGCTGAAGCGTGCCCGAGTGCGCTTTGATATCGCGGGCGTCTCACGGCGAGGGTTGTTCCTGACCTGCGATTGGGTGGAAAATGCCTTTCATGCCGACTTGTCCAGAGGAACCCGCCGATGGTGATTCCCTCATCGAATAATTTGCGATGCTGCGCACTTCTCCTCGTGTGTGTAACGATGGTCTCGTGCGGCAACTACACAGGCGAAGGCAGAACGCCCGGCGTCTTTATCGACGATGCGTACATTGAAAGCACAGCCGCTGACCTGATCGGGAAGGCGCACAAAGATTTTGCGGATGCGCGCCTGAAGGTTGTGAGCATGGAAGCCAAGGTGCTGCTCGCCGGCGAAGTGCCAAGCCAAGCTTTGAAGACGCTCGCCGAACAGCAGGTGCTGAAGATCAGGCAGGTGCGCGGCGTCTTCAACGAACTGGCAGTGAGCGCCAAGCCAGCGTTCCTCGGCCGAGCCAACGACACAACGATTACACTCAAAGTCAAAACGAGGCTGCTCAATAATCCAGACGTTGCTGGACTTCGCATCAAGGTGGTGACAGTCAATCAAGTCGTCTATTTGATGGGGTCTTTGGATGAAAAAGAGGGCGAGCTTGCGGGCAAGATTGCCTCGGAGACCTCCGGCGTACTGAAAGTTGTCAAGCTGTTTGAGTACGTGCAGCCGGTGACGGGCAATTCTTCAACGGCCGAAACCAAGGAATAGGTCAATGAAGGTGCCGAACGTGCGCCACCTGTCCTCGATCACTTGTGCGCGAACGCAACCTCACTTTTGACACACAACACATATCGGCATAAAGTTACCGGTTTGCCGCACGCTTGGTGATCAGAAGACCTTGAAACAGATTGCTGTCCGCGGTGCACGCACGCATAATCTCAAGAACATCGATCTCGATCTGCCGCGCGATCAATTGACGGTCATCACCGGCCTCTCGGGCTCGGGCAAGTCCTCGCTTGCGTTCGACACGCTCTACGCCGAGGGACAGCGCCGCTACGTTGAGTCTCTTTCCGCCTATGCGCGCCAATTCCTATCGGTCATGGACAAGCCGGATGTCGATCACATTGATGGCCTCTCGCCTGCCATTTCCATTGAACAGAAATCCACATCCCACAACCCTCGTTCGACTGTCGGCACCGTCACTGAAATCTACGACTATCTTCGCCTGCTGTTCGCACGAGTGGGCGAGCCGCGCTGCCCTGAGCACAAGGTCGTGCTGCGCGCGCAGACTATTTCGCAAATGGTCGACGCAACCTTGTCGCTACCCGAGGGCGAGGCCATTATGCTGCTAGCACCGGTCGTGCAAGACCGCAAGGGCGAACATCTGCACCTCTTCCAGGAACTCTTGAGCAAGGGCTTCATTCGCGCCCGCATCAACGGCCTCGTGGTGGAAATCTCGGATGCGCCCGCGCTCGATAAGAACAAGAAGCACACCATCGAAGTGGTCGTGGACCGACTGCGCATCAAGCGCCAAAAGGCAGACGACGACAGCAGCAACATCGCGCAACGGCTCGCCGAGTCGTTCGAAACAGCGGTGGCGCTCTCTGGCGGCACCGCGCGCATCGCGTTCATGGATAACAAACCGGAGCATGAAGCGCTTCTGATGTCAGCGCTCTACGCCTGCCCGCACTGTGGATTCAGCTTGCCCGAACTCGAGCCAAGGCTGTTCTCTTTCAACAATCCTGCGGGTGCCTGTCCAGAGTGCGACGGGCTCGGCATGAGCCAATTCGTCGATCCTGAACTTCTCATCACCGATGAGACGCTGTCCTTGAACGAAGGCGCGGTGCGCGGATGGGATACGCGCAATAAGTGGTACCACCACATCTTGAAGTCGGTGTCCGCGCATTTTTCGATTGATATGGACTGTCCGTGGCAGTCACTTCCTGAAGCACAGCGCGAGATCATCCTGCACGGTCGCCGGCGCGAGCGCGTCACGTTCGACTACATGTCCGACCGCGGCACCAGATTTCGTCGCAAACGAGAGTTTCTTGGCGTTGTCGGCATGATTGAGCGAAGATACCGCGACACGGAGTCAGAAGCGGTGCGCGAGTCGCTGCGCAGCTACTTCTCAACCCGCGCCTGCCCAAGCTGCCAGGGTACGCGCCTGAACGCTTCGGCGCGCAATGTCGTGATTGATGGCAGCAGCCTCTCCGAGATCACTGCGCAGTCGGTCGAGAGTGCGCTCAGTCACTTGGAGTCGATGCGGCTCAGCGGCGCACGTCGGGAAATCGCTGACAAGATATTGAAGGAAATTCAAGAACGTCTCAGATTCCTGGTGAATGTCGGGCTGAACTACTTGACGCTTGATCGCAGCGCCGAGAGCCTCTCAGGCGGCGAAGCGCAGCGCATTCGGCTCGCAAGCCAGATCGGCGCGGGGCTTGTCGGCGTGGTATACATTCTTGACGAGCCTTCGATCGGTCTGCATCAGCGCGACAACCAGCGTTTGCTTTCAACCTTGACGCGCCTGCGCGACCTCGGTAACACGGTGCTCGTTGTGGAGCACGACGAAGAGGCCATTCGTGCCGCCGACCACATCGTGGACATGGGGCCGGGCGCCGGCGTCCACGGAGGGAAAGTCGTCGCGTGCGGCACGCCAAGCGACCTGATTGCCTGCACGTCATCGATCACAGGGGACTATCTTGCAGGGCGGCGGCAGATTAGCATCCCGAAGCGCCGAGCAAAGGTGCGCCAAGGCAAGCACATCAGGATCGTCGGCGCTCGCGGCAACAACTTGAAGTCAATACAAGCCACCATCCCGCTCGGGCTGCTCACTTGCGTGACCGGCGTCTCAGGTTCCGGAAAATCGACGCTCGTGAATCAAACGCTCGGTCCGGCGCTCGCGCGCAGTCTCGGGAGCAAGACGGTGCCCCCGCCAGCACCGCATGATCATATCGAAGGGCTCGATGCGCTCGACAAATTCATTGAGGTCGATCAGAGCCCGATTGGTCGCACGCCGAGATCCAATCCTGCCACCTACACCAACCTGTTTACTCCCATCCGCGAACTCTTCGCCGAAACCAGCGAGGCGCGCTCGCGCGGCTACAAGCCGGGACGATTCAGCTTCAATGTGCGTGGCGGGCGCTGCGAAGCCTGCCAAGGCGACGGCCTCATCAAAGTCGAGATGCACTTCCTGCCCGACCTGTACGTAAAGTGCGAGGCGTGCGACGGTCAGCGCTACAACCGCGAAACATTGAGCGTCACGTACAAGGGGAAAAATATCTTCGAGGTGCTTGAGATGACGGTTGAAGAAGGGCTTGAGTTTTTTTCCGCAATTCCGTCAATCGCACGGCGTCTTCAGACTTTGATGGATG
This sequence comes from Gammaproteobacteria bacterium, assembly GCA_026709225.1. Classification (GTDB taxonomy): domain Bacteria; phylum Pseudomonadota; class Gammaproteobacteria; order Pseudomonadales; family Azotimanducaceae; genus Azotimanducus; species Azotimanducus chitobiosivorans. Next base: position 79,542 of record JAPOTJ010000032.1, on the reverse strand, counting down.
TCGGGCTGTCTTATATCCACCTTGGCCAAAGCGCAACGACGCTCTCGGGCGGCGAGGCGCAACGTATCAAGCTGTCACGCGAACTCTCCAAGCGGGGCACCGGCCGGTGCCTGTACATTCTTGACGAGCCGACTACAGGGCTACACTTTGAAGATATTGCCGCCCTACTTCGAGTGCTTCACAGGCTCAAAGAACAAGGCAACACGCTCGTCGTCATCGAACACAACCTCGATGTCATCAAGACAGCGGACTGGATCATTGACCTTGGCCCTGAAGGCGGCGCAGGCGGCGGCGATTTGATCGCCGAAGGCACGCCGGAAACGGTCGCCTGCAACCCCCGCTCGCATACTGGCCGCTATCTCGCTGAATTATTGCACATGCCCGGAGCGGCGTAGTACCTGACATGTGCGGATGTTTCCTAGTCATTCCACCAAGGCGAATCGGAAAACGAACGCAAGTCAATCTCGTTGCTCCACGTTGACTTCGGCTGCTTGGCGAGATGCAGGTAGGTTTCGGCAATGGCCGACGGCAGCATGAGGCCCTCGTGCGCCATGCCGCGCGTCCGGCGCAGTTCGGCGAAGCGCTCGGGGCCGAGCAGCTTGCCCAAGGTGTCAGGCGCATCGACCGAGCCGTCGATCAAGATGTGAACAATATGAATGCCTTTGGGCCCGAATTCGGCATTGAGCGTCTGGCAGAGCATGCGTCGCCCGCCCATGGCCGCTGCGTGCGAGTGCTGCCCAGCGTTGCCGCGCACGGCGGCTGTGGCGGAGGTTACGAGAATGGTGCCGCGGCCCCGCGAGACCATGCGCGGGCAGACGCTTGAGGCGACTCGAAACAGCCCGAAGGTAGCCATGCGCCAGCCGAGTTCGAATATCTTGTAGCTCGTCTCCGCAAGCGACTTGTTGCCGACCTGGGCACCGAGGTTGTAGACGACGACTTCAATCGGGCCGGTTTCGGACTCGGTGTGTTCAACCAAGTCTTCAATGCTGTTTTCTTGCGTCGCGTTGAGCAAGCAGCCTGATGCCTCGCCGCCGCGATCGCGAATGTCATTGGTCAGCCTATCCAAATCTGCTTGGTCGGATCTGCGACAGAGCACCGAGTGATAGCCTTCCATCGCAAAACGTCCGCCGACGGTGCCGCCGATGCCCGCCCCTGCACCGAGCACAAGGCAGACAGGTTTTCTCGAATCAGTCACGCGCAAACCTGCCTTCGTGATGCGTGCGCAGGGTGATGTGCTCGATGATGGTAGGCCAGAACCCGCGCGGCATATCGTGGCCCATGCCGGTGACCGCAAGCATTTCGGCATCGGCGATGGCATCGCGTGTGTCCTCGCCACACTCGAAGCGCACCAGCGGATCCACTGTGCCGTGAATCACCAAGGTCGGAACCTTGACGTTGCCGAGCGCAGGACTTCGATCACCGGCCACGGAAATGGCCGACATCTGGCGCGCGATGCCTGCTGGATAGAAGCTTCGATCATAGGCTGCTGCGGCGCGAGCGCGACGCTCGTGGATGGGGTCGAGAAACTCTGGCAGGCTGCCGATGACTTTTCCGACCTTGAGCGAGCGCTCGATGGATTCCTCTCGGGTGTTGCCGGGCGGCGACATGAGCGCTTCGAACGCTTCTGGCTCGCTCAGTTCTATGTCCCGATTGCCAGTGGCGGACATGATCGAGGTCATGGACAACACGCGCTCTGCATTGGCGATCGCCATGGCCTGCACGATCATGCCGCCCATCGATGCGCCGCAGACATGCGCTCGCTCGATACCAAGCGCGTCGAGCAGCGAGAAGGCATCGTCTGCCATGTCGGTGAGCTGATACGGCACTTCGACCTGCTCGCCCTTGTCGACGGCTTCGCGCACGGCGTCAATATTGGGCACGCCGAACTCAGGGAACTTCTGCGACAGACCGCAATCCCGATTGTCGAAGCGGATGATGAAGTGCCCACGCTCCGCGAGCAGCGTGCAGAACTCCTCGTTCCACGCTGTCATTTGCGCACCGAGCCCCATCACCAGCAGCAGGGGTCGGTCGTCCTCGTTGCCGAACGTATCGTACTCAAGCGCAAGGCGCGCCGTTTGAATCTGTGCCATGTTGCCCTTCGCTGCCAACAGCGTGCCGAGAAAGTCCTGTTGAAGGATAACAGAGGGGCGGAAGGCGGATGCGCAACAGGTCAGGCGCGAGATCGGGCCGCCCCGTGACGGTGACGACCGTGGAAAGCTATCTCCCGAACACGATGCCTGGACGAACAGTCAGCTCAAGGAACACTTGGCGCGGCGGATTGCGCATTCCGCTCAGGATTTCTCGCAAGCCAGCAGAATTCGAACCGGTGCGTAGTGTCTCGAAAGCCGAGATCACATAAGCCTCGTCCGTGAGGTTGCGACCGATCAGATTCAGCTGCCAGCCGCCGTCAGTGGCTTCAATGCCGATCCCGGCATTGATGATCCAGTATGCGTCCTGGATCGCCAGCGGGTTGTTTTCGCCTTCCGTCTGATACTCGTCACTGTAGATCGCGAGGCCGTTCGCAGTGAATATCATCGATTCGGAAATCTGTCTTTCGTAGGTGAAGCCGACCGAGCCCGACCATTCCGGTGCGCGTCGCAAGGGATGTCCGGAGCGATCCTGGACATCGGCGCCCGAAGCAATAATGCCGGCAACAGCGGTTGATCGGTTGCCGTCGGCCCAAGTTTCCAGATTGCCGTCGGCGTTGACGTTGACGTTGCAGTCGCCTTGAGCCACGAAAATCTGGAAGTCGTTGCAGCTGTCAAGGAAATCGTCAAACTCGTTGTTGTTGAACGCGACATTGCCGTTCACAGTGAGGCCGTCGATCGGAGTCACCCAGAGGACATCCATTTCCACGCCTTCCACATTCGCGATGCCGGCATTGATGGTGCGCACCTCTGCGCCGTCAAAGGCTGACTGCTGGAGATCGGAATATTCGAACGAGAAAGCGGCAACGTTGACGCGCAGACTGTTGCCGAGCCACTCGGTCTTGGCACCGACCTCGAACCCTTCGGCGTTCTCCTCCTCGTAGGACACATCGATTGCCGGAACAGACGGATCCACCGTCGGATATCCGCGCGTCGAGGATGGTGAGAAGCCGCCCGACTTGAAGGCTTCGCGATAGCCGGCATACAGATTGACATCATCGGCTGCCTGCCACGACACGATCAGTTCCGGAGAGAAATTCTGGTATGACAGCTCATCGACGGTGAATCGATGCGCGCCGATGATCGAGCGTCGAGGAAAGCCCGTATCGGCCTGATTATTGCGCGCTGACAGGGATCGTTCCTCGCTGGTGTAACGGCCGCCGACGGATAGGTTGACGGCTTCTGTGAGGTCGTAGTTCACCTGGGCAAACACCGACCAGGATTCGCTGTCAGTACCGAACTCGGTGTCTGGCGTCAGTGCGAAGGACGGGTTGATCCACAGTTTGGTCTGTGAGAAGTTCTCGCGATCGTCGGCAAAGGCACCGAGCATCACGGTGGCGCGATCAAATTCGCCGGTGAAGCGGATTTCCTGGGATATCTTGTCGATGCTCGGCGTTGAGCCGTAGGCGATGCCGAAGTCGTTGTTGGAACCCGGAGCGGAATTGCCGAGCAGGCTGTTCTGGAGGTCAACCCAGCCGGTGATGCTGTTGACCGACCACGTGTCGTTGATATCCAGATTGGCATCAATGCTCACCTGCGTCAGTTCATTGTCGGTGAAGGGTTCGCGGTTGCTGAACAGGGTGGTCGGTGCGGCATCTGTCGGCATAAAGGGCGCGGTGGCAAACTTCTTGTCTACGGAACAGTCGGTAAACGGATTCAGGCCAGTCGGATTGCCGGGTACCGACAGGTCGCGACCATCGCATTCGATGAACTGATACGGCGCGTAATGGCCTTTTCCCTCGCGCGTGGCGTGCAGGATCTTGATCGTCACGTCACCGCGGTCAAACTCGCCGCGCAGGGTGCCGTTGATCTGGAACTCGTCGTAGTTGGGGCCTGTTGACGAAACCGGCTGCACCGCTTCCGGGTCACCGCGACCCCAGACGTTGTCGAAGTAACCGTCCTGGCTCGACACCCGCACCGCGAGGCGACCTCCCCAAGTCTCGTCGAAAGGCCCGGAAACGATCGCGTGCCCGTAGCTTCGCGTGCCCTCGAATTCGTGGCCTGTGCGCAGCTCCGTGAACAGCTCGTCAGTCGGATCCTTGGTGCGAACTGCGATCACACCGCCCGGGCTGTTTTTGCCGAAGAACAGCGCCTGCGGGCCTTTCAGCACCTCGACTGCCTCGGCATCGAACAGGCCGTAGTTCAGTATGTGCGCACCGCTGTACGGCACGCCATCGAACACGGTTGATACAGAATTGTCGGCAATCGAGCTGGTGCCGGAAGTCTGGACACCCCGCAGATTGACCGAAGGTGTGATGGCACCCTCGCTGAGAATACTCAGCCCGGAAACTAGATCGCTCAGATCCTCGAACCGGTTTGTCGCATACGCTTCTAGCGCCGCCGAGTCAAAGGCCTGCACGACCACCGGCACATCCTGAAGAGACTCTTCCCTCTTGCGCGCTGTGACTATGATTTCTTCAAGGACACGGCCCTCGGCACTCGCGGTGCCCGGTGCGAGTACAAAGCCCAAGCATCCGGCTGTGACTAGCATGACCGCGGTAGCGGATATCAGTTGTCGTTTCCAAAGCATTTCCCATTCCCCCGATTGGTTTTTGTTGGATGTTTTAAGGACAGTCCTGTTCTGATAGTTTGAACTTGGCTTGGCGACCGCCCTCATCATATCTCTACCGCCATGGAACAGCAATGCTGAACGGCGCACCATCGAACAGCTCTGATGCGAAGCGCAGGCAGTTCATCTATGGCAAAGCTCCAACGCAACGCATCTCGAACCTGAGCACCGCGCGGCGTCAGAAGATTGTGCCGCACGCCGCTGACGACTTCCGCCCTTAAGATCAATGTCGGCCGCCAAGTTTCAATCACTCTATCCGACTGACGGGCACTATCGACCTCGCAGCACCCGCATCGGATCAATCGGCGTGCCCTTGTCGCGCACCTCGAAATGCAAGTCCCTCGCTGGCTCTGCGGTGGTGCGCGCGATGACTTCGCCTAATCGCACAGTCTGGCCTTCCTCAACAAGCACCCCAAAGTCAAGGCTGTAGGCGCTCATGTAGCGATCATCGTGACGAATGATAATCAGGCGGCTGTAGCCGCCGAGGCCGCTGCCAGAATAAATGACTGTCCCTTTGCCGGCGGCTCGCACTTCGCTGCCCGCGTTCAGCGCGAAGTCAACACCCTTGTTGTCACGCCCAAACCCCTTGCTGATCTTGCCATTGCTCGGCCAATGCCAGCCTGCCGTGGCGCGTCGCGCACTTGTAGTGGGCGGGCGCGGCATCGCGGACGCGGGTGCTTTCTTCGTCGCGGGCGGTGATGACTTCTTCTCGCGGGCGACTGTCTGCTGAGGTCTCTTTGCAGGCGCGGTGCGCACCACTTCCGGCTGGATGACCTTGAGCGTCTGCCCAGGGTAGATCGTGTAGGGATGGGGGATATTGTTGATGCGCGCAAGTTCGACGAAGTGCATCTCGTGTCGCCAAGCGATCGAATACAAGGTATCGCCTGACTTCACCCGATAATCGTACTTTTGCGACGGCGACGGATCGATCACTTTGACGCCTCTATTGCCGCCTGCGCAGGCAGCGAGCGCGAGCACGATGCCTGCGAGGCAGAGGCAACGCATGAAAAATGCAAGCGAGGCATTGTTCGGCATGGTCATCATCTCAAGCTTGCGCTTTCAAGTCGCTCACGCCGCGCGCTAGCGCATAGCCGCAGGCGAAGCCGAGAAACACAAGCAGCGCGAACGTGCCAGCAGGCAATGCCGCGTCCGGAGCTTGCGCGAAGCCCCAGATATTCGTGCGTTCCACGTCCTTCGGCACGATTTTCGTCAAGCTCCCAATCACCAGTCCGACGAGCACGGCGAGGGTCGGCTCGGCGCGTTTGGACAAGAGCTTGTGAATCACACGCACGAACAGCATCACACCGCAGGCAATGCCGAGCCCGATGATCACGAGCATGGTGAAGTCAATTTCAGCAACGGCCTGCACCGCATCGTCGTACACCCCAATCAATAGCAGGATATACGCACCTGACACACCCGGCAACAGGGCAGCAGCGCTCGCCACCATCGCGCTGAAAAACATCACCCAAGCGCTCGCCGTCAACGTTCCGGTCGGGAGCAAGCTGAGCAGGATGCCAATGACTGCGCCGCCCGCGAGCCAGACGAGACGACCCCGCCATCCCTCGTCTCGGAAGAACTGAGAAAACCGCGGCAACGAGCCAAGCACTACGCCAAAGACCAAGGCCATCAACGCCAAAGGCTGATGCAGAAGCACCCAGTTGACAAGCCTTGCCAACGCGAACAAGCCAATCAGACTGCCAGCGGATACCAGAAGCAAGAACTCCAGATTGTGCTCACGCCAGCATGTTGCCCATTGGCCGCGGGCGAGCATGCGGAGCGTGTCTCGGTCAAAGCGCGCGAGGCTGACGATGATCTTCGTCCATATGCCAGTCATGAGCGCGATGGTGCCGCCGGAGATACTCGGAATGAGTTCCGCGCATCCGATAAGCACGCCTTTACCGACGAGGGAAAGTCGATTCACTCGTCGATGTCATCGCCCAGACTGCTCCCTGATTCAGGTCGCAGCCTGTACAGCGTCTCACCCTCGCGCACCATGCCGAGCTCCTCGCGAACCTCGGCCTCGATATGTGCCATATCGCCGGTCAGGGCTTCGATTTCGCGCGCCATTTCACGATTGCGCGTTTCGAGCTTAGCGTTGCGTACTTCTGTGCGCCGGATCTCCTCGCGCATTTCGCGCTGCGCCAAGTAGCCAACATCGCTGAACCAGAGCCGGTACTGCAATGCAACGATCAAGAACACGCCGATCGCGTAGCCAAGCACCCGCCATATCCGGCGCGGCGTGCTCACTGAGGCTGATTGCTGCGCCATTAGCGAACGGGACCTGTCGAACTATGGAATCTTGCCGACTCGCCAAGCGCTTCTTCGATACGAATGAGCCTGTTGTACTTGGCTGTTCGATCAGAGCGACTGAGTGATCCGGTCTTGATCTGTCCGGCGTTGGTGGCAACCGCAAGGTCGGCGATGAAGGCGTCTTCGGTTTCGCCGGAACGGTGCGAAATCACCACCCCGTAGCCGCTTGCCTCGGCAAGCCTGATGGTTTTCAAGGTTTCGGTCAAGGTGCCGATTTGATTGACCTTGATGAGAATCGCGTTGGCGATACGCTCATTGACACCGCGCTGCAGCGTTTCGGCATGGGTGACAAACAGATCATCACCAACAAGCTGTATTGAATCTCCAATCATGCGAGTCAACTGCCCCCATCCCTGCCAGTCGTCTTCGGCCATGCCGTCTTCGATCGACACAATCGGGTAGTCGCGCGCGAGTTCGGCAAGCCAGTGACACAAGGCATCGGCATCCAAACGCCTGCCTTCAAGCTGGTAGGCACCGTCCGCATAGAATTCGCTGGCAGCGCAGTCGAGGCCTAGCATGACCTCCTTGCCAAGCGTGTACCCCGCCGCATGCGTGGCGTCGGCAATGAGGTCCAAGGCTTCGCGGCTGCTATCAAGATTCGGCGCAAACCCGCCTTCATCACCAAGGCCAGTGGAGAGACGCTTCTCAAGCAGCAGACGCTTGAGGTGCTGAAATACCTCCGAACCCACGCGCACGGCCTCGGCGAGCGATGCTGCGCCGACCGGCAGAATCATGAACTCTTGAATATCGACGGAATTGTCGGCATGCGCACCGCCATTCAAGATGTTCATCATCGGCAGTGGCAAGGTTGTTCCCTGCGCCGCGCCATAGAGGTCGGCAATGTGCTGATGAAGGCTTGTTTCCCGCGCGAGCGCAGCGGCGCGCGCGGCCGCGAGCGACACGCCGAGAATGGCATTGGCACCGAGCCTTGACTTCAACGGAGTGCCGTCAAGGTCAATCATCGCCTTGTCAAGGTCCGATTGATTAGCCGCGTCCATGCCCTGAATGCGCGGCAGAATTTCCTCTTGAAGATGTCTGATCGCTTGCCGCACGCCCTTGCCAAGGTAGCGCGAGGTATCGCCATCGCGAAGCTCGGTCGCCTCGCACGACCCGGTGGACGCCCCCGACGGCACCATGGCCGAACGCGTGAGCACGCGGCCATCAGGCGCTTCGACGGTGACATCGGTTTCCAAGGTGGGATTGCCACGCGAATCGAGCACTTCGCGCGAGCGGGCATTGACAATGCGGATTGTGCTAGACATTTCGAATCTCAAGTGATTCCTCAAGCCACGGCTGCGCCTTCACGGCGGCGTCGATCCTTTGAAGGATCGGCAGGAAGGCTTCGAGGAGTCCGAGCGGGAAGGCGTTGGGGCCGTCCGACAGTGCTTCCGCAGGTTGCGGATGAGTTTCCATGAAGAGGCCGGCGACCCCAGCGGCAATGGCCGAGCGCGCAAGCACTGGCACCATGTCGCGCTGGCCGCCAGACCGATTGCCGAGCCCACCCGGCATCTGCACCGAGTGCGTGGCGTCGAACACGACCGGGCAGCCAGTATTGCGCATGATCGAGAGCGCGCGCATATCGGAAATGAGCATGTTGTATCCAAAGCTGACACCGCGTTCACACACGAGTATCTGCTCGTTGCCGCCCGCCTTGGCCTTGGCAACAACATTCGACATGTCGTCAGGCGCGAGGAACTGCCCTTTTTTGATATTAACCGGCAGACCCGTCGCACTCACGCGCTGAATGAAATTCGTTTGGCGGCAGAGGAATGCTGGCGTTTGCAGCACCGAGACGACCTCGGCAACCGCATCGAGCGGCGTGTCCTCGTGCACATCGGTGAGCACCGGTACATCGTTCTGACGGCGAACCGCATCCAAGATGCGAAGGCCCTCGTCAAGGCCAGGGCCGCGAAAGCTCTCGTGCGAAGAGCGATTGGCCTTGTCGAAGGAGCTCTTGTATATGAAGGGGATGTTCAGGCGCTCGGTGATGCGCTTCAGATCGAGCGATGTCCGCATGGCGAGATCATAGCTCTCGATGACGCAGGGCCCTGCAATCAAGAAAAACGGCGCGTCACCCCCGACGCGAAAGCCACAAAGTTCCACTAGTGGACGCTGCTCAGCGCTTCTTGCGGGTGTGCGTGCGCCGCCTGAAGCCCCTGCCCTTTCGCAGCGAAGCGCTTGCGCGCCGCTCGGATGAAGCCGCTGAACAGTGGATGCCCGTCGCGCGGCGTCGAGGTGAATTCAGGATGGAACTGACACGCCACGAACCACCTGTGGTCTGTGTACTCAATGGCCTCGACCAAGCCATCGGTTTGCGAGCGACCGCCAACACGCATGCCCAGATTCTCGAACTGATTGACGTAGGATTCGTTGACCTTGAAGCGATGTCGGTAGCGCTCGCGCAGCATGTCCTTGCCGTAGAGCGACCGAATCAGCGAGCCTTCGCTGAGTGCGCATGGCTGCTCGCCAAGCCGCATGGTGCCGCCAAGGTCTTCGCTGCCATCGCGAGTCTCTTCGACATCGCCGTCGTGCCACGCCTCGACAAGGCCAATCACCGGATCGGGGGTTTCGGGGGCGAGCTCTTGTGAGTGAGCTTGTGGAATATTCGCGACGTTACGGGCAAATTCGATGATAGCGGCATGCAGCCCGTAGCAAATGCCAAGATAGGGGACGCCATGCTCTCGCGCGTAGCCTGCGGCGATGACCTTGCCTTCGAATCCTCGGTCACCAAAGCCGCCGGGCACCAGAATCGCATCAACGTCGCGAAGAACGCCGCAGCCATCGCGCTCAATGGATTCGCTGTCCACCGACATGATGTTGACCTTGGCGCCAGTATGCAGACCGGCATGCTGCAAAGCTTCCATCAGCGACTTGTAGGCGTCTGGCAGGTCAAGATACTTGCCGACCATCGCTACCGTTACTTCACAGTCGGCGGTCTGTTCGGCATCGACCACATGCTGCCAGTCGGAGAGGTCGCCCGGACAGCCTTTAAGACGAAGTTTCTGCGCGACCAGGGAATCGAGACCCTCCTTGCCAAGCTTGAGCGGCACCCGGTAGATTGACGGCAGGTCCGGTAAGGAGATAACCGCCTGCTTCTCGACATTGCAAAAAAGAGCAATCTTCTCACGAGCACCCTCGTTCAAGGGCGATTCGGAGCGGCATACCAACACGTCGGGCATGACGCCGATTGAGCGAAGTTCCTTCACCGAATGCTGCGTCGGCTTGGTTTTAGTCTCGCCAGCGGTCACGATATAGGGCACCAACGTCAAGTGAATGAACATGCAGCGCTCGGAACCGACATCAAGCCGGAGCTGACGTGCTGCTTCAAGAAAAGGCAGTGATTCGATATCGCCGACGGTGCCGCCAATCTCGACAATGGCGATGTCATAACCTTCGCCAACAGCGCGAATGCGGGACTTGATCTCATCGGTGATGTGCGGGATGACTTGCACCGTGGCGCCGAGGTAATCGCCGCGCCGCTCGCGCCTCAAGACCGTCTCGTAGATGCCGCCTGCCGTAAGATTATTCTGGCGCGACATGCGTACGCGCATGAAGCGTTCATAGTGACCGAGATCGAGATCGGTTTCGGCGCCATCAGCGGTCACGAAGACTTCACCGTGCTGGAACGGGCTCATGGTGCCCGGATCAACGTTAATATAGGGATCCATTTTGAGGACGTTGATTGACAGTCCGCGCGCTTCCAAGATCGATGCCAAGGATGCCGTCACCACACCTTTGCCGAGCGAAGAGACAACGCCGCCGGTGACAAAAATAAACCTCGTTCTGATTTTGTCCCGTTCTTCCCGCAAGGCGAGTCTGTGGGTATTTGGGGCATCCATCTTGCTTGCCAATTGCCATCTTCCGGTCGCGCTGCCGGTCGCACCAAGATGGAATGTCAGCATAGCGACATAGTGCGCTCGAATCAAGTGCTAGCGTTGTCCAATGAGACATGATGCTGAATGGGAGGGCTGAATCCACGGCAAGCCATGCTGCATAAGGTGTGCCGACGCACATCGCTACGAACCGCGCCCCGCCTTGGGCGAATTGGCGGTCAACCAATCCGCAGGCATGTCGGCACCTTCAAAGAGACGCGCCTGGAATCGTTGCATGCCATAGAGCCAGCGATCAATATCGGCGGCCTTGCGACGCACGTACTCTCCCACTTCGGGATGTGGCAGCACCCAGAAACGTTCTTCCCTGATGGCCGCGAGGCATTCGGCGGCAACGTGCTCAGATGTCAGCACGCCGTCACCCGCAGCCACGCTCGGTGCCGGCATGGTGCCCGCCTGCGGACTGTTGGCACCAATGTTGGTGTCCACGGCTTGCGGGCAGAGTACGGACACGCCGATGCCCTGCTGCCCGTGCGTGATGGCAATCCACTCGGCAAGCGACACAGCGGCATGCTTGGTGATCGAATAGGCGAGCGAGCCAATCTGGGTCAGTAGACCAGCGGCCGATGCGGTGCTCATGATGTAGCCGCATCCGCGTTCTATCATTGAAGGCAGGACTGCGCGCGCCGCGTAGATATGCGACATCACATGCACTTCCCACATGCGGTTGATGTCATGGTTGGATGTTTCTAGACCACCCCAAGTGACATATCCTGCATTCGACACCATGATGTCAACGGGGCCGGCCTCGGCGTCGGTGCTGACCACTATCTGCCTGATTTGGCTTTCGCTCGCCACATCCATGCCGACACCTCGACCGCCGATCTCAGCAGCGACTGCGCGCGCGCCCGCTTCGTCCCGATCCGCGACCACCACATGACGCGCGCCTGCAACGGCAAACGCCCGTGCGAGCGCACGGCCAATGCCAGACGCGCCACCGGTGACCACCACGACACCGTTGCTTATTTCCATTCGGACACTCCCAATAGCAGGTCGAGCGAGCATCATACGAGACAACTCCATATGGGACATTGATAACGAAGTGTGGTGTTGGCACCGTGTGCGCCATCTCCCACAAGCCAAGGCGAGATTACCTACAAACATTCGGGTTCATGTCGCAGCATGACCAGCGGGCATTCCTTGCACACTAGCGCTTCCACTCCACCTTAGAAGGCATCTGTCATGCAGCAGTCACCGACACCCACCTACGAAACTGGCTTCAGCCTCATTGAATTGCTCGTCGCTATCGCGATTATCGGCATTCTCTCGGCGGTCGCGGTACCGACCTACCAAAGCTACATCAAGAACGCCAACATGGCGCGCGTCGAAGCGCATCTAGACGAAGGCGCACGCTTCATTGAGAACGAAATGCGCAGGCTGCAAATCAATTTGAGCATGGGACTCGTCACGACGGCGAACATGGATACGGACATGACCGCAGCGAAGCTCGCCGAGCGCCTCAATGCGTCAGGCGGCACTTCGCCTACCGGCGCGGCGGCGTACAAGGCGGGCGCACACGCCGAAGCCGACGATACTTCCGGCCAAGTCGCCATTGAAGTCTCTGGCACGATCACTGGCGGCGATTACGCAGCTACGTTCACACGGCCCGCCTATGCCGACTTCACGGCCACAACAAGCAAGACCGTCAGCTGGGCAGACATCTAACCCGCCAGCCGCTACACTTCAGCTTTGAAACCGGAACACGCCCTATGAGTCGTCTTTGGCAACGCCCGCCCCGCACTACGCCTCGCATGAAGGGCGGGCTTGGGCAATGGCGCGGTTTTTCGATTCTCGAGCTGATGCTGGTGCTCGCGGTGAGTTCGATCCTTTCGACAATCGCCGTTGTGCTTTATCAGAACTATGTTGAGACCGCGCGCCTCGGTGTGCTTGATGCTGCGATTATGAGCATCGAGCCCTTCCAAGAGGCGCACAGTTTGCAAAGCGGCACCTACGCAGAAGGGTCTTGGCGCGCGACTGGCACGGGGGATGAGAGCCTGTTCGATGCCATCGGCTGGCGTCCAACTGACGAGGATGCCGACCTCATCGTGCGAGTCACGCTCACTGAAGGCGGCTTTCAAGTGCGTGCGAGCAACTCGTTCAACGATGTTGCCTGCCGAGTCTTTCCTTCGCGACGCGCCTGCCCGGCAACGCCATGAAACTCGGCGCGATTTTGAATGTCCTTGATGAGCCGGGCAATCCCAAGGCGATCATGACACGCGCCAAAGAACTCTCTCGCTGCGGCTTTGAGGGGCTGTGGACAGCGCAGGCGATCGGCCGCGGATTTATGGTGCACGACCCGCTGATGACGCTCGCTACCGCAGCAGCGGTGACGGACGACATCCTGCTCGGCACCGCGGTGCTGCAAGTGCCGCTCTATCATCCGCTTGATCTCGCGCATCGAGTGTTGTGTCTCAAGCAAATGGCAGGGGAGCGGCTCATTCTCGGGATCGGCGCGGGCTCTACCGAAGTAGACTTCAACACCTATGACCGCGACTACAGCAACCGCTTCAAGGACTTCTACCGCATCGTGGACGAATTGCGGCAGGTCTTCGAAACCGGCAAGCTCGGCGACAAGGACTTGAGTCCGTGGCCGCATGTCGCAGGCGGGCAGGCTCTCTACCTCGGCAGTTGGGGCAAAGGTGTGATGCGCGCCGCGCGCGAGTTCGATGGCTGGATCGCCTCAGGGATGTACCGCAGTACCGATGAAATAGAAGCTGCGCTACGCGCCTACAAGCAGGCGGGCGGAGGCACAAGCGTCGTGTCTACCATCCCTGTTCACGCGAAGACCGATTTGGGCGAGCTCAAAATGCGACTCACGCGCTTTGCCGATGCGGGCTTCGACCATGCAGTGATCGTACAGATGGGTGATGGGCCGCCTGCGGAGACGATACGCAGACTCTTGCCCTGATGACTGCCTCGCCTAAGGAAGGTCTGATTAAGTCTGCAAAGCTCAGAGGCCATCAGGCGTGTGCTGGCAAGGAGTGACGAAGAAGCGTGGCAGGCCCCACGTGATGAGGAATGACGCAGCCAGCGCACGCCTGAGGGCCTCCCGAAGGGCGCTTCACGTGGTTGTGGAGGGGATTTCGTTGATTTTTTCGGTCACGATAGTGTAAGCGAGTCGATTTCGATGTGCCAATAAGTGAAGCGCTGAGCGAAGTAGACTTGATCAGACCTTCCCTAAAGATAGTCCTCGGGGTCGGTGAAAGCCAAGCTGAGCTGCGGAGTATCTTCAATAGTCTTGACAGTAGGAAGCACCATGGTATCGGCAGTGTTGGCTTCCAAGCATTCCGACACCCATTGATTCAAGCTCTTGCCAGCAGCTGCCGCAGCCGCTGCGACCGATGCATGCAAGTGCGATGATATGCGCACGTTGAACTTGCCCGAGTACTGCTTTTCCGGCTCGATGCCGAGCTCTTCGCAACGATCAAAGAACATGCGCAGGGCGACAGCGCCTTCCGCCCGCAGGTGCTCGACATCGCGAGAATAGAACTCAGGGCTGCCGTTCAGTCCGATGAATCGTCCTTGCAGTTTGTCGGTGTCCCGGTCGTACTCAATGATCGCTTGATAGCCATCAATGAGCATCACGTTCTTCACTAGTTTCGTTCCACAAAAGCATCGAGCGAGAAGGATATGGTACTACTTCCCTGCGCCGCAAACGGTGAATTGGCACAAGTGTTAGCAGGCAATGGCATCCGTAACCAAGGCCGTGTCCGCAAGCCGCAAGATTCGATGACAAAGGCGGGCGGTGTCGCCCGCAAGCGGCGCACTCAAGGCATCGAATTTCGCTTCGAGACGCGCACCTTGCAAAGACAGGTCACGACAGGGGACGCTCGTATCGCAGTAGGCTTCTTGCACATCGTTGCCGTCGGTCGCGCAATGCACGCGCGTCTGCATCTGCGTCAGCGATTCGTCGGTGGACACGCGCACCTTGGCAAGCGTCGCCTGCACATCGTCGCGGCAAATGACCTCATCTGCGTAGGTCTCGGGATTGCTTGTGTCGTGCCCAAGCCACGCGAGCGCGGCATTGGCGCGTAGGCTGAACTTGCCTTCAAGCCCGGTTTTCGGTTCGCAGATGCCACAGATGTCAAGAATGCTCGGATTCACGCTCAATTCAAGACCCTTCAAGCTGCTTGCGTCGTGTTGTTTTCGCAAGCCTTTGACACTGTCTATCGTCGCGTGGGTGAGATAGCAGGCCGCGTGATACTTGAAGAGCGAATCCAGAATCAGCCATGAATCCGCGATCTGTTCAAGCCGCGCCGAATTGACGCTGCCGATGCCCGCTGCCTGCACATAGCCTTGTTTGCCGTTCACGGCATCCGCGCTCGCAGTGAATCCGCGCGCTGCGAGACGCGCCGCGATAAGGCCTCGCTCGGCTGCTTGACCGGCGTGATACGGCTTGGTCATGGTGCCGAAATTGGCCTTGACACCAGACGCCGCAGACGCCGCGAGCGCCATGGCCTTCGCATATTGACCGGCGTCGAGCTTGAGCAGATGGGCAACACCCGCCGCGGCGCCAAATGTGCCGTAGGTCGCTGTCGTGTGCCAGCCATTGAGATAATGCTTCGCCCCGATGGCGTTGCCGATGCGTCCTTCGATTTCAACGCCGACCACGAAGGCCGTCATCAGCTCGGCGCCGCTCGCGCCAATCTCCTCGGCGATCGCCATGACCGCTGGCCATACAGGCGCCGTTGCATGGCAGCCAACAGCCGCGCTCGTATCGTCGTAGTCGAGCGCGTGTCCGCTTGCGCCGTTTAAGAGCGCGGTGGTCGCAGGGTCGAGACGCAGCTTCGATCCAAGGACTTGGCAGCGGCCCTGCCTGTGCGAGAACTCATCGCGCAAGATGCCGGAAAGCGGTTCGCGGCTGCCGGCAAGCGCACAGCCGAACCAGTCGAGCACGCACTGATGCGCGACAGTCTTGACATCATCGGGGAGGTCCTCGTAGGTAAGGCGACCGTATTTGTTCCATGCTTGCAGATAGTCCACTGAACACATCTCCTCAAGCTATTGAATTGAGCGCCCACCATCCACATCGAGGCACACGCCCGTGAGAAAAGCCGCATCGGTCGAAGCGAGGAAGGCGTAGGCCCCGGCAACATCATCGGGGCTTGCGCGCCGCCCCATCGGAATACCGCCGACCACCGCCGCGTCCATGTCCTCCGGCAACTCGGCGACACCCGTGGCATTGAGGTCAAACCCGGTTGCGGACGACACCGGACATAGACAATTGACGCGGATTTTTGGTGCGAGCTCAGCGGCGAGCCCGCGCGTCAGCGTGATCAGAGCGCCTTTCGATGCGTTGTATGGCGTGAGACCAGGCCGAGGTCGCTTGCCGCCGATCGATGCCGTGCTAATCAGGCTGCTGCCTTGCGGCATATGCGGCACCGCGTACTTCGCCGCCAAGAACACGCTGCGCACGTTGATCGCAAACATGCGGTCGAAGTCCGCCACGTCCATGCTCACCATCGGCTGCGCCAGATGCGGGACGCCCGCGTTCGCGCAATAGACGTCGATTTTGCCGAAGGCGTCGACGGCGCGCGCCACCAGCGCTTGGTTCATGGCTTCGTCGGCGACATCGATCTTGAAGGCGAGCGCGTCAGGCAGGGCTTCGGCGACTGCTTGAGCGCCGTCGAAATCCAAATCGGCCACTACCACCGACGCGCCTTCGCCCGCGAACTTCTCGGCAATCGCCTTGCCGAATCCCGAAGCGCCGCCGGTGACGACGACTGACTTATCTATAAACCTGTTCATCGGCCAAGAATCCTATCTGAAATAATGCGCTGCATGATCTCGGACGTGCCTTCAAAGATCTTCGTCAGGCGCGCATCGCGCCAGAATCGCTCGACCGGATAGTGCGTCGTGTAGCCAGCGCCGCCCAAGACCTGCAAAGCTTCCGAGGTGACGCGCTCGGACATCTCGGCGGCGTAATACTTGACCATCGCCGCTTCCTTGTCGCAGCGCCGCCCCGAATCAATCTCGTTGCAGACAAAGTACATGAGTTGGCGCGCCGCTTCGATTTCCGTTGCCATGGTCGCAATCTTAAAGCGAATCGCCTGAAACTTGCTGATCGGACGACCAAACTGGACGCGCTCCTGCGAATAATCGACCGCCACTTGCAAAGCGCCTTCGGCGAGCCCGATCGAGCGCGCCGCCGTGTGCGCGCGCGCGACTTCGAGACCTTGTTGAATGCCGACAAAGCCGGCGTCACTGCCTCGGCCGCCCCGCTCGCCTTCGGGCGGATCAAACGCCGGCACGCGCGCATTGTCGAATGCCAGCTCGAAGGTCTGCCAGCCGTGATAGCCGATTTTCGGAATCGGCGACCCCGAGACTCCTGCCGGCAATTCGCCGCGCGGCTTTTCGACGGCGATGCCTTTCATGCCCGCACGACGCCCGTCGCTGTCAGTCTCCACTCGACAGATGACGTTGATGAAGTCGGCCTCGTCCGCGAAAGTACACCAATACTTGCTGCCGTTGATGATCCAGTCGTCGCCGTCGCGGCGTGCCTTGCAGCTCACCGCCGCCATGTCCGATCCCGCGTTTGGCTCCGACATGGCAAACGCCCCGAGATACTCGCCAGCAGCCATGCGTTCGATGCGTTCCTCGCGCGCCTTGCCAAAGCCCGGCACTGATCGATAGAAGCTGTTGCCGCGCGCAATCAGTGAGGCGACGCTCATCCAAGCGCGTGCGAGCTCTTCGGCCACGAGGCAATACTCGAAGACGCCGAGGCCAAGGCCGCCGTACTCTTCGGGAATGAGAATCGCGAAATAGCCGAGCTCGCCCATTTTGGTAATGAGCTCGCGCGGAATCTGCCCTTTCTCCGGGTCGAGCTTATTGGCGACCGGCAGCACTTCTTCGCGTGCGAACTCGCGCGCCGATTGCTGAATGATGCGGCGCTCATCTGTGAAGTAGCCGGTCATTTGATCATCCCGATTTGTCTGGCGCGATCAACCACTGGCTGATAGAGGCGCGCCGTCGCCGCATCGACAAGCATGCCGCCGGCACCGGCCGCACCATCGCCGCTCGTCAGCGACGCTTCATAAGCCGCAACCATCTTCTGCGCGACATGCAGCTCTTTTTCGCTCGGCGCAAAAATCTCGTTGGCATGTGGAATTTGGCTCGGATGGATGCACCATTTGCCGACAGCGCCGAGCGCCGCCGCATAGGTCGCTTGCGCCCGATAGCCTTCGTCGTCCTTGAAATTGCCGAACGGCCCGTCGATGGCATCAATGCCGACGGCGCGACAGGCGCCGATCATGCGCACCCGGTGGGCACTCCAGATGTCGCCCGGATACTTGTAGGCCGGGTCGAGCTCATGCCCGAAGCGCATGCCGAAGCTGCCAGCGAGGTCGCCGAAACCGAGAATCAAGGCTTCAAGGCGCGTCGAACAGCGGGCAATGGCTTCGACGTTGCCGAGGCCTTCGGCTTCTTCGATGAGCACTTCGAGGCCAATTGGCTTCTTGATCTTGAGCTTCTTCTCAAGCGATAGCAGCATCGTTTCGAAAAACAAGAGATCCGAAGGCTTTTTGACTTTCGGGATGATGAAGACGTCGAGCTTGTCACCCGCGCCTTCAAGAATGCTGACCATGTCGTAGACCGCCCACTCGGTCTCGTGGTCGTTGACGCGCACCGAGCGGATGGTACGTCCCCAGTCGAGTTCGTTGAGCGCGTTCACTGCGATGTCGCGAGCGGCTTCCTTGGCGTCCGGCGCGGTGGCGTCCTCGAGATCGAGGAACACGAGGTCCGCGTCCGATGCCACCGCCTTTTGCACGAGTTTCTCGCTGGACGCCGGTACCGCGAGTTCGGAACGTCTAAGTCTCTGTGTCATATGATGTTAACTCCCCAATGTAGATACCAATGTAACCCCAATGTAAATGTTATGTAGCTGGATTGGCTGGCTCGGCCGCGATGCCAAGCTCATTCAATATGTCTTCGCCGTGCTCGCCGAGCAGCGGGGCGCGTTGGTTTATCTCGGACGGCGTACCTTGAAACTTGAGCGGGTTGCCAACGATCGCCACTTCGGGATTGTCGCCCGGTAGCTTGACGCGCCTGATCATGCTACGCGCCTCGACATGCGGGTCATTGAAAATATCTTCAGCTGTGTTCATTGGCCCGCAAGGCACCTTGCCGCCGAGCGCGTCGATGATTGCCTGCTTCGTCAAGCCCGATGTCCACTCGGCAATGATGGGTTCGACAAACGCAAGATTGCGGCAGCGCACGTAAGCGTTGGCGCTGCGCTTGTCATCAATCAAGTCTTCGCGCCCCATGGCCTCACACAGGGTCTTCCAGTGATGGGCGCCAAGGCCGGCGATGGCCACCTGCCCGTCCTTCGCAGGGAACACGCCGAAGGGCGCCAAGTTTGGGTGATGGCGGCCGCGCGGCGGAAGCTGCGTACCTGTATAGCCGTAGTTGACGATCAGCGTTTCATTGAAGGCGAGCATGGCATCGTACATGGCAACATCGAAGAACTGCCCTTCGCCCGAGGCGCGCGCACGATGCACCGCCGAAACCAGTCCGAGCGCAAGCAGCGTTCCGGGATAAATATCGCCGACGCTGACACCGCAGGGGTAGCCGCCGTCGTCCGAGGGGCCGGTAATGCCGGCAAGCCCGCTCATGGACTGCGCGACAATATCGAATGCTGGCCATTCGGCGTAAGGGCTTGTGCCGGTACGCGGGTCGCCAAAGCCGCGCAGCGCTCCGTAGACGATGTTCGGATTGCGGGCGCGAATGACTTCATAGCCGACGCCAAGGCGATCCATGACGCCGACGCGCATATTCTCGACGATGGCATCGGCGTGCTCGCACAGGTCAAGCAAGTGCGCACGACCGTCGGCTTCCTTGAGATCGATCACGATGCTGCGCTTGTTGCGATTGATGCTCGCGAAGTAGCCGCCGTAGTCGACGCCGGCTGGCGTATCGGACTTGGTATTGGCATAGTCGGGCGGCAGCGGCGCCACTGAGCGCGACGGGTCGCCGCCCGGCGGCTCGACCTTGATGACATCGGCGCCGAGGTCTGCGAGCAGGCCAGTGCCAAACGGCCCGGCGAGCGCCATCGTGCAATCGATGATGCGAATATCGGCGAGCGGGCCGCTGCGTTCGCTCATTGTCAGCGTTCCGCTGGTCGCTTCTTCAAAAGCACCCTGCGCTCGCCCTCAAAGACGACATCATCCTTTTGGTTCACGCCCCAGTGCTTGAAAGCAATGATGCCGGCGTCGCGCTCAGGCGTGGACTCCATACTCAGCACTTCGGTATACGCATAGACCGTATCGCCGTGAAAGACAGGTTTCTTGAAGCGAATCTTGTCGAGACCAAGTTCCTTGACAGCATTCTCGGCAGTGTCCTGCGTGGCAAGGCCGATGACCATGGAGGCGGTGATGAAGCCGAACACGAGGCGGCTGCCGAACGGCGTGTCCTTCATCACATGCTCGTTCCAATGCCCGGAGGCAGTGTTCATCACCAGCTTGGTGAGCATTTGATTCTCGACTTCGTCGATGGTCGTGCCGCGCGCATGCTTGATGCGCATGCCGACTTCAAAGTCCTCAAAGTAGGTGTTGTTGCTCGTGAGATTCATGACCTTCTCCCCTTCTTCGCAACGAGATTGGTGCGCGAATAGCGCACCACCACCTGCCCGTCCTGCTTGATGCCGGTCGTGCGCCAAGTGACGATGCCAGTGTCCGGCCTTGAATCGGATTCGCGCATGTCAACAACTTCGCTTGTGCAGGTGAGCGTATCGCCGGGATAGAAAGGTGCCTCGAACTCAACCTCGTTGACGCCGAGAAACGGACCGCCTATCTCGGACAGGTCTTCGACCGATAGCCCGATTGCGGTGGCGAGCACGAGCAAGGGATCGACCACTAGGTCGTCATGGCCTTCGGACTTCGCATACTCGGCGTTCAAATACAGCGGGCAGTAGCGCAACGCGACCGAGGCGAACAGGGTGGCGTCTCCAGCAGTCAGGGTGCGGCCCCAATGATGGTCGAATACCTGGCCGAGTTCGAAGTCCTCGTAGCGGTTGCCACGCCGCCATGGTTTGAAGGTGGAAAAATCTGGATTGCTCAACAAGGGCCCCTTCGACCGGCATTCATTGGCTTAGTATATCGTTACTATGAAAAGAGCGCCGTGAGCGGCGGGACTTTGGCCGCGTGCATCACGCCCTCCCCCTACTCCACCCCGCCTTTTGCAATTGCGTTGACGCCAGCGGTGCCATAGCGTTCCATAGGTCTCGCACGTCATTCTCGTCAGGGATTTCCTCGTAGCGCGTGCACGGGCAGTTGAGCCACCTGACACTCTCGCTGAGAATGTCCTCGCGTCCCGCGAAGGCAATCGGCCGTGCTCCCTCGCCGGGCCTGCACCAGACGCTTGAGTGATTGACGAACCTTCTTCACTTGACGGTCACGTCTCGACGCTGGCAACCATATCTTTTGATTGGTAGTAAAGTGTAGGCATGAGTCAGATTCAGCAGCAACATGCGCCAACAATGAAAATCGGCGTTCTTCAGGCTGGTCAACTATCGCCGCCACTCGATGCGTTTGGCGACTACGCCGACATGTTTCGCGACCTGTTTGCGCGCACCGCACCGACAGCGCAGGTTCGCAAGTACGAGGTCACGTTGGGGGAATTCCCTACCGAGCCTGGCGAATGCGACATCTGGCTTATTTCAGGCAGCGCACATGGAGTCTACGACGGCTTTGATTGGCTCGCACGCCTTGAAGAGTTTGTCGCAGCGCTTCATGCGGGCAAGCACAAGACCATTGGCGTCTGTTTCGGCCATCAGCTCATCGCCAAGGTGTGCGGTGGCGAAGTGGAGCGTGCCAAAGGCGGCTGGTGCGCGGGCGTGACGCGCTATTCAGGGCGCTTCGCGCAGAGCGCCTGGCTAATCGCGAGCCATCAGGATCAAGTGGTGCGGTTGCCGGAAGGCGCACGCCTCGAACTCGCCTGCGATTCATGTCCGATCGCTGGCTTCACGCTTGGCGAGCATATGGTCACCGTTCAGGCGCATCCCGAGTTCAAGCCGGAGTTCGCGCGTGCGCTGTTCGAGGTTCGCCGCGATGCGCTTGGCGAGGACCGCTACCAGAAAGCCATCAGCAGCCTTGGCCGCACCGCCACCGAGACAGATGTCGCTGAACGGCTCTTAGCGTTCTTCGAGTGACCGAATCGCGACCACATCGGGAGCCGCCCGGCTTTTCGCGCTATTTGAAGCGTGCGCAAAAGCTATTGCAGCAGCCGAAACTCACCTTCAAGCTCCTTGCGAAGATTCCCGGCAAAATTCGCAGGCACCCAAGCGTCTCGTTCTGGAGCGAACGTATCGGGGTCGCGATGCGCCTCCTCAAGGCTTGGCTCAAGGGCGAATACACCGAAGTGCCCAACAGCACCTTGACGGCGCTGCTCGCAGCGCTCGTCTACCTCGTGTTCATCATCGATCTCATCCCTGACTTCCTGCTTTGGTTCGGGCTTCTCGACGATACAGCTGTGTTGGCTTACGTGTTAACTCGTTTCAACCGCGACCTCGAAGAATTTGAGCGTTGGGAGGCCGAGCAGAGTTCATCGCAAGCGCAGCGACGCATTGTGGATAAGTCTGTTGATAACTTCTGAGTTTCTCGCGAATTCGGCACTTCCTCGGTGAGCAACGAAAAGAAAAAGTCCACAGAAACTATATAAAAGGCATTTTTTACAATAAGGTGCGAGATAAATTTTCGATTGCGAGCTAAGAAATCTTCGCATCTGATACTTTTACGGCATGTGTGCATAAAGGCGGCATTCAACCCACTACTGAAGCGTCTCTACTTGCACTTGCAGCTTGATTCCTTCGTCCTGTGCGGTTCCCTAGGCGCCTGCGGCGCAGGCTCCGAAGGCGTGTTCACACTATTCCCTAATGCAAGTAATTGAACATCTTTCGCCGATAGGTCTTCGCGAGCGGCGACCCCTTGGCAAGCAGATCAAATATATCGAGCATCAACTTGCGAGCGGCATCATCATCGAACGTGCGGTCACTCACAAACACCGAAAAAGCGAGTTCAAGCGCTTGCTCACAGCGGTTCATTGAGGCGAGTTTGACCGCGAGCTGACACTTCGCGCTGACGCTCTCGGGCGACGTATCGTGCGCGGCGCGCAACTCGCCAAGATTCGGCAAAGCCTCGGTGCGGGAGATGAGCGCGAGGCGCGTGACGACGCGATTGCGCCCGTCGGTCTCTTCCGGCACCTTGTCGAGCGCGTTGCGGGCGTCCGCGATGCGCCCGGTGAGTGCCAAAAGATCGGCGAGCTCGACAAGGAACGCCGTATTGTTCGGCTCCTCAGCGAGCGCCTGCCGCACGACGCCGAGCGCACTCGAAAAATCCTCGCGTGCGATCATCTCGCCGAGCTGCTCGCGCAATAGGTCGCTTGACGACATGGTGAGGCTGTCGATCAGCTTCTTGAGTTCAGAATCGGGCTGAGGTCCGTCGAGCGCGCCCGCCAAGCCGCCATCCCTGACTGCGCGGACGCTCGGCAAGCCCTGTACGCGCATCGGCTGGGCAAGGCTCGGATCGACGCTCATGTCAACCAGGCCAAGTCGAAAGGCTCCGGCGTAGGCAGTCGCGAGCTGCTGCAGGGCGCGCGCCTGCTCAACCGATGCTGGCATTTGCGGCGCGAAGAACACCAGCAACACGGGCTTTTCGCGCGAGGCTTCGATGACCTCGGATTGGAAGTTCTCGCGCGTCGCTTGGAAGCTGTGCGCGTCTGATTGGCCGTTCATAGGCAGGCTGTAGGGTAATTTCTCAAGGCGGAAATTCTACTGTACAAGCGAAGCCTGCATCATGTGTTCGATGGATGCGAGCAACTCTTCATCGCTGCAGGTGAGGCACAGACCCTTTTCCGGCATGAATGGAGGGATGCCTTCTTTGGTGGCCTTCAGCAAAGCGTCGTCGCCCTTCTCGGCGAGCGCCGTCCATGCCGCCGCATCGCCCATGCGCGGTGCGCCGTTGATGCCGGAGGCATGGCAGGAGAAGCAGTATTGGCGATAAATCGTCTCGCCGACTTCAGCGCGCGTGGGAGGCGCTGCGTTGTCATTTGGTGGCGGGGCGCAGCCCATGAGGAAACCGCCGACAAGAAGCAGCGCCCCCACAGCAAATTTGACTACACACCACATAACCGCGCCGCCGCCTCCTCGATCGTCTTTTCATGCTTGGCAAAGCAAAAGCGTATCACGCGCGCATCCATCGGCCGTTCGCAGAAGACCGAGACCGGCACGCTCGCGACCTTGATCTCACGAGTCAGTCGCTTCGCCAAGTCAACATCGGACTCATCTGAAATCGAGGAATAGTCGGCGAGCTGAAAATAGGTGCCTTGTGACGGCAGGAGCCGGAATCGCGAGTTCGCGAGCGCACGCGCAAAATAGTCGCGCTTCTTCTGATAGAAGTCCGGAAGCCCGAGATAGTGCGCCGGATGGGCGCGCAAGAAATCGGCGATGCCGTATTGCAGCGGCGCATTCGTTGCGAAGCTGACGTATTGGTGGATCTTGCGAAACTCCGCGGTCAGCGCCGCAGGCGCCACACAGACGCCAATGCGCCAGCCGGTCGCATGCAGCGTCTTGCCAAAAGATGACACGACGAAGCTGCGCTGAAAGAGGTCCGGATACCGCAGCAGGCTCTCGTGCCTGTGGCCGTCGAAGACAATATGTTCATAGACCTCATCGGCGATCACATGTAGTCCGTGCCGGAACACAATCGCGCGCAGCGATTCAATATCGTCCTCGCTCCAGATGGCGCTCGTCGGATTGTGCGGCGTGTTGGTCATAATGACCTTGGTGCGAGGCGTGATGGCATCCTCGACTGCCTGCCAATCGACGCTGAAGTCGATGGCGTTAAGCGGCACATGCACTGGCACGCCGCCGTTCAAGCGCACCGAAGGATCGTAGGCATCGTAGGCTGGATCCAGGATAATCACCTCGTCGCCAGGGTGAATCACCGCGCTCACCGCCACAAACAGCGCCTCGGTCGCGCCCGGTGTGATGGTGATTTCGGTGTCCGCGTCGGTGTCCAAGGAATAACAAGCCTTGACCTTGTCGCTCACCACTTGCCGCAACTCAGGAACGCCCGCCATCGGGCCGTATTGGTTGTAGCCGGAATGCAGGTAGTGCGTGATGCGTTCAAGGAGCGCGGGCGGCGGCTCGAAGTCGGGATAGCCTTGCGAGAGATTGATGGCGCCCGCATCGTGCGCGAGCTTCGACATGACCGTGAAGATGGTGGTGCCGATGTCGGGAAGTTTGCTTGTGATCTGGGAACTCACGAGGCTCTGTGCGTGACTGCGGTGCGAGCCGCAGTATGCCATCTCAACTATCGTGGGTTACAAACCGGTATTCTTCGCAACCGCAAGCGGTCACATCGGAGGTCAGCCACTGAAACATCCAAGCACCCATGTCGAATACCTTGGCGTATCCAAGACCTACGATGGCGAGCAATGGATCGTTGAAGAGCTCGAATTGACCGTTCAGCGCGGCGAGTTTCTGACGCTGCTCGGGCCCTCGGGGTCGGGCAAGACGACATGCTTGATGATGCTCGCCGGCTTCGAGGCGCCGACCCGGGGCGATATACGCATCGCAGGGAAGTCGGTGCAGGGCATTCCGGCGGACAAGCGCGGCATTGGTGTGGTGTTTCAGAACTACGCGCTGTTTCCGCATATGACCGTTGGCGGCAACCTCGCATTCCCGCTTGAAGTGCGCGGCATGGCCGAGAGCGAGCGGCGGGCGCGCGTAGACAAGGCATTGGCGCTGGTGCGCATGTCGGGGTTTGAGGGCCGCTTGCCGCGAGCGCTCTCCGGCGGCCAGCAGCAGCGCGTCGCGATTGCCAGGGCCTTGGTGTTCGAACCTGAGCTCGTGCTGATGGACGAACCGCTTGGCGCGCTCGACAGGCGTCTGCGCGAAGAACTGCAGTTCGAGATACGCCGTATTCACCGCGAACTCGGCGTGACCATTGTCTACGTCACCCACGATCAGCAGGAGGCGATGGTCATGTCAGACCGCGTGGCGGTCTTTTCGCACGGTCGCATTGAGCAGATCGCCTCACCGGAAGTGCTCTACGAAGAACCGGCGCGATCATTCGTCGCGCGCTTCATCGGTGAGAACAACCTCATCAAGGGCGAGGTCTCGGAGGTCAAGGGCGGCGTGTGTACGGTTCAGGTCGAAGGCGGAGCGATGACGGCAACGCACTTGGGGGACTTGTCTCGTGGCGATCAAACGCTTGTCGCGGTGCGGCCGGAGCGCATTCAGCTTCGCCCAGATCCGGGCACCTACGCCAACGAATTCACAGCAACAGTCGAGGATGTGACCTTTCTCGGCGATCACCTGCGCATGCGCTTCAACCTGTTCGGTCAAGCCGACTTCATCGCCAAGCTGCCGAACATCGTCGGGCACGGCGCGGTATTGCCCGACGACGAGGTGCGCCTTGGCTGGGCTGCGCTCGATTGCCGGGCGCTGAACTTCGTGGATATTTGACATGCGAACGTGCAATCGAATAGTTCTGGCACTCGCCTGCCTCGCGTCACTCTCCTGTTCATCGGACCACACTGAATCCATCACCGTCGTCTCCTTCGGCGGCTCCTATGCGCGCGCGAGCGTTCTCGCCTATCACCAAGCGTTCACCAAGGAAACCGGCATCGAGGTGCGGCTCGAGGATTACAACGGCGGCCTCGCCCAGATTCGCGCGCAAGTCGATGCTGGCAACGTCTTCTGGGATGTGGTCGATCTTGAGATGCCGGACGCCGAACTCGCCTGCAACGAAGGCATCATCGAGCTTGTTGACTTGAATGCAATGCCGGATGGAGTCGGCGGCGAACCTGCGCAACAAGACTACCCCGCGAACACCCTCACCGAATGCGGCCCTGCAGGGCTCTACTATTCCACCATCTATGCCTACAACAGCAGATATGTGGGCGAGCACGCACCGAGCAGCATTGAGGATTTCTTCGATCTCGACACGTTCCCCGGCCGGCGCGGCATGAGACGAGTGCCCTTCGCCAATCTTGAATTCGCGCTCATGGCCGATGGCGTGCCGCTCGGCGAGGTCTACGCAACACTCGACACAGCGGAAGGCCTTGATCGTGCGTTTGCCAAACTCGACACCATCAAGAACGATGTCGTTTGGTGGGAAGCAGGCGCACAGCCTCCGCAAATGCTCGCCGACGGTGAAGTGGTGATGAGCACCGCCTACAACGGGCGCGTGTTCAACGCGCAGATACTCGAGGCGCAGCCATTCGTCGTCGTCTGGGACGGCCAGCTTCTGTCCTTCGGCGGCCCGCTCGGGATTGTCGCTGGCACGCCGCGCTTCGAAGCCGCGCTCGCCTTCGTGCACTTCGCCAATCGTCCGCAATCCCAAGCCAATATCAGCAAGTACATCTCGTACAGCCCAGTCAGATTGTCGGCGGGGGCGCTGGTGGGAAACCATGTCGATACCGGCATCGACATGCATCCGCATATGCCGGCCTCGCCGGAAAACACGCGGCGCGCGCTGAAGAGCGATTGGCGTTGGTGGTCTGAGCATCGCGAAGAATTGAACGAGCGCTTCAGCGCTTGGCTGGCGCGCTAAGAATAAATGCCGCGTGCACGGCTCATCTCGCTTGCGTTGGTGCTGCCGCTCCTTGCATTTGTCGGTGTGACGTTCGTCGCGCCTTTGGCGTCGCTCTTGAGCAAAAGCGCCTATGAGACGCGCGTCCACGATGTCATTCCTGAGACCATGTCCGTGCTCGATACGTGGGACGGGCACGGCTTGCCTCCGGAAGCCGCCTTTGCCACGATCGCCAAGGAATTGCCGAGCGCGCGCGCGGATCGAACCCTTCTGCGGCTTTCAGGCGCGGCCAACCGCCTGCGACCTGGCATGAGAATATTCATCGCCGCAACAGCGCAGCGGGTTCCTCGAGCGGAATTTGCAGGCACTTGGCGCGAGACCCTCGCCGGGATTGATGAAGGCTGGGCCGATCCGCAGACTTGGCGGGTGATCAAACAAGCCGCCACCAAATTCTCGCTGCGCCATTATCTGCAAGCGCTCGACTTGGAGCAGCGGCCTGACGGCAGCATCGGCGCTCGGCCTGAGCAAGAGCGCGTGTACATGCCGCTCTTGTGGCGCACGCTTGTTGTCAGTTTCTTCGTCACGCTGCTCTGTTTCGTAATTGGCTATCCGATCGCCATGCTGATCGCAGATTCGCCGCCGCGTCGCCGCAATCTGCTCCTGCTGCTGGTGCTCGTTCCGTTTTGGACCTCGCTCCTTGTGCGCACGACGGCTTGGATCGTGCTCCTGCAGCGCCAAGGCGTGATCAACGATGTGCTCGTGTCTTTCGGGCTGCTTGGCGACGATACCCGCCTCGAAATGATCTACAACATGACCGGCACCTTTGTCGCCATGACGCATGTGCTGCTGCCCTTCATGGTGCTGCCGCTGTACTCGGTCATGCGCTCGATTCCAGAGAATCAGCTTCGCGCCAGCGCTTCGCTCGGGGCGAGCCCCATGCAAGGCTTTGTTCGCGTCTATTTTCCGCAGACCTTGCCGGGGGTCGGCGCTGGCGCTTTGCTGGTGTTCATTCTTTCGATTGGCTACTACATTACGCCAGCCCTTGTCGGCGGCAGCAGCGGACAGCTTATTTCCAACATGATCGCCTACCATGTGCAGACGTCGCTCAATTGGGGGCTCGCGGCGGCGCTCAGCAGCATTCTATTAGCTGCGATCATCGTCCTGTACCTGGCCTTCAATCGTCTGGTCGGTATCGACCGCATGAGGCTGGGTTAAGTATAGTGAACGTCCGCCGTCTGGGACGACTCGGCTTCAACGCTTACTGCGCGTTCGCGTTCTTTTTTCTCGTCGCGCCAATCCTAGTGATCATCCCGCTAAGCTTCAACGCCGAGCCCTACTTCACCTTCACCGAGGGCATGCTGCGCTTCGATGCCGACGCCTATTCACTGCGCTGGTACGAGGCGCTCGTGGAGGACGGTCAGTGGGGCCTTGCGCTCGCGAACAGCCTCATCATCGGAGCGGCGGCGACCGTTCTTGCCACCGTGCTCGGCACGCTTGCGGCGCTCGGCCTTGCGAGCCCAGCAATGCCCGGCCGCACGCTCATCATGAGTATTCTCATCTCGCCTATGGTCACGCCGGTGATCATCATTGCCGTCGGCGTGTTTTTCTTTTATTCGAGTATTGGCCTCGCGCAGAGCCATATCGGATTGATATTGGCACACACCGCGCTTGGCGCGCCCTTTGTGGTCATCACCGTGACGGCAACTCTCACGGGGTTTGATCCGACACTGATGCGCGCCGCCGCGAGCCTCGGCGCCGGGCCGCTTCGCAGTTTTTTCCGCGTGCAGCTGCCGCTGATCTCGCCAGGGATTTTCTCGGGCGGTCTTTTCGCGTTCGCAGCCTCCTTCGATGAGGTCGTCGTCGTGCTGTTCATGGGCGGCATCGAGCAACGCACAATTCCGCGCCAGATGTGGGCTGGCATTCGCGAGCAGATCAGTCCGACACTGCTTGCGGTGGCGGTGTTCCTGATCGTCTTTTCGGTGCTGACACTGCTTACCGTTGAGTGGCTGAGGCGACGATCCGGGCCATCGACAGCGCCAAGTACGTAAGTTTATGTCGATATGCGGCGGTCTCATTCCATGATATGATCAGAAGCGTCTTTCAGCATGCCGTCCACACGTGCAGCGCCAGAATCTCCCCATCGGCATTCAGTCCTTCCGGACGCTCAGGGAGGACAACTGCTACTACGTTGACAAAACCGCCTTGATCGAACAGCTTGTTCGTCAGGGGCGACACTACTTCCTCTCCCGTCCACGCCGCTTCGGCAAGAGCCTGCTGCTTGACACCCTGCGCGAGCTCTTTGCCTGCAACGAGCCGTTGTTTGAAGGGCTGCACATCCACGACCGATGGGACTGGAACGCGCCGCACCCGGTCGTGCGCTTCAGCTTCGATGGCAAGTACAACGAGCCGGGGGAGCTTGAAGAGGACATCGCCGGGCAGCTCGGCATCATCGAGCGCAATGCGGGGATCACGGCGCACAGTGGTGTGACAGGCGCGAATCGCTTGCGCAACCTGCTGGACCTGCTGCATCAGGAAACAGGCCGGCAAGTCGTCGTGCTTGTGGACGAATACGACAAGCCGATCCTCGATGTGCTCACAAATCCGGAGCTCGCCACGGCCAACCGCGACCATCTGCGGGGTTTCTACGGCATCCTCAAAGGCTGCGCCGACCACCTCCGCTTCGTCATGGTCACGGGTGTCAGCATGTTTTCAAAAGTAAACCTGTTCTCCGGACTGAACAACCTCAAGGACATCAGCGTGGATGCGAGATTCGCGACCGTCTGCGGCTATACCGACGGCGACCTCGACACAGTGTTCGCGCCAGAGCTCGAAGGACTCGACCGTGACCAGATTCGAGACTGGTACAACGGCTACAACTGGCTTGGGACTGAGAAGGTCTACAACCCCTACGACGTGCTGCTGCTCCTTGACAGGCGCAAATTCGAGCCGCACTGGTTCGAGACAGGCTCGCCGACCTTCCTCTTCGAGGTGATGATGGAGAAGGGCGTGGGCCCGCTCGATGTCGAAAAGCTGGCCGCGGAGGGGAGCCTCGTCTCAACATTCGATGTCGGCAACATCGGCATCGACGCGCTGATGTTCCAGACCGGCTACCTGACCATCACCGGCGAGCAGCGCCGGGATGACGAAACACTGTATCGGCTGGACTACCCGAACAAGGAGGTGCGCCTCAGCGTCAACAGCGGCCTGCTGCACTACGTCACCGGACGCGGGCGCGAGACCAAGGAACAAAGCCGCAGCTTGTGCCAACTATTGGTGGACAACGACTTCGACGGCTTCAAAGCGCACCTGCAGACGCTCTTCGCTGGCATCCCCTACCAATGGCAAACGCAGCCTGAACTCGCCCGCTACGAGTCGTGGTACGCGGGCATCCTCTACGCCTGCTTCCGCACCATCGGGGTGGATTTGCGCGTTGAAGAATCCACGTCGCACGGCCGCTCGGACATGGTGCTGCTGCGCGGCGGGCAGGTGTTCGCGCTTGAGTTCAAGATGGCCGGGGAAGGCGAGGACGAGGCGGCCGCTGTTGGTCGCGCCGTGCGACAAATCCGCGAGCGCGGCTATGTTGAGAAGTACCGCGAGCGCGGCGAGCCGATTCATCTGCTTGGCGTTGTGTTCGGACGCGAAGCGCGCAATGTGATTGCGATGGGCGCGGAGCGTCTTTGAGATCCCTTCGTCGCGTTGACCTCTCGATTCACCTTCCGCCTTTAGTTTATTCAAAGGCGTTTGAACGCCCTTGCGTGATATGATTTTGGATGTCTTCGCATGAATTTGCCCATGCAGCGCCAGAACCTCCCCATCGGAATACAGTCCTTCCGGACGCTTAAGGAGGACAATTGCTACTACGTTGACAAGACCGCCTTGATCGAACAGCTTGTTCGTCAGGGGCGACACTACTTCCTCTCCCGCCCACGCCGCTTCGGCAAGAGCCTGCTGCTTGACACCCTACGTGAGCTCTTTGCCTGCAACGAGCCGTTGTTTGAAGGGCTGCACATCCACGACCGCTGGGACTGGGACGCGCCGCACCCGGTCGTGCGCTTCAGCTTCGATGGCAAGTACAACGAGCCGGGGGAGCTTGAAGAGGACATCGCCGGGCAGCTCGGCATCATCGAGCGCAATGCGGGGATCACGGCGCACAGTGGTGTGACAGGCGCGAATCGCTTGCGCAACCTGCTGGACCTGCTGCATCAGGAAACAGGCCGGCAAGTCGTCGTGCTTGTGGACGAATACGACAAGCCGATCCTCGATGTGCTCACAAATCCGGAGCTCGCCACGGCCAACCGCGACCATCTGCGGGGTTTCTACGGCATCCTCAAAGGCTGCGCCGACCACCTCCGCTTCGTGTTCGTCACAGGCATCAGCATGTTTTCGAAAGTGAGCTTGTTCTCCGGGCTGAACAACCTGGAGGACATCAGCGTGGACCCAAGGTTCGCAACTATTTGTGGCTACACCGATGGCGATCTTGACGCGGTATTCGCGCCCGAACTCGAAGGACTTGATCGTGACGAGATTCGAGACTGGTACAACGGCTACCACTGGCTGGGCAGCGAGAATGTCTACAACCCGTTTGACGTTCTGCTGCTGCTGAGGCAGCGCAAATTCAAGCCGCACTGGTTCGAGACGGGCTCGCCGACCTTCCTCTTCGAGATGATGATGGAGAAGGGCGTGGGCCCGCTCGACGTCGAAAAGCTGGCCGCGGAGGGGAGCCTCGTCTCAACATTCGATGTCGGCAACATCGGCATCGACGCGCTGATGTTCCAGACCGGCTACCTGACCATCACCGGCGAGCAGCGCCGGGATGACGAAACACTGTATCGGCTGGACTACCCGAACAAGGAGGTGCGCCTCAGCGTCAACAGCGGCCTGCTGCACTACGTCACCGGACGCGGGCGCGAGACCAAGGAACAAAGCCGCAGCTTGTGCCAACTATTGGTGGACAACGACTTCGACGGCTTCAAAGCGCACCTGCAGACGCTCTTCGCTGGCATCCCCTACCAATGGCAAACGCAGCCTGAACTCGCCCGCTACGAGTCGTGGTACGCGGGCATCCTCTACGCCTGCTTCCGCACCATCGGGGTGGATTTGCGCGTTGAAGAATCCACGTCGCACGGCCGCTCGGACATGGTGCTGCTGCGCGGCGGGCAGGTGTTCGCGCTTGAGTTCAAGATGGCCGGGGAAGGCGAGGACGAGGCGGCCGCTGTTGGTCGCGCCGTGCGACAAATCCGCGAGCGCGGCTATGTTGAGAAGTACCGCGAGCGCGGCGAGCCGATTCATCTGCTTGGCGTTGTGTTCGGACGCGAAGCGCGCAATGTGATTGCGATGGGCGCGGAGCGTCTTTGACCGCATCAGGTAAGATGCCTCGCTTTTCTCACGCGAGAGCACCCAAGTGACCGATTACAAAGTGGCCGACATCGAACTTGCGGCCTTCGGGCGGCGCGAGATCACGCTTGCTGAGCGCGAAATGCCGGCGCTTATGGCGCTTCGCCGTCGCTATGAAACACATCAGCCGCTTGCGGGCGCCCGTATCATCGGCTGCATCCACATGACCGTGCAGACCGCCGTCCTTATCGAGACGCTGACTGCGCTCGGCGCCGACGTGCGCTGGTCGTCCTGCAATATCTTTTCGACTCAAGACCATGCGGCCGCGGCCATGGCCGCAGCTGGCATCCCGGTGTTCGCTTGGAAGGGCGAAACCGAAGAAGAATACTGGTGGTGCATCGAGCAGACCATATTGAAAGATGGCGAACCCTGGAACGCCAATCTCCTGCTCGATGATGGCGGTGACCTCACCGAGATCATCCACGACCGCTACCCGCAGATGCTTGAGACCATCCACGGCATCAGCGAAGAAACCACAACGGGCGTCCATCGGCTCGTGCAGATGATTGAGCAAGACACGCTGAAAGTGCCTGCGATCAACGTCAACGACTCGGTCACTAAATCGAAGAACGACAACAAATACGGCTGCCGGCACGGCCTCAACGATGCGATCAAGCGCGCCACCGACATGCTCATGTCGGGCAAGCGCGCGCTCGTGTTCGGCTATGGCGATGTCGGCAAGGGCTCGGCACAGAGCCTGCGTCAAGAAGGCATGATCGTGCGCGTCATCGAGATTGACCCGATTTGCGCCATGCAAGCGTGCATGGACGGATTCGAGGTCGTATCGCATTATCGGGACGGCCACAATACCGGCCGCCCGCAAGACCTTGATGCGAGGCTGCTCGGCGAAACGGACCTGCTGGTGACCTGCACAGGCAACGTGCGCGTCTGCGATTCGAACGTCCTTGGCGCGCTGAAAAAAGGTGCCATCGTCTGCAACATCGGCCACTTCGACAACGAAATCGACACCGCCTATATGCGCGAGCATTGGCGCTTCGAGGAAGTCAAGGAGCAGGTGCATCAAGTGTTCCGTTCGGATAGCCAAGACGACTACCTGATCCTGCTGTCCGAAGGGCGCCTCGTGAACCTCGGCAACGCCATGGGGCATCCCTCACGCATCATGGACGGGTCTTTTGCGAATCAAGTGCTGGCGCAGATGCACCTCTTTGAAGAAGCGTGGGCCGACCAGCCTGAGAATCAGCGAGCGCCGGTGAGCGTGCGCGTCCTACCGAAGAAACTCGACGAAGAAGTCGCCGTGCTCATGGTCGAGGGCTTCGGCGGCGTTGTCACGCGCCTCACCAAAGAACAGGCGGACTATATCGATGTGGCCGAAGACGGTCCGTTCAAGCCCGAAGCGTATCGGTATTAGCGTCTGCAGCAATCGCGCGCGTGTTCTCAATCAAGTTCGCATACTGCATGAGCAATAGGCGCCGGCAGTCCTCGGGCGCCTTGAAGTAGCGCGACTTGAGCGCTTCGAGCCGGGCGTTGCCCACCTCCATGCCATGCGCCTCGCCGCGTGCTTCGCGCCACGCCCACTCGTGCGTGGGAAAGGCGTGCAGATTGGCGACGATCTGCTGATCGAGCGCGAGGCTTGCATCTTCCGCGGTCTCGATCCCCCGATCAATTGGCGCACCCACCGTCAACCGCACGCGCCCCTTCTGCCCCGTCAATCCCATGATGATGCTCTTGAGGTCCTCTTCCTCTTCCTTGACGTAAGGGACATCACCGCGATCTTTCATGAACAGTTCCCGCGCCTTGGCGAGGTCGCACGGGTCGAGTTCGTAGGAAATAGACACCGGCACGAGCCGCACATGTTCCAACAGGTTTTGAAACCCCTCGTCGCGCCAAGCAAGTGCCAGCATCTTGAGGAGCGCCGGATCAGTGCGGTCGAAGCCGTCTTTGGCACGCCCGGCACGCTGCGCAATCCACACCGATTCGCCCATTTGCACGGATTCACGAATAAAGTTCGATGTCGTGCGCATGGCTTCGTACATGGCTTTGCGGCCTTCGACGCTGCGCTTCACGACAAAGCCTTTGTTGAGGCGCATGAGATCGGATGCCGAGGCGTTGGAGAACAGGTTGTCGCCGATGGCGATGCGCAGCGTCTGCCTGCCCTCAAGATGGAGCGCGTAGTTGAGGAACGCCGAGTCGAGCGAGATGTCGCGGTGGTTGGAGATGAAGATGGTTGGCTCATCATCTGGCACGGCGTCAAGCCCTGTGTATCGGAAGCCATCTGTCGTCGTCTTGACCATGAACTCGAAATAGCCTGACAAGCGCTCTTGAAACGCCGCCACCGAATCGATGCCGTCAAAGTGCAGTTTGAGCTTCGAGCGCGCCAAGGTTCTCGCCAGCGGGCCGATCCAGCGAGCGAGATCGGGATACTGGAATTTGATCAGCGCGGCCAGGATTTCCGGCGACGACCGCAGGCGATGAAGTACCCCGCCGACTTCATCGTCGTGGTAGGGGCGTATGTCCTCAAAGTCACTCACGCGCGGCGCCCGGAAGTGCATTCCGCACGCATTGTGTCAAAATCGCGCTTTCAATGGGCAGGGGTGCGTCAAGCGCGCATTGACACGGACTGAATAGGCATGGAAGTGGCAGGCAAGAGAATCGTCGTCACCGGGTCGTCGCGCGGCCTCGGGCGCGCCTTTGCGATTGATCTCGCGAAAGAAGGCGCCGAGGTCGTCATCAACGGCACCGACGAGGATGCGCTTGGCGAGACGAGCGCGCGCATCGAAGCGGTTGGCGGCACATCGGTCTCCGTCGTTGGCTCGGTCGCTCGGATGTCCACCTGCGAAGCGCTTGTCGAGACCTGCGTCGAGGCGTTCGGCGGCATTGATGTGCTTATCAACAATGCTGGCATCGTGCGCGATCGCACCATTGTCAAAATGAGCGCAGAGGAATTCGATGAGGTCATTGCCGTCAATCTTCGCGGTGCGTGGGCCTGCACCAAGCTCGCCGCCAAGCGCATGAGCGATGCCGGCGGCGGTCATATCGTGCAGATCATCTCGGCGTCGGGACTGACGGGCGGCTTCGGACAAAGTAACTATGCGGCGTCAAAGGCCGGCATGATGGGGCTGCTGCGCACGGCCGTCCAAGAATTCGGCAAAATCAACGTCCGCTGCAACGCCATGTGGCCGGTGGCGCAAACCGACATGACGCAAGTCGTGTTTGACCGCGCCGCTGCGCAAGCGCGCGCGCGCGGCGAGCCTCCGCCCGATCCCCAAGCCATCGGGTTTGGAGCACCTGAAGATGTCGCCACAGCGCTGTTGTGGCTGGTCAGCGACCGCGCTCGGCATCTCAATGGGCAGTGCCTGTCTTGCAATGGGCGCAAGGTTGCTCTGTGGACACATCCGTCTGAATTCGCAATTGGCACGCGGGACAGCGCATGGACGCTCGATGCGTTGGACACCCATTTTGAAGGCGTCGCGCCCGCTGAAATCTATCAACCTCGGATGCGGTTTTGATTACGGACACCTTGGCGAGCGACGAAGCCGCCTTGCCTGCGGCATGGCGAGACTACTTCGAACTCACCAAGCCGCGAGTCGTGGCGCTCATGCTGCTTTGCGCTGTGGTCGGCATGTTGCTCGCGAGTCCTCTGCTCCCCTCGCTCGCCCTCGTCATCACAACGTTGCTCGGCATCGCGCTCGTCGCAGGCTCGGCGGCAGCGGTCAATCACATTGCGGACGCCAAGGTCGATGCGCGCATGCAGCGCACTCAAGACCGCCCGGTCGCGAAAGGTCGTGTGAGCCATCTGGCCGCTGGTGCATTCGCCGGATTCACCGGCGTCTTCGGTTTTCTTGTGCTCTATGTATTTGTGAACCCGTTGACCGCTTGGCTCAACCTCGCCTCTTGGGCTGGCTATGGTCTCTTCTACACCCTCTATCTGAAACGCGCGACACCGCAGAATATTGTCATCGGCGGACTCTTCGGCGCCGCGCCGCCGCTATTTGGATGGACGGCAGTGACCGGCAGCCTCGACCCCGAAGCCTTGCTGCTCGTGCTCATCATCTTCGTCTGGACACCGCCGCACTTTTGGGCGCTCGCGCTCGATCGGCGCGACGAGTACCGCGAGGCGGGCGTGCCGATGCTGCCAATCACCCACGGCGACCGTTTCACGCGCCAGCAGATCCTGCTCTACACCCTGCTTCTCGTTGCCTGCAGCCTGCTGCCGTTCCTGATCGGCATGAACGGCGTGCTCTACCTCGCAGGCGCAGCGCTGCTCGACGCGGTGTTTGTGTATCTCGCGGTCAAGCTCCTGCGCGGCGGATCAGGCAGGACGGCGATGCACACCTTTCAATATTCGATCATCTACCTCGGCGCACTATTCAGCGTGATGCTCGCGGATCATTTTTTGCTTCAGCAAACTGGCCTGTAGCCATTTTCGATTTCCGACATCACGACTTCAATATCCGCTGTCGGGTGTATGCACTTCATGGCCTCATCTGTAGCCCTGAGCTTGTCCGCCACCCCTCGCTGTCTGGCAGACATCGCCTCGCGCAACGCCTGCTGCGCACGGCGGCATGTCAGATTTGCTCCTAACGCCCGAATCATGCACTGCCAGAAAAAGGTTCATGTGCCGTCATTTGCTACTTCACACGCCCGTCAGCGTCTTCTGGACAACTTGATCAAGCCAAGCAAACGCATCGCCTATGGCTTCGCGTCTTCCAATCGAGACATAACGATGAAGTATTTCTTGGTAGACCTCGTGTTCACACTATGCCCCAGAAAGCCCTGCTCGTTCATCCTTCATCGTCAGTGGATCAAACGCGCATCTGCTCTCAGGAGAACTCTCGACCCTCCTCACCGGCAGGCATATCAAAGTCGAGCTGTTTCCGTTTGATGTTGCCGAGTATCGAACGCTGCGATCTAAAGCGTCCACCTCGGAATATCTCAAGCGAGGCGGATTCCCCGAACCTGCCACCAGCGAGGACGGCGAGGGACGGGCGAAGTGGATTTTGTCGTTCATGGACAACACGGCCCGGTGCCCATTCAAGTAACGCTCAAGACACCCAGCGAGCGACACATGCGCGCGCTCGATGCAATCCCTACGCGGCGCTCGCACGCCTGAGCGCCCAGAGGTCGCTCAAGATGGGCATGTCATGCAGCTCATGACGATTCACGTCCAAGAGTTCATACGGCGTACAGATAATTGGCGCCGGATGCCCAGCGATTTGGCAGAGACCTTCAATGCGCTCGCGCATCGCCGCATTGGCAATATGCCGAAAGTTCCACGTCACGAGGAAATCGACGCCGAGCGTCGCAGCGTCGGCGATATGTCCCGCGTCGGTGACCGCCCCTCTCGGCACGACACCCGCTTCAAGCAACGCATCACACAATCTTCCTGACGCCACTGGCGAATCGACCACTTTGATGGTTTCAAGAAACGCAAGCCGCCGCTGCGCCGCGTGAGCATCGCCAGCCCGAGGCTCATACAGCACACGCTTTGAAGCGATCAACTCGAAGCGCTCATTCGCATCCTTCCACCAGAGTTCTGTCGTCTCTTGATTCCCGCGAGTTCGGTAGTCCCCTGACGGCCGCGCCGCAAGCAGGCTCACCACCGAAGTCTCAACGTAAACGACCTTCTTGTTCGCAAATTCCGTTCGACCAGCAGCCCTCTCCAACCAACAAGTGAGTTCAAACTATAACACCGCCATGCACATCTCAGCCGTCTGCTTCCGCGACTACTTTCGCGGAAAGTCCGCGCCGCGCGGCCAGGATTTCAAATCCGACTTTCTTCGAGCATTTAAGAAACCGTTGACTGCCACGCACGACCTCCTCCAAACGCGCCTGTCCCAACCAGCGCCCATCAAGAAAGTCCTCAAGCTCCCTGTCCGGAATCGGGAAATATAGAAAATCGCGGTTATGGTATGCCGTCAATGAATCGCTCCAACGTGCATCCCAATCTTCCTGCCTTGCGTATCGAGTAGTCATCACACCGGAATCACTTCTTGGAAACCATTCTGAGTCGATCTTCCAGCGTAGCGGCTGGTAGCGCGAAACTCTCTTTTGAATCTCGTCAAAGCGCATATGATCGATGAGCTGGTGCATGTCTACGCCTCGCTCGGCACAATATGCCGCGACGACGCCAGCAGCCGTTCCGGAGACCACCTCACTCGGATGAGTGCGGGTCGCAGCATTGACTGTGAACGACTGCGCCATGGATTTTCCGGCAACTATCAAGTTGGCGAAACTGTCGCTTGAAAGCGCCCGCAAGGGTAGAAAAAATGGTTTCGGATGCGCTCGCCAATGATGCGCCGACTGCTCGACCTGCTCTTCGCAGCCATCGAGCAAATGAAAATCGTAATCGTAGACGCTGGTTGCTAACCGATCAGGAAACGGAAAGCCGGTTGGTTCTGGATGGAAACTGAGATCCCATGCGCATAGCAGAAACTTACCATAGCCGATGCAACGGCGGGATTCCCGCAAGTATGGAAACTTGTAGAAGCCATGTCGAGTCTGGACAGATTCCGTATCCACGCGGATGAGCGGCCTTAGTTCGTCCGGTGCTTCGCTGACAAACCAGTGAAAGAAGTCCTGCGAAAGGCGCTCCGCTTCCAGCAAGGCATCGACATCCACACCCCCGGACCAGCGGCGCTCATCAATCGTTCTTGCGGCCGCGGCATAGGAGAGAAACAGATGACGACCAGCATAGTCGTTGCCGTTGTTGACAGCGCCTTGCCGCCAGTTCATCACAGATAGTTGCCCGCGTTTCGCTGCCCCGCAGCCCTTGAGTCTGCGATAGCGCCATACACCCTCCCAACCATAGCTGCCAAGGTTGAACCTGTGCGTCCGACGCAACCTGCTTTCGGCCCACCCGGCCGTGTTGGGAGTGTCCCTGTCTTTGGCGATTGACAAGTTGAACGTTGCGGTAAAGCTTTGCCCGCGCGACCGATAGGCTTGCTCGGTCGAGCCTTCAAACAAATCCTCGCCGACCAGATACCCTGCGCCTGCCAAAGCGAGGACATCACCGAACTCGCTTGCCTCCACGAGGAGCATCTCGCGACCTTTCCGCGGCAGCAGCGTGCAGCGATGTTTGTGGAAATAGCTGCTCGATCTGGGCGAGTACCAATCTTCAATCGCTTCGCTAAAAGGTCGCTCATAGCCGGCAAACCGCCCACCCCTCTTCGCGGTTCTCCTGACGACCGCGACCTGCGAGATGATTGCTCTTCCGTCTGCTACTTTCGTTTCGACCCCAATTGGCACAGCTTCGTGCAAGACGGTGAGGTTTTTTTCACGCGCCACCGCCTTTGCGATCGGCCCCGTCAGAAGCGTGCTAGGCAAAAAGCAATGCCGGGAAACCGTGCAGTCGCCGGGATTGCCGATCGCCTGAAGCCAATCATGGAACTCATAGTGATTGTGCCTTCGCTCCCGATGCAGCGCCTTGGTGTTCACGCCTTGGGCATCTTCCCGCCACGCGAAGTCAACCGCTGGCACACCGCCCGCTGTCAATTGGCCGCCAAGCCAATCTGTGGGTTCAACGAGGCAGGTGATAGCGCCCCCCCGCGCCGCGTGCAAGGCAGCAAACAAAGCGGATGTGGAGCCGCCCATGACGAGAACGTCACAGCGAATCTCCTCAGTGCGTTGAGCCATTTGATTGCGAGGGCGAATGCGCGAGTCAGGTACGCCCATACTCATCATCGAAGCGCTCAATGTCGGATTCATCAAGGATGCTTCCTGTCTGAATTTCAATGAACGATAGCCCTGTCTTGCCGACATTGTGGATGCGGTGCTTCGTTTGTGCGGGAATAAAGACCGTTTCATCCCTGCCTAGGCGCACGGTGCGGGCGCCGACAGTGACCTCTGCACTGCCATGGAGAATAGTCCAGTGCTCGCTTCGGTGCGCGTGGCTTTGCAGCGATAGTCGCGCACCCGGCATGACATCAATCTTCTTGATGACGAAGCCGTCCCCAATCGCAAGCACCTGCCAAGCACCCCAAGGGCGGGTGTCACTATCTCCGACCGAATACGCCATGTGTCGTGCCCTGTTCCATCAAATCATGTGTTGCCCGAGCAAGTTCGAAACCGATTTCAAAACTCCGCTGCCACGGAAAAAACGCATCGCGCACGCTCGCACCGGATATCTGGTTGTCTCTCAGCCACTCGTTCGCCGCATCACAAAATTGCGGCCCGGCCTCGGCAAGCGTGCACCTGTTGCCTGCGAGCTGCTTGCGGAGGACTTGTCGATAATGGGACTGGTAGAAGGCATCATCTACGAGTCGAATGATGTTCAATTCCATGCCCGCATCCGAACTGCCGCGCAAAGGCGAAAGCTGGATTTGCGCCGCAATGGTGCCGAGGCTGTTGCTCGCGGTATTCCAGCCGCCGTACGCGACCAAGGATTCCGGATGCAGGGACCTGACAAGACAACGAACGAGCTCGGGATCTCCGCCGTTTGCGTACGCAAGGTCGGCGATTGCAAGTGGTACGCCGAGTGCCTGCCATTCGGTCAATGCCGTTGTCCAGTGAGATGCGATTGGTCTCTTTTGCACCAACGGCTCGCATAGCGCCCAATCACCTTGCGGCTGATTTGCCGTGTGAACGCCAAGCACCAGATCAGCATGTTCGCGCTGCCTGACAATGCTGGCACCGGCGGCCGACAATTGATCCTTGACGGCGATGCCGAGCGGCTGCTGCTCATAGCGGGGAATGATCAGATCCGCGTCTTCGGGATGATGCCAGCTCACATACACTTTGCGAGCCGGGCGGCTCTCCAAGCGCGAGATCATCTGCGCCACCAGTGTCCAAGCCACTTCGTCGGCGCCGGCGTAGATTTTGACTTGACTACAGAGGCGCGCGTCGATGATGTCCTGCCGCATCTTCCGCGTCTCGGCAATGTTGAACCCGTACTTCGCGGTATCGTCCTGCGGGAGAATAAGTCGTTCGATCATGCCCGTTCCGACAAGTTCCAATACCCTGCGGGAGATCGCGAAGTTCCGCGAGCGGGTGGCCAGATAGTCTTCTCGAATATCTATCGGGATGCTCGATTTGGCTTCCCTGCATGCGAGCAAGTCATTCTCACTGCCATGCGCGCGATACCTGTCGGCATGGTACGACCATCTCCAAATGAATTGTCCGTAGGCACTCCAATAGTCTTTTTCCTCCTCGTTGACATTGTTGTTCGAGATGCGCATCGTCGTCAGGAAGGCAAAGATTGGTTTGTCGGGGTGCTCGTTCTTCAGTGTTTTCAGAAGCCCACAGCGAGCCAATAGATCGTCCGGGCTTTCCGTCGAAATCCTGCTGGCAACAAGCCCACCGTATATGAAGGTGTCCATCGAGAGCACGAACCCATCGACCTTGCCTGCCTCGGCCATCAGCCACTGACCAATCTCATCCCGGTCGGCCGCTTTGCGAAAGTAGCCGAGCATGGCAATTGGCGGCAAAGAGAGCGCCCAGCCCGCGAGCGCGGCCAAGTACTTGATCTGGCCGCAGACAACTGGCCGACCGTCCACAGGCAGCACCAACAATCTCTTCTTCATGGCATCGGCTTCATTGCCAGGTCAGGCGCGGGCCGCCTCGGAGGTGAGGCGCTGCCCGTCGGCGTCAAAGTAGTGAAATCGCTCCGCCGCAAAGCGAACGGGAATCCTGTCTCCGGCAGAAAAGTGCACCGCGCCACTCACCGACATGCGAACTCGCGTCTTGCCCACATCGCCAAAATAATTCGTCGCGCCGCCAATCTGCTCGACGAAGCTGACCAGCATGTGCAGCTTGGAACTCTGGTCAATAGCGATGTCCTCCGGACGAATCCCGACTGATACTTTGTCACCGGATCTGACCGGCACATGCATGGGCGCCAATGGAATGCTATCAATTGATGGAAGGCGCAAGGAAAGCCCGCCATTTTCAGAACCAGCGGCAACGACAACGCCGCTGAGCATATTGATTTTCGGGGCGCCCACAAACCCTGCGACAAATACATTCTTCGGCAAGCGGTAGATTTCATCGGGGGTTCCCACCTGTTCAATCCGCCCGTCGTTCAACACGACGATGCGGTCGGCGAGCGTCATCGCCTCGACTTGATCGTGGGTCACATACACCATCGTGTTGCCGAGTTCTCGGTGCAGCGCGGCGATTTCAACGCGCATTGAACTGCGAAGCTCCGCGTCCAAGTTGGATAGAGGCTCATCGGACAATAGCACCCTTGGCTCTTGCACAATGGCGCGGCCGATCGCCACGCGCTGACACTCGCCACCGGACAGCTGCGCGGGCTTGCGCTGTAGATAATCGCCCAGCTTCAGCATGTTGACGGCACGTTCGACGCGGCGGGCAATCTCTTTGCGGGGATGCCCGGTCATTCTCAAGCCAAAGCTGAGATTCTGCGACACCGTCATGTGCGGATAGAGCGCGTAGGACTGGAACACCATGGCCACACCGCGCTTCGCAGCGGGCGTGGATGTGACATCGACCTCATCAAATGTGATGCGGCCGCTCGCCACCTGCTCAAGCCCGGCAATCATCCTCAGCAAGGTTGATTTCCCGCAGCCGGAAGGCCCGAGAAAGACGAC
Source organism: Gammaproteobacteria bacterium (assembly GCA_026709225.1). Classification (GTDB taxonomy): domain Bacteria; phylum Pseudomonadota; class Gammaproteobacteria; order Pseudomonadales; family Azotimanducaceae; genus Azotimanducus; species Azotimanducus chitobiosivorans. The sequence continues at coordinate 36,195 of JAPOTJ010000032.1, read as the reverse complement.
GAACTCACCACTTGCGATCTCCAAATCCAGCGTATGGATGGCGCATTCCGAACCATACATCTGCGTCACACCCTTGAGCGATATTGAAGTCATGGAAAGGTACTGCCCGAGCTCATCTTTGTATCCGAAAAGTGGCGATCTCGCCAGGTGCTATTGCGTCGATTCGATTGCCCACATCTTCTCCAGCGAGTGAAACCCGCCTCACCGCACGGGTGGAAAATTCCGCTGTCTGCGGCTTCGCTGTTGGATTGAACATGCGCACTTCCACTTCCTTCCCGAGTCGGCGGCAGGCGGTGATCATCAGTTCGTCCGCGCGGACGCTGAGCGGCGTATCCGTGACGCAGCCACTGCCGTTCAAAAAGAGTAGCGGACGACGAAACTCGTCGGCCTCTCGCAGGGAAAGCCGATCATGGCCGCCGACTGAGAAGATGAGGTCATACTGGTGATCCCCGAGACACTGCGCTTCGGGGGTTTCAATATCGGGGCCGGCGCCCGCGCCTCTCGTCACAAGATCCCTTCGAGACAGCCAGCCCACGGAACGAATTAACGTCAGGGCGAGCATATCGACATGACCGTCATCAAGAATTTCATACTCCTGCAGCGCCAGATGCGCGACACCCAGCTTGCCGGCACGGATGAACGAATGCGACGGATTGACGCTGACCCTCGCTTCAGACTTCAAACCCGACGCCCGCGCTTCTTGAAGCGCGACCGGCCGCTCGATGAGCGCAAAAGCAGAATCGCTCACCGTATGCGTAAGCTTCTCTCCGAGCGCAAACACCAGTCTCAATCGATGATCTTTGGCATTGTTGGTCCACCCGAGGCTTGCGCGGACAAACGGTTCGCCATCGAGCAGTCGCAGCCTGAGTACGCCGTGCGAAACCACGTGCTCATGCGAGGCACGGTTGCGCTCAGCGTGCAATGATTGCGGTTGGCGCAGACGGAGCAGCACCTCGAGCTCGTGACCATGCTCGCCAAGCTGCCACACCCGTGTGCCGGAGACCTCCGCTTTCACCCGCCAAGGCTCTGGCGGCGGAGAATAGTTGTAGCTGTCTCCGGCATCACCTTCGGAAACGATCATGATCGCCGATGCGATCATATCTTTGCTGCGGGAATCTTCTATCTCAACGCCGGAATCCACAGCCCGAATGGATAGCCGGTCATTACTGATCATGCTCGCTTCAGGGCTCGGAACGGCCAGCGGGCACATGCTAGGAGCCGTTCCCTTTGCGACGTGAAGCACCTTGCTTTGCCATCCATCCATTGCCAAGCGAACAAACAAGGCATAGCGGTGCCCGTGGACATGCTCCGGGAAATCATCGACTGGCGAAGCGAACTTTCTGTGCGCCTCGACATCGCATGCAATCGCTTCGCACGGCTGCCCTGATTCGTCGGTGATCTTGAGGTCTTGGGCCTGCTCGCCCGCGAGGAACACATGCATCGGATGCCATCCCGAACGCGACTGCATCGAAGGGTTGAACGCGGTCATCCAGGTATCGTCGGCAAACGGTGATGGTGTTGCCGGGCAGTTGAGATACGCGCCTTGCAAACCTAGCTGGTCGCAGACGAGCGTCTGCAGCGCGTCGAGTCGCTCTTGAATTCGCCTGAAGCGCACCATCATCTCTTGATGAACCATGTCCGTACTGCATCCGCAGATGGAGTCGTGAGCATGCTGCTGAAGCAGCAGTTTCCATGTCTCCCGCAAATATCTCGTGGGGTATTGCGCACCAAGGTCAGCGGCCGCAAGCAGCGGCTCGATATGCCCCAACAGCCTATCTTCCGCGGCTTGGTTGAGGCCTTTCAGGTAGCGCCTCGTCGAGAGCACATCGGGCAATACAAATGCATTGGTGTTTGAGCGCAACTCGCCAGTCAGCCGCACTCGCGGATAAGCAGCCTGCGAACATCGCGTCTTCATGTGCTCGGGCAGCGTCGTCAGCCGCATGTGGTATCGACTTTGCGCAGCATTGAAGTCGGCAATCCTGTCTTTCAGGTTCGCCGGAGGCACGAGATGGTCGCCACCCTGCATGAGAAGCAACGGACTGTGGTCGGCTTTGTCGACCAAGCGGTCGAGACAGCACGTGGCCGCATCCACGTAGTCCACTTTGGAAAGTGGCTGTTGATAGTAGCCTTCGGGGAGAAAGAGACAGTCCACGCCATCGCCATGCAGCGGACGCCATTCGAACAGGTCGCCTTCGATATCGACGCCTCTCCAGACGACAGCGGTATGGATTTGAAACCCTTTGAAAATCTGCGGCATTTGAGCCACGTGTCCGAAGGTGTCAGGGAGATACCCCACAAAATCCCTCTCCCCGTAGTGTCGAGAGACGCGAATACCCTCCTGCAAGTTTCTGACAAGCGCCTCCCCACAGCACAGGAACTCGTCCGGCATGACATACCACGGACCGATACTGATGCGCCCCGCATTGATGAGCGAGACGGCCGCATCAGCTATATCCCCCTCGCAATGCGCCAATAGGTCCTCAAGCGCGGCGGTTTGCCCGTCGAACAGAAAATGGTTGATCTGACCTGCCCGCAGACTCTCGATAATCGACGGGAAGATGCGCAGCAATCTCGCCACATAGGCCTCGTGACTGAGGTACCACTCGCGATCCCAATGCGTATGCGCAACAACGGACACTTGTCTTGACATCACGCTCAACCCTTGACCGCCCCCCTCAATGCACCGGAAATGAAGAATCTTTGTGTAAACAGGAATACCAGCATCATAGGCACGATAGAGAGAACCGCGCCAGCGGCGACAAGCCGCCAATCTTTTCCGAACGCACCCGCAAGCTTGTTGACGCCGAGCGGCAGGGTATACCTCGTCTGGTCGTCGATGATGATCAGCGGCCAGAGGAAGTCACCCCACACGCCGACAAACGTAAACACCGCAAGCGTTGCCAGTGTCGGTTTCACGAGCGGTAGCAACACATGCCACCAGATTTGCAGCCGCGTAACCCCTTCGAGATGCGCCGATTCCTCTAGCTGATGCGGGATCGCCATAAAGGCCTGTCGCATCAGAAAAATCCCGAAGGCGGTGCACGCATGTGGAATGACCAGCCCAAGAAAGGAGTTGTTGAGACCGAGCGTCACCGCGATCGTATACAGAGGAATCATCAGTAGTTGAAAGGGCAGCATCAGGGTGCTGATGAGCACAAGGAAAATACCCTGCCTGCCAGCAAAGGACATGCGCGCAAGCGGATAGGCGGCCAGTGAACATAGCATCAAGTTGCACGAGACAGCGAGCGCGGCCACCAAGGCGCTATTCAGGAAATAGCTCAAAAACGGCAACGCCTCGAACACTCGTTTGAAGTTATCGAGCGTCGCTTCCCGTGGTATCAGCGCCGGCGGGTATTGAAATATATTCTCCGCCCCTGATTTCAAAGCTGTGGATAGCAGCCACAGAAAGGGTCCGGCAAATACAGAAGCCACAATCACCAGCACCGCGTATCGCAGGACTATCCGGATCAATGACATCCCTTATCCCTCAGATTCAAGGAACGCGCGGGATCCTGCGTCGCACCAACCATTAACGATACATCGTTATCCCAGTGTTGGGACTGCCTCGGCTGAGCATAAGGTTAATCATGGAAAGCGCGAGCGTGACGACGAACAACGCGATGCCCGCTGCCGAGGCATATCCCATGTCAAATTCAACAAAGGCGTTTTGATACACGAAGAAGACCAGTGTTTCGGTCTGACTCAAGGGCCCGCCATTTGTCATGATGAACACTTCCTCAAATACCTTCATCGCCGCGATCGACGAAATCACCGCAACGAGCGCGATGTAGGGCTGAAGCATTGGTATTGTGATGAAAACGGTCTGCCGCACTCGACTGACACCCGCGAGATCGGCAGATTCATAGAGCGACTTCGGGATGGACTGCAGTCCTGCAAGATAGATGACCATATAAAACCCCATCCCACTCCAAACTGTCACTGCCATCACAGCAAAGAGGGACGTGTCGGCCACTGCGAGCCAAGCGATGGGGTCATCCAAGATGCCAAGCTTTTGGAGTATGAAATTCAAGACGCCATTCTCTTCGTAGACCCACTTCCACATCAGGCCTGTGACGACCAGCGATGTCACCACTGGCAGGTAGTAGATAGCGCGAAACACGGCGATGCCGGGCAGTCTCCGATTCACCAGCACTGCGAGAAAAATCGGCGCGAAGGTGAGTATCGGAACCACGACGAGGAGGTAAAGCAAGCTGTTCAAGAGCGCGTTCCAGAAAAACGGATCGCTCACGAGCCTTCGATACTGCTCCAGTCCCACGAATCTGGGTGCTTCTATCATGTTGTATTCGCTGAAACTGATCAGCAATGCGCTGATCATAGGCAGCAGGACAAAAGTGCCGATGAGAAGCATCGCTGGCGTGAGGAATGCGTAAGGCACACATCTGTGCAGTGTCTCGTGCCATTCCCGATGCGCTCTCATGCTCCGTCCTCGCTCCCATTACACAGATGCAACGCCTGCCAAGCCATCAACCCCGCACCGACCATGGCCGCATCGTTGCCCAAGGTCGCTGGCCTCACATCCATGTTCGCAGGCAAGCCGAAACGCCGGTTGACAGCCTCCAAGGATTGGCAGAACTTCGACCACCAGAGCGACTTGGCCTCAATCATGCCGCCTCCAATAATGATGGTTTCCGGATCATAGTTCCATTGCAGGTTGTGGCAGGTTGTCGCAAGCAGGCCAACCCACCTTGACATAGCCGCCTGTGCCACGTCACCTGCGGCACCGCCCGCCGACAGCGCTGCAATCACGGCATGGCCGTCAGCAAACAGTGTCAAGGCGTTTTCGTCGCAATCTTCGCAATCAATGCCCCCTTTCGCTGCCTGCTCGCCTTGAATACGTCGCGCCAGCTTCGCAAGGCCGTCACCCGAGAGCGTGGTTTCCAGTTGCTCCCATTCGTCTGGGCGCGACAGGTCGCCGACAAGCGTTTGTCCAAAGTGCCCCGCCAAGAAAAAAGTGCCAGCGCGCAGCGCTCCGTTCGAGTAGATCGCCCCGCCCAAGCCTGTGCCGAGGGCAAGTAGGATGGCATCGCGACCTGCGAGGGACTGTTTCCATATCTCGGCGTACAGCGCACAGTTGCCGTCATTGTCAACCAGCACGCGCCGAGAGAAAGCGGACTCAAACGCTTTCTTGATCTCAAAGCCGTTCCATCCCGGCATGAAGTCGGCAGCGGCGGCAATCACGCCCGTCTTGGTCTGCACCACGCCGCCGGTCGAAACGCCAACGGCGGCAGCATGGTCTACGTTGCGGCGATTGCGTCCGAGGAGTGTTTGGGTGAGCGCCTGCGCGACTGACATGATGCCGTCAGGACCTTCTTGAGCGCGAGACGGTGCTCCCAATTGATCGAAGATCTCGCCCGAAGACGCAATCAAGCCAGCGCGAACTTTGCTGCCGCCGATGTCGTATGCCATAACACAGGGCGTCATGATCAGTTGGGTGAGGCGCCGGACATCCGCGAGATAGTGCGCCAGTCGTCGATCAAATTCTTGGCGCCTTCCTCGACAGAGACTTCGGCAAGCATGGCGCGTTGCGTGTGCTGAATGAACGCGGTGCGAAGCCTTGAGTAATTGGTCAGCGGCGGCAGCAGCACCGCACCCCCGCGAATTTGCTCAATGGAATGCGCCCTTGCAATCTCGAAGTTGTCACGCGGATCAGTGATGTCGAAGAATCGGTCCTCTAGGCTGCTTGGCGTGGACGGAATAATGGGGACATGTCGTGCCATTTCCGTTTGCCTCTCCGGAGACGTGATGAACACAATGAAAGCAAACGCCTCTTGCGGGTGCTGCGTCTGTGTGGGGACGACAAGATTCATGGCCGCAATATTTGCCCGGCCTTGGTCAGCATTGGGATGCGGCCGGACCACAAGGTCAGCCACAAGCTCCGGCGCATTGAGGCGAATCGTGTGCAGCATCTGCATCCCGATCAAGAGCATGGCAAGCTCCCCGGATTGGAAGAGATCAACCGCTTTTTGATGCCCTTCAATTAGCACCGAGGGCGGCACAGCGCCGCTTTCGTAGAGACCGGCGTAGTAGCGCAGCAGTTTTTCGACCGATGCGTCTGTCAATCCGTACGCAGGCAAGTCGTTGCGGATGTCACCGCCCATGAGCACGTAGTTTTCCATCGGCTCGCCGCCATCAAAACTCGGGAAATACGTGTATTTGCCAGCCTTTTCCCTGATGATCCCGCCAATCTCGATGATGTCCTCAAGCGTCGCCGGGAACGGGACATTCGCTTCATCGAATATAGATGTGTTGTAAATTGCCACACTGGTTGAGAGATACCAAGGGATGCCAAAGTATCTGCCGTTGAGCTGATTCGAGCGCCATACGCCGGCATGGTACAAGGCGGTGGTCTCAGCACCAAGATAACGGGTTGGGTCTTCGAGTGCGTTGAATTCGGCGAGTTTTGATGCGAACTGCGGGTTCAGATTCGCAACATCCGGCGCGGTTCCGGCAGCGACCGAGGACAGCAGCTTGCGCTCCATGTCCGCCCATGCGACATCGACCCATTTGATATTGACATGCGGATGGCTCTGTTCGAACGCGGTGATCGATGAATTGATATAGCCATCGAGAATCGGTGACAACTGCATCGTCCAGAATTCGATTTCGACTATGTCTACGTCCCCGTCTGATCGCTCGTCGTGCGCTTGCCAGAGCATGACTGCTCCAACGGTGCAAGCCATGATCACGGGAATGACTAGCAGGCTCCTTACACTTATCGGGCGCAAAACCACTTCTGCGTCTCAATGGCGGGGCGAACATCCCGTGTCAGGAGAAAAAGCTTCAAGACCATTGACGAACCACCCTGTGATGGTTTCGAGTCTTGTCAGCGCCGTACCGACGGTCACTCCCCAGGCCCCCAGTCGATGTGCCTCCTGAGCTTTCCGAGGCGTGTTGTAGCGTCCTTCGGCAATGACGCGAGGCGCCACATTGACCGCACGTTTCAAAAGCTGGTAGTCGGGTTCCGGCGGCGTTCGCCCGCCCACATAGCCGGAGAGCGTTGTGCCGATGAAGTCCACATTGAGCGCCAAGGCAAAATGAACATCGTCCATGCATGAGCAATCAGCCATGGCGTGGCAGCCGCTGTCAAGAATTGCCTTGACGATGTCTTCGCGTCGAGTCGGCCTGACTCGGTCGGTCGCGTCAAAAGCAATCACGTCAGCGCCGGCCTCAGCGAGTGACAGCACATCTTCAACGCTTGGCGTGATGCACACTTCGCTGTTCTGCATATCCCGCTTGACAATGCCGAACACAGGCACTTCACTCACCCGCCGTATTTTCGCGACCCTTTCGGCACCTTCTATTCTCAATGCCTTTGCGCCGCCGTCAATGCAGGCAGAGGCCATGGCGACCACCATGTCGTCGCGGTCGAGCGGGCCGCCGACGACAGGCTGACAGGAGGCGATAATGCTGCCTTTCATTGTTTGGTCGAGATCTTCGACTGTGAAACGCTTCACTGCTCGGCCTTTACGCGAAGAAGCCAGCGCGGATTCGCAGCATCATGTGCTTCTCCTTATCTGTTAGTTGAGGCCTGTTGGTTGAGCCAGTGTGTAAGCAGTTCGGCATCAAAGCCGACGCTAAAGTGCCGCGATAATACCAGATACTACCAATTGCTCATCGCATCGCCAGTCAAATGCTTGTTACCCTGGAGAGAGACGATAGCTTCGCGTCGTCAAGTATCAAATAGCGACATGTGGTATTGTGGTATTAAAAATACTGGTATGTATAACGCAAACTGGTAACATATATCATCGCAATACTCACCACTATAGGGGGACATGGAGATGACTATGAAACTGAGCAGAAAAACATGTGCAAAAAAGGCCTGTGCGTGTAAAAGATATATGCTTCTCTCCTTGATATCTTTGCTGCTCGCGGTGCTGACTGGGGCGGTCTCGGCGCAGACGCAAGCGCAGGCGGTCGACGAGGACGATGAGGTGATCGAAGAAATCGTCGTGACGGGGATCAGGAATTCCCTGTCAAAGGCGCTTGACACGAAACGGGACTCATCAGCCATCGTGGATGCAATCAACGCCGAAGATATCGGTAAGTTTCCAGATCAGAATGTGGCGGACTCGCTGTCTCATGTCCCAGGCGTGAGCGTCACACGAAGTTTTGGCGAAGGTGAGCGGATATCGATTCGCGGTACCCGCTCCTCACAAAACCGCACCTTGCTGAATGGAATGTCAGTCGCGACCACCGAGTGGTTCACCCTCAACCTGTCATCGCGCGGTTTCAATTACACCGTACTGCCCGCGAATCTGGTTAGAGCCATTAAGGTATACAAGACACCTCAGGCGGATTTGCAGGAAGGTTCGCTGGGCGGCACAGTAGTTCTGGAAACCAACAAGCCGCTTGATCTCAAGCCTTTCACCGTGTCCCTACAGGGCCAAGGCCAATATTCCGGCAACTCAAAGGAATGGAATCCGAACGGTTCCGCCCTAGTTTCTTGGCGCAACGAAGAAAAGACCTTTGGCGCGCTTATTTCAGCGACGCGGCAGGACCGCACGGTGCATCGCTTCGGACGGGTACTGAACCGCTTTTTGGAGCCCGGCCATTCAGACAATTCCTCGGATGACTACTGGGCACCGCGCCTCATGAACCGACCGGATTTTCGTCAACAGCGTGAACGTGAGACCTTGTTCTTCTCCGGCCAGTGGCGCCTCGGTGATGGCTTCGGTATGACGGTGAACTATCTGGATACGGTGCTAGGCGCGAACAGCAATAACAACAGCAATCTGGTCACTATCAATGAGCGGGATCGGGGCAGCCTCGACCCGGGATCAATTGTGACTCGGGGCAGCGGTAGCGAGGAGGGTGTTGTGGCCGGCACTTGGTATATGCGTAACTGTGCGCCCACGCCCGCTTGCAACTCGGCGATGGGTGTGGATAGAAACGGCGATGGATTCCCTGACAACAACCAGCCCTGGCCCTTCCCAGGCGGCCGTACCCAAGTGTTCGACCGCTTGTCTCGGATCGACACCCAGGCGCTCGATATTGAATTCTCTTACACCAGCAAAGCCGGATGGACGCTTTCGACCCACATAGGCGAAACTGAGTCGCAGGGCGGTAATTTTGATCAACGCGGTTGGTTTTTCAGCGCCGAGCATAGCGGCTATACATGGATGGATCCGACAACCGGCGAGGAAATACGTCGCACCCGCGACGACTGGATCCACGCAGCCACGATGGATGAAAACCTGAATCTACGTTATCTAACTACGCCGGAAGGCAGCAACGGGCTGCATCCCCCCGGAACCGATGGGCTGCGCGAAGAAAGTGATCGCTCCTATGCCGGGCGACTGTTCGATTTCGGCAATCAGGGGCGCTCCCGCACCGTCGATTTTGAGGAAGAGCAGTACCTCATGCTGGACTTCGAACAGGATGTGAACTTTGGTGTCCTGACCTCGCTCAAGGCAGGGATCATGCACCGGGACCGCGACAAAGGGCGCAACTACAACCTCTACAGCTACACCCGCAACCACGACGACGACTATCAGAGGGATGCCAACGGCGATTTTGTCCGCAATGCCAAGGGCATCGCGCTCAAGAAACCCGGTGCCGACGACAATGACTGGCTGAAAGACGCTGGCCGCGGCGCTGGCCGCCTCGACCCTTTCAGTCGGTCGCGCTATTTTGGCGATGACAAGCGTTCGCTTACCATCGCACATTTTTCCAACGGTGAGCGATCCCCTTTGGGCTACCTGCTAGTGGATAGCGACACCGCCCGGGCGCTCGACAGCCGCCCCACTGAAGAGCTGTTAGAGGCTATCTTTCTCGAAGACACATGGAATGTGGCGGAGAAAATCACGTCCGCGTATATCAAGTCCGATTATCGAACGGAGCGTTTTCGTGGCGAGTTTGGGTTGCGGATTTCCCGCACAGAGACGAACTCGCAGGGATACGAAGTGGTGGGTGATCAGTCGGCAGCCGCCCTGTTCTTGAACCCCAACGCCCAAGCGGAGGCATCCAATATAGTCAACCGCGCCAATCAAAATCGACTCTGCACACCCGAAACCTGCTTCGCCAATTGGATTACCCGCAGCAACAGCTATACAGAGTTTCTACCCAACTTCAATCTCGCGTATGACCTGAATGATCAGGTGACGCTGCGTTTTGGCGCGGCTCGTGTCATGGCGCGGCCCGACCCTCAGGCGCTGGCTGTGCGAACATCCTATTATGGCAATCTCAACGCTGGTGCGCGGGGTAACCCTGCCTTGGAAGCGATCGTTTCCGATCAGTTCGACCTGTCTGCGGAATGGTATTTTGCTGAGGATTCGCTACTGGCCGCCACACTCTTCTACAAGGACATCTCCGACGCGCCCTTGGCCGTCACAGCTAAGGAAACCCGCACCGTGTTCGAGAATGGCGTCCTTGTTGAACAGGAGTTTGACACCTCCCAGCCCATCAATGGTGAGGATCAGCGCCTGTCCGGGGTTGAGGCATTGTGGCAGCAACCTCTGTGGGGTCGCTTTGGCGCGATTGTCAATTACACATGGACCGACGCTGAGGTTCCGGGGCAGGATCGCGATCCGCTTGAAGGGCTCGGTGCTGGCGCAGTCGAAGGTGCCTCGGAACATACCTTCAATACCACTTTCTACTATGAACATGCAGGTATCAATGCGCGCATCAGCTACAACTGGCGTTCCGAATACCTGATCGAAACATCCTTCTTCGGCTCCGAAACCTGGGCCAATGATTACGGCTATCTGACGTTCTCAAGCAGTTACAGAATCAATGATCGTATCGAACTGGTGGGGCAGATCATCAACATTACCGATGAGGATCTCGAGGCTTACCACCTGATACCAGGGCGCAAAGCCTACACCTACGACAATGACCGACGCTATGTGGTCATTGTCAATGTCAGATTGTAGGGCCGTCGCCATGCGCTATTGATGCATCTGCGCCTGTCCATACTCCTACTCGCGTCCTTCACATTTGTCGAAACGGCTGTTAGCGAGAGCGCTCGCAGGCACGAGACCGAGTCATGGACGCGCGGTGTCTGGCTCACCAATGTTGATAGTGATGTGCTGTTTGATCCGCATCGCCTCGAAGAGGCAATCAACATCCTCTCGAAGCACGGTTTCAACACGCTGTATCCGGTAGTGTGGAATAGAGGTCATACACTGTACCCCAGCCAGGCGTCACAGCGTTGGACAGGTGCTCCGCAGTTGCCTCGCCTGGAGCTCGCGAAACGGGATGCGCTTAAAGAAGTCATCGGCCATGGACAGCGGTACGACATGCGAGTAATCCCTTGGTTTGAATACGGCCTGATGATGCCTGCGGATTCGCGCCTCGCGAACGAACATCCTGAGTGGCTGACTCGTCGTGCGGACGGTTCGGCTATTTGGCTGCTCGGCGGTAAAACACCAATGGTATGGCTCAATCCGTTGCATCCTCAAGTTCAAGCCATGCTCAGTGAACTTTTATCGGAGCTCGTGGACACCTACGCCGTAGACGGCATACAGTTGGATGATCATTTTGGATACCACTTTCAATTCGGCTACGACCCCCGCACGCTGGAACTGTACCAGCGGGATTATCCTGAAGCAGAGCCACCTCCGGCACCAGACCTTGATCAATTGACGAACTGTGTTCATGACGACCCTGACTGGCAAAGCTGGGTCGATTGGCGCGCAGCGAGCATCACTCATTTTGTAGAAAAACTAGTCTCGACTTTGAAGGCAATCCGCCCGCAGTTGACGATTTCCGTTTCCCCTAATCCACAGACTTTTTCCAAGAATTGCTACCTGCTTGACTGGCGCGCTTGGCATGAGCGAGGATTAATTGATGAGCTGGTGCTGCAAGTCTATCGCGACAACATGCTGTCCTTTGGGCAAGAATTATCGAAACCCGAGGTGCACGCCACGCGCCAATCCATCCCTGTGGTCGTCGGTATCCTCAGCGGCCTCAGGAGCCGACATGTGTCATCAAGCCTACTACGCCAGCAGATTGACATGACTCGGGCACGGCGGTTCAGCGGCGTTTCGTTCTTTTTTTACGAAAGCCTGTGGAATCTCGCAGACGAAACGCCGCAGGAGCGACAAAGGCTGTTCAAGGAGGCACTGCGATAGATCAGTGCTAGGAGCCTGCGCCGTAGAAATTCGCGGCTGCAAATCCGCTCCCACTCGCCCGTTTGAACGCTCGATTTCGTCAAATATAGCCCGATATTATCCTCAATCGACCCTCCAAACGGGCGGCGGGATCGAATTTTCGCTATCGTGAATTTCTACGGCGCAGGCTCCTAGACATTATGTATTGACCTTGCCTTCCGCCGCAGGCCGGTAGGCAAGGTCAATACATAGTGTCTAGGAACAGGGCGAACTTGGTGCTTCGCACGTGCCTACAAGTAGAGTTTGACTCCAAGCAAGACACGGAAATCATTGTCGTATAGCTTGGGATTTATATACATGACTCCACCAAGTGGTGTCCTGCTATATCTTGACGCTTCACAGGCCAAGTGACCTGATAGGAAGTGTCACACAGGAACTTCGGTCACGAATTCATAGGAGTCAGAGCGGTAATAGGAGTTCGTATATTCAACGACCCTGCCACTTTGAATGACGCCATGCCGCTCAATATGCAAAATCGCAGCATTCGTATGAATATCGAGCATGCTCGCCTGGACTTTATTCGCGTTCGCAGCTCGTATCCTCTGAACCGCGCTCGTTGGTCGTAAGCCCACCTGCGCCATGTCCTGATAGAGGGACTGGCCTATGCTGAGCGGGTCGGGCAATACATCTTCAGGCACAGCGACCACTTCATAGGCGATCGCAAGGCCGTTCGCCAAGCGAACGCGCTGAATCTCAATCACCTGCCCATCCGAAGCCAATCCAAAAATCAAAGCAAGATGCGCATCCGCCTGCAGGTGCCGAACTGATATCACCTTTGAACTGGGCATGAGCCGGTTCTTCGCCATGTCTTCTGAAAACGAGGAAACACTCGACACTGATTTCTCTATGCGCCTTGAGACGAAAGTCCCGGCCCCATGCTTACGATCAAGAATGCCGTTCTCAAAGAGTTGCGAAAAAGCTTTGCGGATTGTGACTCGTGAAATGCCCAGCTTCTCGGCGAGCTCTCTTTCGCTCGGTATCAATTCACCGGGGCCGACAGCGGTGCTTTCTACACATTGAGCGATCACGTTGTATAGCCTCCGGTATTTCGGCCGTGTATCGCGGTTTTCCGAGTAGATTCTGCTAATCCTGTCGAGCGTCACCATGACCAGTTCTCAACCTTTTCATCGCACAGAAAATGATACCAGCGAATTCAGTGGTATCCAAGCGCATTCGGCTGGCGAGCAACCACGAAGCCGGCCGCCGCCAAGTCTTGCGCGGCGTTGCCGAGGTTCTCATAGAGGGTGACCTCGTCCTCTGAGGTTCTACCGGGGGCAGTGCCGGCGAATACTTCGCCGATCTCTCCGACGATTCTCTCTTCGGAGAAGGCACCTTCTTCAATCGCCCGAATGAGATCGCCCGCTTCGGCAAGTGCGAACTTCGTGATCTCGGTGTATACCCGAGCCTTGCCAACCGTTTCTCCATCAACTTCTCGATCATGCGGCGTGTGCGCACCGACCATGTTGAGATGCATGCCGGCGGACACATCGCGCACGACAATGAGCGGCTCGCTCGCGTTGCTGACCGCGCACACGATATGCGCGCCGCGAACGGCGTCTGCAGCCGTCCGCACCGGCCTGACCAGCCCTGCTTCGTAGCGAGCAGCGAACGCGTGCGCCTTGTCGAAACTTGGCCCCCACACCCTGACCTCACAAATATCGCGCACGCTGCACATTGCCTCAAGATGCGATTCGGCCTGCACGCCGTAGCCGAGCAGTGCCAAGACGCTCGCGTTCTCACGCGCAAGCCGCCTCGTTGCCGCGCCACTTGCCGCGGCGGTGCGAATGGCGGTGATCGACGCTGCATCCACAAGCGCCTTCGGCGTGCCGCTAGCGCCATCAAAGAGCATCACATAGCCTTGAATCGCAGCGATGCCCTTGGATGGATTGCCGGGGTAGTGGCTGAAAAGTTTTGCACCGAACAGTGCTGACGACCCGACCTCGCCCGGCATCACGCCAAAGAAGCCTGCACCTTGACCGACTGGCTGAATTGAGCGAAGCGGCAGATCAATCTCGCCGAGGCTGATAGCGGTCTGGATTTTCTCCATCAGGTCGATGCATGCGGGCATGGTCAGCGTATGCTTGACTGTTGCGGCATCGATCACCGAAATTGCCATTGCAAATGCTCCGCAATATCCACATTGACGGCGAGGCAGCCCGCCTCAATTTGCCAACCTACCTTGAATTTCCGCCACGTTCCGCTCCCAATTGGCACCGTCAAAGGGCTCGATGGAGACTTCTTCGAATTCGCTTCGGTCGAGGCAGCGCGCATTCACGCTCTTGCCATTCGGGTGCGAACGCGGCACGTAGAAGGGCTTGACGCCGCACCGCTTGCAGAAGGTGTGCTGCGCCGTGCCGGTATTGAAGGTGTAGGTAGTGAGCATCTCGGCACCGGCAAGCAAGCGAAATCGATCAAGCGGCACGATCAAATGCAAGAATCCGACAATCCGGCACACCGAGCAGTTGCACTCGAGCAGCGTCACCCTGGTCGGCGCATCAACCTCGAAGCGCACGCTGCCACAATGGCAGGCCCCTTGAAACGTGCGCAGCTCAGTTCCCAAAGTCCCAGCCCTGCCCGGCGTGATACGCCCGCAACACTGTCTTGGCAATCAGAATGCGGTGTACTTCGTCGGGGCCGTCGGCAAGACGCAAGGTGCGCGCGGTCGTGTACATGCCAGCAAGCGGCAGATCGCCAGAGACGCCTGCGGCGCCCCATACCTGAATCGCGCGGTCAACGACGCGATGAAAGGCGGCGGGCACGAACACCTTGATCGCAGAGATGTCCGCACGCACATTGCCGCCCGCTTCCATCTTGTTGGCGCACTCGATGGTCATCAGCCGCGCGGCTTGAATGTCGATGTAGGAGTCGGCAATGAACCCCTGCATGAATTGCTTGTCTTCCAAGAGCTCGCCGCCATGCACGGCTCGTGTCGTGAGCCGCTCGACCATGAGGTCGAACGCGCGCCACATGGCGCCGATGGAATTCATGCAGTGATAGATGCGCCCGGCGCCAAGGCGATCCTGCGCCGCAGCATGTCCTGTTCCCGTGCCGCCGAGCTGATTTGACTTCGGCACGCGCACATTGTTGTAGCGTATCTCGCAATGGCTTGACGAGCGGCCCCACACCGGCACGCCGCGCACGACCTCAAGCCCTGGCGCGTCAGTCGGAACGATGATCTGCGTCATGCGCGAGCCAGCGGCTTCCGGGTCGGATTCGTCCGCGGTGCGACACATCACAATCAGGAAGTCCGCCGCAAAGCCGTTGGATGTGAACCACTTGTGTCCGTTGATAACCCACTCGTCGCCTTCGAGCCGCGCGGTCGTTTGCAGCGAGCGCGGGTCCGAGCCTGGCTGATCGGGTTCGGTCATAGAAAAGCCCGACTGCATGCGCCCTTCGGTCAGCGGGATGAGCCACTTCTCGTGCTGCTCTGGCGTGCCGTACTTGAGAAGGATTTTCTGGTTGCCGGAGTTGGGCGCGACCACGCCGAAAAGCGCCGCTGCGCCCGGGCTGTAGGCGAGGATTTCGTTCATGTACGCCTGCCTCAAGAAGCCGATGTCCATGCCGCCAAAGGCTGTTGGCAAGTGCGGCGCCCACAGGCCTCGCCGCTTGACCTTGTCCTGAATATCGCTTCGCAGCGCTTTCGCTTCCTCGATCTGTTCCCGACCGGGGCGCGAACCGTCATCGCGCACTGCCCAGAGCTTGGCCTCAACCGGCAGCACATCTTCGTTGATGATCTCGGCCGTTCTCAGCCGCAGATCGTTGATTTCGTCATCGAGCCCTGGAATGGGCTTCACGTTCATTCGTGTGGGCACGGGTTGCCTCCTGCGCGGGAACGAGACTCTAACACGGGCATAAGCCGCTACACTGAGCGCTTTTACTCGCGAATCGTTGTGTCTCAATCAAGCACTCTCAGCTACCGATGGTCGGACCATCCCGAGGGGGGGACGCTGCGCGAGGTTGCGCCGACCGTCCAATGGCTGAAAATGCCCCTTGACGGCGGTCTTGACCACATCAACCTCTACCTCCTTGAAGACGATGATGGCTGGTTCGTCGTGGACACTGGCTGGAACGATGATCGCACCGAGCGGCTGTGGGACGGCATATTCGAGGCGCATTTGTCGAACAAGCCCATTAAGGGTGTGATCTGCACACACTTCCATCCTGACCATATCGGACAGGCAGCCATGATCACAGACCGGTTTCGCTGCCCCCTGTACATGACCTTCAAGGAGTACTATCAAGCACTCTCGTTTGCTGGCGGCTCAAGGCGCTCGCAAAGCTGGCAGGCTGCGGATTTCTATGCCCGCGCCGGCATGACCAAGACGTTCTCCATTGAGCTGCGCAAGATGATGGACCGCGGCAACCCGATGGCGAAGCAAGTCATGCCGACAAGTTTCCAAAGGATCGAGCATGGCGACGTGCTGACCATCGGCGGTCACGACTGGCGAGTAGTCGTTGGATCGGGGCATTCCCCCGAGCACGCCTGCCTGCATTGCGCAGGACTTCGATTACTGATCTCGGGCGACCAGGTGCTGCCGGTGATCACATCAAACGTCAGTGTCTTTCCAAATGAGCCTGAAGCCAATCCACTCAAACTATGGCTCGAATCGCACGAGCGCTTGCTCGACCTGCCCGCTGACACCCTCGTGCTGCCAGCGCATAACCTGCCGTTCGTTGGCGTGCGCGAGCGTCTCAGGTCACTGATTGATCACCACGCCGACCGCATGCTCGCGATCGAGGAGCATTGCGTCGAACCGCGCAAGGCCGTTGAGTTGATTCCGGTGCTCTTCAAACGCGAACTCAACTTCATAGGCACGATGATGGCGCTCGGCGAAGTCATCGCACATCTTCATCAGTTGATGCATCACAGGCGCATCGAGCGCAAATTGCATGAGGACGGCGCGTATCGGTTCACATCCATCGACCCGTCGCTGCCGCAGCGAGTGCATCTGCGGGGGCACATGGACCCTGACGATGCGCCCATGATGGTTTAGCCGCCGTTGACCGCTCGAAAAATCAATTGGTCGCGCATTCGCCGCATCCTGGTGGTCATCACCTATCGCGGGCTCAGGCGCGGCAAGCGGCGCATTCCGCCCGGCTTGCGACTCATTGCCGGGCTGCTGCTTGTCTTTGGAGGCGTTCTCGGATTCCTACCGATTCTCGGCTTCTGGATGATCCCGCTCGGCATCGCGGTCGCATCGCTTGATATTCCGCCGCTCTACCGGGTGCTGAACAGGCGGCTACGCCGACTTCGGCACCGGCGTTCATCTGCCAGCAAACTTGAGTAGGTCCTGTACCCGCCGTCGTAGCTGATCGATACTGCCCACACCAAGAGGCACGATCAGTTGATCAATGCCGAGATCCCGGTAGGCATCGAAACTTGCCTGATCAACTGATTCGGCGTCACTACCGATGAACAGCCTGATGTCAGCACGCGATCTTCCCGCCCGCTGCAAATGGCGCTCTAACTTCTCGATGCCGCGCGCCGCCGACGACGGACTGCGGTTGAAGCCGTACCAACCGTTCCCATGCGAGGCCACACGAGCGAGCGCAGCCTCCGATTCACCTCCGAAGATAATCGGTGGGTGTGGCTGTTGCACGGGATTTGGGTTGGCGTAGCACGGCTGCAGTTCGTAGGTGTCTCCTTTGAATTCAGAGACACCACGCGCCCACAATGCGCGCATCACTTCAATGTACTCGATGGTACGCTTGCCACGTTCGGTAAAGTTCATTTGCAGGTTTTCGAACTCCTCCCGCAGCCAGCCAATGCCAACGCCAAAATCGAATCGTCCGTTCGATAGATAGTCAAGATCAGCCACCACGCGCGCCGTGTATACAGGATTGCGCTGCGGCACAAGACAGACACCCGTGCCAAGACGCAGGCGCTCTGTCACCGCAGCGGCAAATGTCAGCGCCGAAAAGGGGTCAAGAATGCCCTTTGGGTTGCCAGGAATCTTGCCATCCTGTGTATAAGGGTAGCGCGAGGCGTATTCAGGAAAGAATAGGACATGCTCCGGCGCCCACAGTGAATCGATGCCGGATTCGTCCAAGTACCTCGCCGCTTCGACGATGTACTCGCGCGCTGTGAAATGCCCGAAGGCCATGGATACGCCGATTTTCATGGTTTTATACCTCGCTGAGTGCTGTGAGTGCTCCGTCAAACCGATAATACCGTTTCAGACGAGAGCAACGTGTCAGCTCACGAATTCAAGTTCCGCATAGTGCGGGCAAGCAAGGGGATCAAGCGCTTTCGCGGCAGCAGGCGCATGGTCGTGGCGGCCACCAAATTATTCATGAATCCAGGAATGAAGCGCGGCCCCTTGCCCAAGGCGCGTAGTCCCGCTTCCGCGGCGTACTCTGCTGACATGGCGCCTGGCGCGAGGTCTTTGAATACCTTGGTGTATCCGGGCGTTGGCATGGCGCCCGCTATAAAGGCCATAGCATCAACGCCCTGACTCCGAAGCTCGTACCACAGGGCTTCACCAAGGTTGATGATGAACGCCTTGGTTGCCGAGTAGCCAGCGAGGCCGGGAAACCCTTGCAGGCCAGCCATCGACGACACAAGGATAAGGCCTCCACGTCCGCGCTCAACCATGCACGGCACAATGGTCTTCACGGTCTCGACCAAGCCGAGCGCATTGACTTGCATCAGCTGCCGCAGGTCGTCATTGGACGTGTCAAAAAATGGTCCGGTGGGCACAAAGGCCGCGTTGTAGACGAGCATTCCGATATCGAGATCCGCCGTTGCTTCGCTGAAGACTTCGGCGAGGTTCGGTGCGGCAAGATCTTGCGCTAGGCATCGGACTTCAACGTCGTGCGCTGATGTGAGCCTCTCGGCCGCCTCGTGCAGAAGGGTTTCGCGGCGCGCAATGAGCAAGAGATTCATGCCACGCGCGGCCAAGCGATCGGAGAAGGCGGCGCCGAGACCTTCCGAAGCGCCGGCCACCATGGCCCAAGAGCCTTTGAGGTCGCCAAAGTCGACCATGTCAGTTTTCCATGCTGTGTGCGGTAATATTAAACCGTGCGCAGCCGAAGGGTGCAGCCGGGCGAGGCAGTAGAGACAGTAGCCTCCGCAGGAGCCCGCAGCATTCAGGCCGCCTTGACCGCCATGCGATGCGCCTTCGCCCGCTCGGCGCGCGGCAGCACAACACTCAACACGCCATCGCAAATTTGCGCGTCGATGCGGGATCCGTCAAGGTCTTCGGAGAGCGTGAAAGCGCGCTCGTAGTCGCCTTCGCCGTACTCCCAATAGCCTCGCGTGAATCCTTCAGGTTTCGTGGACTGAACATGGCCCTTGATTGTCAGAACTCGCCGCGCAAGCTCAAGTTCGACATCTTCCGAACTGACGCCCGGCATCTCGATACGAAGCTCCACACCGTCATCTGACTCGATAATGTCGGTGAGCGGCCGGTACAGGCGTGCACTGCGAGCCGAATCAGAAGCGCACTCGGACTTCGGCGCCGATTCTTGGGGCAGACTTTCTACCTCGAACATAGCGATGACCTCCTTCAAGCAGCCTTGACTTCAATGCGACGGGGCTTGTCTTCTTCGCGCCTGTGAACGACCACTTCGAGCACGCCGTTCCTGACCCGGGCCTCCGTCTTATCGGGATCAAGATTGAATGGAATTCGCACGGCGCGGCTGAACTTACCGAAATTACGTTCTCGCTGATGCCAAAGGGTTTTCTCCGGCATTGTGTCGGCCTTGCGCTCACCTGAAAACACCAAGAGATTGTCCTTGACGGAAATGTCGATGTCGGCAGGATCGACGCCAGGCACTTCGGCCGTGATCGCGACGCGATCTTGCGAATGCCAAAGGTTCACGAACGGATAGCCGCGAGTGCCGTTCGCAAAATCGCCGTGGAATCGGCGAACCAGCGAAAAAGGATCGCGGCGAAGAAATGTAGAAGCTGGGTACAGCATTGTGTCTTCCTCCTGTTTTGAACGCCGCCAGACATTGGCGGTGTTTGCTTGAGACGAAAAATTGGGGATGTACGGGATAATTTCAAGAGGGTTCCTTCGAACCAAGCGCGATTCGCGCACCAAGGCAATAGCAAAATGATTACGCAAAATCGAGCAAAAATCTCACAAGGGCACAGCCCAAATTTCGAAATGACCTTGTTACTATGGCATGACCTTCGACTAACTCAACGCATAGGCAACAAGGTTATACTGACGATGCAGCCAAGCTACAGAGAATACACCGAGTTGGCGGAATACCTCGCGCACAACGGGTTCACGGAACAACAGTCTGAAACGCTCGTGCAAGTGATCGCTGACTTGTTTGCCAGAATCGAGGCCTATTTCGAGCGCATCAGGGAAGAGGATCGGAAAGACCGCGAACGCATTCGAAGAGAAGACAAGGCCTACTTCGAGCGCATGCAAGAAAAGAACGAGGCCTATTTCGAGCGCATCCGCAAAGAGGACAAGGCTGATCGCGAGCGTCTTCGCGAGGAAGACAAGGCTGATCGCGAGCGTCTTCGCGAGGAAGACAAGGCTGATCGTGAGCGTCTTCGCGAGGAAGACAAGGCGGACCGCGAGCGCATCCGCGATCAGGACCAGCAGCAATGGGCGCGCCTAGAAGCAAAGGTCGATGCCATTCAACGACAATCAGTCGTCACGCTGTCAACGCTCGTGCTGACAATCATAGGCGCATCGATCGCCTATATCCTCTCACTCGCCGAGTGAACGCGGCTTCAGCCCTTCTTGCTCCAGCCGCCACACAAGATCAGCAAGCCGATCCTGACCAAAGAAAGGCTCGCCTTCAAACACGCAGGTCGGCACGCCCCAGTGCCCCGAGATCTCAAGCGCCTTTTGATTATCTTCTATTTGCGCGACCAGGTGATCAGGCTCCGCCGCTACGACTGCATCAAGCTCCGCAAGGTCAAAGCCCGCCCTTGACGCAGCCTCGGCAAGATGGGCACCCTCATTCCAGCCATTCGTTCCGCCCCAGATCAGTCGTGATACTTCATCAAGAAAGGCGAGGCCATCGCTGCCCTCAGCAGCCGCGACACCCAATCGCGTCAGCCGATGGATGTAGGGCTGCTCCACGGGATAGCGACCGCTTGCCATGTCGAACACGACGGGATCCGGATTCGGGTAGCGAAACGGAATACCGAGCCGCTCCGCCACCCTCGGCGCATCACGCAGCAAGTACGCCACAAACAGCGGATTCGCGCGCTCAAAAAACTCAGGCGTGCGCACTGCAAGCGGCAGCACAGGACGCACGTTGATGTCAACATCGTACTCGTCCCGCAACTTGACCAGCCGAGCAGTCGCAAGATACGAATAGGGGCTGCGAAAAGACCAGTAGAGGTCAACAACTAGACTCATTCACTTGACCAGCTAGGCGGCTTTCAGTTCAGAAATGATCTGCGCCTGCAGCTCAGACGGAATGAGGCCATACGCCGCCGAAGTCCTGTCAACGAGGTCGCCGTAGCGCGACTTGATGGCACCCGCCAAGTCCTGCGGCTCGGCAACGACCGCAAACTCGCGCACCAGGTCGTCTCCGATCAATTGCCCCATTTCGACCCACTTGCCTTGCTTCGACATGGCATTCAGCTGTGGCTGCAGCTCGCCTGCGCCGACCGACTCCAGCACCGGCTTGTAGGCTGGCGTCGATCCATAGAACGCGACCTGCTGGCACACCATCGCGCGGGCGCTCGCAACGGCTTCCTCGGTATCTCCGGTGACAGTGAACATCGGGTAGACAATCTCGAAGTCCGCGCGTGACTTGCCTGCTTTCGTCCAGCCGCGCTCCAAGGCTGGCAGGGTGGTCTCGCGAAGGTACTTTTCCGTCGTGAAGGCGTGCACAAGAAGGCCGTCAGCAACCTCTCCAGCGACTTCCGTCATCAAGGGGCCAACCGCCGCCAGGAACACGCGCGGCGGACCATTGTCGGTATCGATCGGCGTGAAGAACGGTGTCATCAGCGTGTGGCGGTAGAACTCGCCTTGAAAATCGAGCGGCTTGCCTTCGTACCACGTCGCCCAAATAGCGCGCATGGCAAGGATGAACTCGCGCATACGCTTGGCTGGCGACGACCACGGCATGCTGAATCGTCTAGTGATATGCGCACGTATCTGCGAGCCGATCCCCAGAACGAAGCGGCCGTTCGAGGCTGAATTGAGGTCGTGCGCTGTCGCTGCAAGCGTCATTGGCGAGCGCGCAAAGGCCACAGCGATGGCGGTGATCAGATCAACGCGGCTGGTGCTTTGACTGGCAATCATATGCGGCAGAAACGGGTCGTGCGAGGTCTCGGCAGTCATCAGGCCGTCATAGCCTAGTTCTTCAAGCTTGGCTGCCTCGGCCGCAACCTCTGCGAAATTGTGGCCGATGCCAGTATCGACTTTCATGAATGGCATTCCCTACAGAAAAAAGACCGCACAATACCTGTTTTTCAGTGTCTTGACATGACGCCGGGCACGCTGAGCAGAAGGCCGTCATACGGGCCTTCGCCATTCAGATAGTGTTGACAATGTGCCTCGATCGCATCGAGCGTAACCTCGTAGACAATGTGGTTTGGGCAGCGAATGCGGCTGACTTCACGTGTATCGAGCTCGAGCAGGCAGCGCAGCAGCACGCGCATCGTGATGCCGTGTGTTACGAGCGCGAGTTCGCCGCCCAACTCGAGTTCCGCTAGCATCGTCCTGATGCGAGGCTCAAGGTCGGCCAAGCTCTCGCCTCCCGGCGGCGTGAATCCATAAGGGTTTTCACTGCGCGCATGCCAGATCTCGGGATGCGAACGCTCGGCCTCATCCCAGGTCATGCCGCCCCAGGTACCGCAGTCTCGCTCCTTGAGGCGCTCATCGAATTCGCAACGCGCGCCAGTCTCTTCGGCAATGATATTCGCGGTCTTGGCGGCGCGTCCGAGGGGCGAAGCGATCAACCGCTTCACCAACATGGACTTGAGTATGCCCGCATTGCGGCGAGCCTGTATCATGCCTTCATTGGTGAGCGGCGAGTCTAGGACGCCTTGTATGCGACCTTCGCGATTCCATTCGGTTTCTCCGTGACGCACGAGAAATAGCTTGCGGGACATGTGATGAGCCGATTTGCGCGAGTTGCAAAGATTCAACACCGACACCATATATGAGATTGATACTCGAAGGAGAAAATACATGGGCATGCGCATCCTGCTGCTGATACTCACCAACCTCGCCATTCTTTTGGTGCTCGGCGTGGTGCTCAGAATCCTCGGCATTGACAGCCTGACCTTGACAGCGGATGGCATGGACATCAACTACACGGGCATGCTCATCTTCAGCGCCGTATTCGGCTTCGGCGGCGCCTTCATTTCGCTCTTGATCTCCAAATGGATGGCGAAACGCGCAACCGGCGCCCGCATCATCGAGAATCCAAGCAACGAGACCGAGCGCTGGCTCTTGAACACAACCAAGCAACTCGCCGAGCGCGCGGGCGTCGGCATGCCGGAAGTCGCCATCTTCGACTCCGCTGCGCCCAATGCGTTCGCGACCGGCGCCAATCGCAACAAGGCGCTCGTCGCGGTCAGCACCGGTCTTATGCGCAGCATGACCCGCGAGCAAGTGAAAGCGGTCCTTGGCCATGAAATCGGCCATGTCGCCAACGGCGATATGATCACCCTGACCTTGATTCAAGGCGTGCTCAATACCTTCGTGATTTTCCTGTCGCGCATCATCGGCATGATTGTTGACCGCGTCGTGCTGCGCAACGAGCGCGGCTTCGGCATCGGCTATTTCGTCACCAGCATCATTGCGCAGATTCTGCTCGGCATCCTTGCGAGCGCGGTTGTTGCCTGGTTCTCGCGGCGGCGCGAATTCAAAGCGGATGCCGCAGGCGCCGAGCTTGCCGGACGCAACAACATGATCAACGCGCTTGATGCCTTGAGGCGCGGCGAAGGCCGCGCGGACATGCCGGAATCGCTTGCGGCGTTCGGCATTTCTCCTTCGGTACGATCCGGCATGGCGCGCCTCTTTGCCTCGCACCCGCCGCTTGACGAACGCATCAAGGCGCTGAAAAACCGCATGGTGTAGTGTTGGCAACCGCTACCGCTCATGAATCGCAGTTTCATTGGCGCTGCGCAAAGACATGGCGAACTTCCGCCTACAACACCTCCTGGTGCCTTTTGGGGTGCGCGATTGGCGACCTCGGCACCATCTTCTGGTTTCAAACCTACTCGCCTGAAACGCCAGCGCCCCTTGTCATAGGCATTGCCATGGTCTGTGGTATCTTGACGAGCATCGCTCTTGAGACGTGCATTCTGCTTGGTCGAATGGGCTTGCGGGCGGCGCTCAGCACGGCGCTCGGCATGAGCCTCGCGTCAATGATCGCCATGGAAGCCGCCATGAATCTCACCGATTTCCTGCTTGTCGGAGGCGCACGCCTCACCTGGTGGGTCATTCCGCCCATGCTGCTTGCAGGATTCCTCGCTCCTTGGCCGTATAATTACTGGCGTTTGAAGAAGTTCAACCAGGCCTGCCATTAGCGGCCGGTCTGGCCGAGACAACGCCGCCATAGCTCAGCAGGTAGAGCAGCTCACTTGTAATGAGAAGGCCCGGGGTTCGATTCCTCGTGGCGGCACCCATGTGACGTTCTCGACACGAGATTTCCTATTGAAAATTAAGAATTTTTAGACCCTACATTCAACCTTGAAGTGCAACGCTTGGTGAGACGGTAATTTCACAATAATCGACGGCGATTTGCAGGGCAACACAGTGACGGCCTCCGCCACGCGGGAGCTCGATAGTTTTCTTTCTGCCTCCTCACCGTGTGGCCGAGAGCGCGTTCGCAGTGCCCATACCTCAACCGATGACAACCGAACTATTGACAAAAGGGCAGATCATCATTCCTAGACCCATTCGTCAGCACTGGGAAAGAGAGATGGATTTCGCAGATGCGCTACATCTTGGCGCTTCTGCTACTTGCGAGGCGATGCTCACGTTCGACCGTCAGTTTACTGAGGTTTGAAGTGGTCGGGGTCGTTTAGACAGTTTGAGGGCAAAGCTAAGGGTGCTTCCTGATGAATAAATGCCCTCGATCGTAATTTATGTTTTCTGTTTGCTCCAGGTCGCTCCGTTCCCCCGTCGCTAATGCCCGCCGCCGCTGGCCGGTAGTACACCGACGCGCGGCTCACGCCCGCCAGCTCGCAGCGGCGCGACAGCGACAGCCCCGTGCCCTCGCGCACAATCCTCAGCCTCTCCGCGCGTCCAAGGGCGCCAACCCCTTGAGAAAAAATCCCGCTCCACCGTCAGCTCCCCGATCCGCGCGTACAGCGTCTCCTGCTCCCGGTCCGGCTTGCCGGCGCCGCCGCGGAACACCTCCAGAAGCCCGTCCACCGCCTCCGACTTCCACTTCCCCACCTGGTTCGGATTCACCCCGTGTCGCGCCGCGGTCTCCCGCGCCGTCCGCTCCCCGCGCATCGCCTCCATCACCACCTTCCGCTTGAAATCCGCGCTGAATTTCCTTCTCTTCATTGACAGTCTCCTTTCGATCGAAGCACACCTTAGCAGACTGTCTAAATTTCCCCGACCACTTCAGTTGGCAACTCTGTCGGTTGACTCACGACCGAAAACGCCTTACATTATTCGATAATTTCTTCAATGGGTAAGGAAATTTTGTGCACACTGCCAAGGTCACCAGCAAAGGACAGGTTACGATTCCGAAAGGGGTGAGACACCTTTTGTCGATCAATTCGGGGGATCGCCTAGCCTTTGAAATTGAAGGAAACGGCGGTCTGCGACTCAACCGATTACCTTCAGCAGACCCCCCACTTAAAGGGCTGCTTGCAGAGTACAGCAAGGGTCCGAGGGTCGATGATGAGCAGATTCGGTCGGCTCTCGCTCAGCGGGCAGCGAAAAAGTACGCGCGTTGATCGCCTTCGACACCAATGTTCTGCTGCGCCTGCTGCTGAATGACGATAGGCACCAAGTGCAAAAGGCGCAGGCGCTTATCGATCAAGCGGTGTCCAGTTCCGACAAGGTGTTGCTGCCGGACATCGTCCTGTGCGAAATCGAGTGGGTGCTCAGTTCCTTCTACAAAGTTCCGAGACCTGAGCTTGCCGACACAATCCGACGCCTGATCAACTCGCAGGCGTTTGCGTTTCAAGATCGAACAACCATCGTCGAAGCTCTGGGCAGCTATGAAATCGGTCGCGCTGAATTTTCCGACTATCTCATCGGGGCATCCGCCGCACGAGTGGGCGCTGTCACAACATACACATTCGACCGCGCGTTGCGCCGCACCGAGGGATTTACGCTAGTGTTCCGCCACAGTTAAATTTGTAATCAGTGCCGAAGGGCGGCATACTGCCCCTCCGAGGCGCCGGCGAAGGCGCGAACGGAGGTTCCCATGAACAAGAAGTACATAGTGCGCCTGTCGGAGGAGGAGCGCCTGGTCTGCGAGGAGACGGCGAAGCGGCTGAGCGGCGGCAGCGAGAAGGGTCGGCGGGCGCGGATCCTACTGCAGGCCGACGCGGACGGTCCGGGGTGGTCGGACGAGCGCGTGGCGGAGGCGGTCCGGTGCCGTCCGCAGACGGTGGTGAACGTGCGTCGGCGCTGCGTGCTGGAGGGCTTCGAGGCGGCGCTGGAGCGCAAGGTGCGGGCGCATCCGCCGGTGCCGAAGCGGCTGGACGGCGACGGGGAGGCGCGGCTGGTCGCGCTGCGCCTCGGCGGGCCGCCCGAAGGGTACGGGCAGTGGTCGCTGCGGCTGCTGGCGCGGCGGGCGGTGGAGACGGGGATCGCGGAGTCGATCAGCCACGAGACGGTTCGCAGGACGCTAAAAAAAACGGCGTCACCGGGCGCAAGGTCGCGTACTGGGTGATTCCGCCGGGCGAGGACGCGGAGTTCGCGGCGTGCATGGAGCACGTGCTGGACACCTACGCGAAGCCGCCCGACCCGGCCCGGCCGGTGGTGTGCATGGACGAGCAGCCGCTGCAGCTCGTGCGGGAGACGCGGCGCCCGCTGCCGGCCACCAGGTCGCGTCCGCGGCGCGTGGACTACGAGTACGAGCGGGCGGGCACGGCGTCGGCGTTCCTGTTCTGCGAACCGCTGGGGTGCTGGCGGCAGGCGACGGTTCGGGAGCGGCGCACGAAGGTCGACTGGGCGCGCGAGGTGGCCGCCCTGCTGGAGGGGCGCTACGCGGGCTGCGGGCAGGTCACGCTGGTGTGCGACAACCTGAACACGCACACCAGGGGCGCCTTCTACGAGGCCTTCGAGCCGGAGCGGGCGCGGGCGCTGGCGCTGGCGCTGGCGCGCCGTGTCGAGTTCTGCCACACGCCGAAGCATGGCAGCTGGCTGAACGTGGCGGAGAGCGAGCTGAGCTGCATGACGCGGCAATGCCTCGCGAACCGCCGCATCGGCGACATCGGGATGCTGCGCGCGGAGCTCGAGGCATGGGCGGACGATGTGAACAGCGCCCAGCGGGGCGTGGACTGGCACATGGGGGCGGACGACGCGCGCCGGAAGCTGAAGTCCATTTATCCAAAAATTAAAACTTGACGGAGCACTAGTGTGTCGAGCCATATTTGACAAAATCGAGCGTTCAAAGGGGCGAGCGAGGGCGGATTTACAGCCGTGAATTCCTGCGGTGCAGGCTGCTAGTGTTTCCAGTGGAAGAGGAACTCCTTTGGCTCATCAAGCGTCTCGACCTCCGGCAGCGCTCGGCTGTCTAGTTCGTCCAACCAAGTCTGGGCGTTGCACGACCTGTCGCCTTCAGCCAGAAGTTCCCTGTATCCGCGCCGCGCCGCGTCCGTGTCGCCAACCCTCGCCAGCGAATGCGCAATATCGCAGCGGGCTTCAACATTGCCTGCATCCAATTCCACAGCGCGCCGCAACGAACTGATGCGTTCCCGCCAACTATTGGCGGTTCGCGCCAGTACCAAATAGTGCCGCGAAGTCCTCAAGTGCTCGGGATGGCTTTCAAGCACCGCCTTGATCTGCTGCGCCTGCGCAGTCATTCTCTCTGCCCAAGGCGCCCATCCCAGCCAGTGCGCCATGCGGGAATATCTGTCCATAAGCTGAACAGTTACGTCTGTGCCCCGCCCCCAGTCGGTCATGTCCGCCTCGTCCATCAAGACGATGATCTTCTGCCAGTCCGCATCGGCCGCGGCCGCTTTCTCCAGCAAGGCGACGACTCTCGGCTCATCCGCGTACGCCGCGGCAAATTGCGCGCGCAATTCGGGGGTCGCCAACAACTCGGCCACCTCCGCCTGGCTGCGGACATGTTTGGGCATGTCTACGGATAGGCTTTTTGCCCAGAACAGGTAGTCCAGCGCGGAAAGAAGCTCGTTCGACAGCGGCTCCCCAGCTGCCAGCGCGTCCGCCGCAGTGCCTTTCAGCGCCGTTAGGCAAGCATCCCAAAGACCAAATATCTCCTGTTCGGTCTTCTGGCATCGGCTCAGCGGAGGCAGCTTGAGGAGGTGTTGGCGGAAGCTCTCGCGAACCTGCTGTACCGCGTCTAAGTCACCCCTGTCGATGGCGCCTTCGATGATGGCCATAGCTGCGGAACGCCTGTCATCATCATCCTCGGCGAGCCAATCGAGCGAGGCGCCATACTCGGCGCGCTGCTGTGAATCCAGGCCGGCGGCCAAGGGGGCGTCGGCGAGGTCTCTCAGTGCGCCCAAATGCTCCGGATCGATCTCCGCCGCTTCCCGCAGCAGCACCGTTTGCTCGTCCCGCCCGTAGCCCCGGCCCTCGCAGTAGGCGAGCTGGTAAAGCGACTCGGCGCTGCGAACGGCCTCCGCCATCGCACGCGCTTCAAGGCAATTGACCCGCTGGTCATGCATGTCCTGAGCGAGCAAATCCCTCGCGTCCCGCAGCGCCCGCGGCTCCGCCTGCCCCGGCTCAATTTGCTTCCCAACCCGCTCGACGAATGCCGAGCAGGAGTCTGCGCTGGCCGCACGGGCGGCGAGAATGGCTTGTCGGTACGCCTCCTCGCCAAGGTCCGCAGCCTGCCATCCTGCAAGCTGCTCACGGTACGGAGCGAGGCAGGCGTTGGCGAAGGCTTCATCCATTGAAGCCACCGTCGGCGCCGAACTCGTACCATCGGCTGCCACGCCAGCTAGGACAGCAGCACCGGATATCGGCAGCAACCAGGCCAAGATTGCCTTGTGTTTCAGAACCATGTGTAACGCTCCAAATGTGTCCATTACAGCGTCTCCACCCTCCACTGACAATTCGGGCAGTTCTCGGGGTACCGATAGACCTTTACGACGTTCCGCTCCGGCACGACGAGATAGAGGGGTTTACCGACAGACTTAGCGGCATTCATATCCTCTAGGCTGAAATTGACACCATCTTCGTTGGCCTTCTTCATACTCATCGCCGAGTCCAATTTCACACCGTTGCACGTCACGCCATTCTCTTCGACCGTCTTTTTTGGATCCCATGTGAAGTATGGGTGCGAATGACCAAAGGCCAAAGCGTTTGGAGGGACTTTAACGCTCATGTAGCAAGGGTTGCCGCCACCACGCAGTCCGCCCCGCGCCCTGTCAGCTCCCGCCACAGGACGTACCCGCGGGGCCCGACCTCGTAGGCGAAGCTCAGCCGCGCCCCGAACCCGGACACCCGACCGAGCAGCTTCGCCAACCCCGGCGCGGTTCGGCAGCTCGCACACGAAGTCCGCAGGCGCGCGCCCGCGCGCGGCCACCGCCACCGCGATCGTGTCCTTGTGCACGTCAAGCCCGACATAGGCGTCAAAGTCTTCCATCATGCACCCTCCTTTCGATTCCCTGTGGTCCCGGAAACGCCCCCAGGCTTTCCCTCCACACGCACCCCGCCTACCGGCCTGCGGCGGAAGGCAAGGTCAATACATAATGTCTAGATGATGCCCTTGACGGCAAGCCTGTCGATCACCGCGCGCTGCGCGCCTAGAAAATACGACCGATCAGGGGTGACAACCTGCCCTTTGTCATCAAGCATGCCGTTTGGCTGCTGGAACGCCGCGTCTTGGTAGACCGGCTCGAATATGGCGAGCCGCTGCCGAGTGAACACATTGAAAAGCCCTGGGCGGCGCCGATAGCTGCGCAGTGAATCAAGGCTCAGTTCGGCATTGGCGACCAGCGATTCGCCGCCGGCAGCCTCGGCGAGCACGCGACCTGAATAGTCGATGACCTTGGATCCCTGATCGACCGATTGATTCGGCAGGTCAATGCCCCGAATGCCGGCGGAGTTCGCCGACACAACATACACATGATTCTCGGCGGCGCGGGCCACCTTTGCCGCGTTCTTCGGCGTCAGCATCGGGCTCGACACCTCCGAAGACGAGTGGCAGATCACCTCCGCGCCTTTGAGGGTCAGCGCGCGCGTGATTTCAGGAAAGAGAATCTCCTCGGAGGCGACCATCCCCAGCCGTCCGAGCGCCGTGTCCGCGACCGGGAAGAGGCTGTCCTCGCCGTATGCGTCAAGATAGCGGTCGAGCACGTCGTAGGGCGTCGGCGCGAACATCGACACGAGGCGCCGGTAGCGAATCAAGACGTTGCCGGTGTCGCCGAGCAGGAAGCTCGTTTGAAAGTAGAGCGTCGGAAAATGCGGATCGGTCTCGTAGACATTGCCGGACAGATAGATGCCGTTGTCGGACGCAATGCGCCCGAGCGCTTCGTACGCCTTGCCATCCGGGTCGATGCAGCCCTTTTCTCGCCATTGCTCAATAGATTCGCCTTGCGGGTAGCTGGTGAGAAAGTATTCAGGCAGCACGACGAGCTTGACATGCGGGCCGATGAACTGCTTGCTGGCCGCAACCTGGCTCGCGACCGTCTCAATCGATGCGAATATCTGCCGGCGCGCTTTCCCTGCATCGGCGCACTTGTTCACCGCTTGGCAGGTGATTTGCAGCGCGAGCGCGGTGTAGGCGGTCATGCTCAAGCGTCCCTAAAACCTTTCGGCAGCCCAGCTTCGCATACAAACCCGTAGAGCTGCTCGCTTGGCAGGGCCTCCTGCACGAATCGTCGCACTTCGAGCAACGCATCGAGGTCGATACCAGTGCGCACGCCCATGGCTTCGAGCATGAACACCAAGTCTTCGGTGACGATATTGCCGCTCGCGCCCGGTGCGAACGGACAGCCGCCGATGCCGCCGAGCGAGCTGTCAATCGTGTCAAGCCCGACATCAAGCGCAGCAAGGGCGTTGGCGAGACCCTGTCCGCGCGTGTTGTGCAGATGGATGCCGTGCATTCGCTCGCGCCCGACAGCATTCCAAATCTTCTTTGTGAGGCGCTTCACCGCTGCCGGATCCGCATAGCCGGAGGTGTCCGAGAGGCCGACTTCGTCAGCGCCGAGTGCAACGAGACGCTCGGCGATGCGAACCACGTCGTCTTCGCTGACGCGGCCTTCAATGGTGCAGCCGAACGCCGTGGACAGCCCGACTTCAAAGCCCGGCCGCTTTGACTCCGGGATGCTCGCGAGGTGTCCCACAATCTGCTCGACCTCAGCAAAGATCTCGTCGTGACTGCGGCGCAGATTGGCGAGGCTGTGACTTTCGCTCACCGAAAACGGCAGCGTCATGCGCGTTGCGCCGGCGGCGGTCGCCGCCTCGGCGCCGCGCAGGTTCGGCACGAGCGCCGCCACTGACAAATCTTCATGGTTCAGCGCATGCGCCACGAGTTCGCCGGTGTCGGCAAGCTGCGGCAGGAGTTTTTTTGGCACGAACGAACCGACTTCAAGTTCCGGCACGCCCGCCTTCGCCTGCATGTCGATCCATGTCTTCTTGGCTTCGGTCGGCATGATCGAGGCGAGGCTTTGCAGGCCGTCGCGCAATCCGACCTCGCTGATGGTCACATCGACATCAGAACCGAGCGCAGTCATTCCGTGTCCGTGAGAGGGAGAAGCTCTAATGATATATCATTACGTCTTATGTAGATTTGTGGTCATCTGAACGCACCGCTCATGTCTCCCTTGCGCGGCATCACCGTCATTGAGTTCTCGCACATGGTCATGGGACCGTCGGCGGGACTTGTACTCGCCGACCTTGGTGCCGATGTGATCAAGATCGAACCGATCGGCGGCGACAAGACGCGCCGCCTCAAAGGTTCGGGCGCGGGCTACTTCCCCATGTACAACCGCAACAAGCGCAGCATCTGCCTTGATATCAAGTCCGAGGCGGGCAAGGCGCTTGCGCTGCGCTTGATCGACGGCGCCGATGTGCTGATCGAGAACTTTCGCCCTAGCGCGCTCGACAAGCTCGGGTTCGGCTTTGAAGCGCTCAAAGCTCGCAACGAGCGTCTCGTCTATTGCAGCCTCAAAGGTTTTTTGAGCGGCCCGTATGAACACCGCACCGCGCTCGACGAAGTGACGCAGATGATGGGCGGGCTCGCCTACATGACCGGCCTGCCGGAGCGTCCGATGCGCGCCGGGTCGTCGATCATCGACATCACTGGCGGCATGTTCGGCGTCATCGGCATCTTGGCTGCCTTGCGCGAGCGAGAACAGACCGGGCGCGGCGCGCACATCACCTCGGCGCTCTTCGAGACCACCGCGTTTCTGGTCGGACAGCACATGGCGCAGCACGCCGTGCTTGGCGAGGAACCGCTGCCCATGTCGATTCGCCAGTCAGCTTGGGGCGTCTACGACCTGTTTGAGTGTCAGGGCGCGGAGAAGCTCTTTGTCGCGGTGGTGAGCGACACGGGCTGGCGGGCGCTGTGCGACGAATTCGATCTCGATGAATTCGCCGCTGACGAAGTGCTGGCGACCAACGCCGGACGAGTCAAGCGGCGCGATCAACTGATCCCGAAACTAGCGAGCATGTTCTCGCAGATGGACAGGCGCGAGGCCTCGCGAAAACTCGATGCAGCTGGCCTGCCTTTTGCTGAAATCAACAAGCCGTCCGATCTTGCCTTTGACCCGCATCTGAAGCGCAGCGGACTCGCCGATGTGAAAATGATCGCCGGCGCTTCGGCGGGCGAAGCCGCGCCCCTGCCGAAGCTGCCGATCGAGATGGACGGCGCGCGCCTTGAATTGACGCGCGACCCGCCGCAAGCCGGCGAGCATTCGCGCGAAGTGGCAAGCCGCGCGGGGTTCAGCGAGGCGGACATCAAGATGCTGCTCTCGGACGGTGTACTAGCGTCGTAACTCTTCGTCGTGTTCGCCGAGGGCAGGCGCGCGATGAATCGGCGGACGAGCGCCGTTGACGCGGATAGGACAGGATAGAAGCCGCAGCCCCTCCGGTTTCTCTGGATGTTCAACTTGCGAAATCATACCAACCTGATGCGCGAACGGATTGTCGAGCGCCTCTGCGATGTCGTAGACGGGCGCGACCGGCACCTTGCCGGAGAGAACGGCGACCCACTCGGCAACGTTTCGTTCACCAAGGCGCGAGTCAATCAGCGCCTGCAAGTCCTCGCGATGTTCAAGCCTCGCCGCGGGCGAGGCGAAGCGGGTATCCTCGAGCCATTCAGCCGCACCCACGGCTTCGCAAAAGAGCTGCCAGAACTTCGGCGTCTGGCACATGACAAACACCCAGCCGTCGGCTGCGCGAAACAACTGGCTTGGAATGACGCTCGGATGCGATGAGCGTGACAGGCGCGTCGTCACATGCCCTTCGTTGAGATACCAAGCAGCCGGATAGGAGAGCTGATGAAGGGCGGTGTCGTAGAGCGCGGTGTCGATATCGCAGCCCTCGCCGGTTTGCCGTGCTTTCAGCACCGCCGAGACCAGCCCGAGCGCCATCATGGTGCCGGTATGAAAGTCCACCATCGACAGGCCGAAGCGCGCTGGCGGGCCGTCGGGCTCGCCCGTCAGGCTCAAGAACCCGCACTCGGCCTGCATCAGATAGTCGTAGCCAGGCCAAGTCGTGCGCTCATTGTCGCGCCCATAGGCTGACAGGTGCGCGCAGACGATTTTCGGATTCGCCGTTTTCACATCCTCGTAGCGAAGGCCGAGCTTCGCCGGTTGATCGCCGCGCAGGTTGTTGACAAGCGCATCTGCATCTTCAAGGAGCTTTACGAACCGAGCCTTGCCGCCGTCGGACTTGAGATCGACGCACACGCTTTTCTTGGCGGCGTTGAGCGATTGAAAGAACTCGCTGTCATTATCGCCGAGCAGATACGGCCCGACGCTGCGCGAAATATCGCCGCCCGTTTGCGCGTTCTCAACCTTAATGACTTCAGCGCCAAGCGCCGCGAGCAGGCTCGTGCCGTAGGGGCCGGCGCCGTAGACTTCGAGACTTAAGATTCGCACGCCTTCAAGTGGTTTCATGTTGATTGGTTCCTCGTTCGTGTGTGCTCGCGCGTTCGAGCGGTTCGGCGCCTGCAAAGGCGCTGGTGCCGAGCTCATCCTGAATACGCAGGCACTCGTTCCATTTGGCCACGCGCTCTGATCTCGTGAACGAACCGACTTTCAGCTGCCCGCAGCCAAGGCCGGTCGCGAGGTGGCTGACGGTCACATCTTCGCTCTCGCCCGAGCGCGCCGAGACAATCGTTCGCCATCCTTGCGCTTCGGCGGAATGATACGCGCCCAATGCCTCGGTCAGCGTGCCGGCTTGGCCGACCGTCAGAAGCAGGGCGTTGCAGGCACGATCGCGCGCTGCTTCCTGCACGCGCTTCGCGTTGGTTGCGAGATAGTCGTCACCCACCACCTGCACCTGCCCACCGAAGCGGCGATTGAACTCCATCCAGCCTTCGGTGTCGTCTTCGCTCAAAGGGTCTTCAATCGATGTGATCGGGTAGGCTTCGATCCAGCGACCCATTAAGTCTAGCATTGCGGCGGTGTCGAGATTCCGCTGATCGAGGTCAAGTCGATAGGCGTCCCGCGTGCCGAGCCGCGAGGCTGCCATGTCAATCGCGATGACAACACGCGCTCCGGGTTTCTCGCCCGCCTTCTGGATGGCGAGCGTGAGCAGTTCAATCGCTTGCTCGTTGCTGTCGAAGGCCGGCCAATGACCGCCTTCGTCGGTGACGCCGGTGCGCTCGCCCCGCCAAGAAAGCAGCTCACCCGCCGCCAAATAAATCTCGCAGGTGACTTCGAGTACTTCATCAAAATCCTTGGCGCCCGGCACCATGACCATGAGGTCTTGAATATCAAGGCGATGCCCGGCATCGGTAGTGCCGGCGCCGAAAATCTGAATCTGCGGCAGCGGGATGCGCGGTATCCGGTTATAGGTCTCCGAGATATGCTGCCACAAGGGTCGGCCTTGGCTTGCCGCCGCGGCATGAATCGCCGCAAGCGACACGGCAACGGTCGCGTTGCCGCCGAGATGTTCCTTCCTGGGCGAAGGGTCGAGCGCGATCAGGCGTTCATCGATGGTGAATTGATCGAGGATTGGCAGTCCGATGATGGCGGGCGCGATCAGACGATTGACGTTGTCAACGGCCTTCGACACATCCATGCCGGCAAGGCGCGTGCCGCCGTCGCGCAGATCAGCTGCCTCGTGCGCGCCGCGCGAAGCACCCGCCGGCGCGATGCCGCGACCGATGACGCCCGAGTCGAGCCGGATAGCAGCTTCAACGGTGGGATGTCCTCGCGAATCCCAAACCCGCCGCGCGAACACGTGCGTGATGACGCTCATGACTGCGAGAAGGCGCGGTCAGCCATGGCCGTGCGTTCGCCGAGGCTTGCGCAGCCGACAAGCGTGAGGAAAAGTAGGATGATCGTTGAGGTCTGTGCCAACCGATGCGTCCGCGCCGAACGCGCCCATCTTGTGGGAAACTAGCGCTTCTTTGCAAACGGCATCGACAATGCGCGCAGCGGTCTTGTTCGACCGCGGCGAGCGAGACCCTGCCCGATTGCGAGACGGCTTTCCGGAGATACGGCAGTGACCTACATCGCAGATCTGTTTTCCCTCAACGGTAAGACAGCGGTTGTCGTCGGCGGCACGGGTGAATTATGCGGCGCGATGGCGCTCTCGCTTGGGCGGGCAGGTGCCGAGGTCTTGCTCGTTGGACGCAGCAAAGAAAATGTGGAAGCATGGCTCGCCACAATCTGCGAAGCTGGCGGAACAGGCTATTTCGTAGCAGCCGATGTCAGCTCGCGGTCCACAACATTTCCAAAAGCTTGGCGCGCGACTAGTGTCCTGTCCCATAAATAAGTGTGATTCAGAGTGGGCACAATCGCCGAGGGCAAGGCGCAGTCCGCAGGGAATATCGGGCATATTGCCAA
>JAPOTJ010000096.1 GCA_026709225.1 Gammaproteobacteria bacterium | reverse complement strand
CCGACGCCCTGCCTCTTTTCCGGCAAGGTATACGCCAACACCGCGGCGGCGACGAGCGCGGATGCCAGAGATCCGATCAGAATGCCGAGCTTGTCCACCGCCCAGTAGCTTCCGTCCGTGTGCTCGAACGCCAAGCTTGCGATAAAGAGGCTCATGGTGAAGCCGATGCCGCAGGCGAAGGATGTCCCCACAACCTGCCCCCAGGTGACCCCATCAGGCAGGGTGACAAATCGTAGCTTGGTCGCGATGAACACGAAGCTTAAGATGCCGATGGGATTGCCGAAGGTGAGCCCTAAGGCAATGCCAAGCGTGACCGGATTCAAGATGTCGCTCAGGCCAATGCCGGCGAGGGAGACGCCTGCGTTGGCAAACGCGAAGATCGGCAGCACAACAAAGGCAACCGGCGCGTGCAAGTCGTGCTCAAGCGTTTGCACTGGAGAGCGGCCATTGGCGTCGCGCATCGGAATGCAGAATGCAATCAGGATGCCGGCGAGTGTCGCATGGACGCCCGATTTCAGCATCGCCAGCCACAGCACGAGTCCAATGAGTACGTAGGGCGCAATGCTCGTCACGCGCGTGCGGTTGAGGTACACGGCGGCGAGCAGCGCGACTGCCGATGCCACCAGCATGGCAATGGATAGATCGTCCGCATAGAACACGGCAATGATGACGATCGCGGCAATATCGTCAAATATCGCGAGCGCGAGCAGGAAGGCTTTGAGCGCGACCGGAACGCGGGCGCCGAAGGCGCTCAAGAGCGACAATGCAAACGCGATATCGGTGGCGACCGGGATGGCCCAGCCCACCATCGCGTCCGGGTTGTTCCAGTTGAAGGCGGTGTAGATGCACGCCGGTGCCAAGAGACCGCCGCAGGCGGCAATGGCGGGCAGCGCGATTTTCTTGGGCGACGACAGCTCGCCTTCGATCACTTCGCGCTTGACCTCAAGCCCAATCAAGAAAAAGAAGATCGCCATCAGGCCGTCGTTGATCCAGAGCAGCAGCGGCTTATCGATGCCCGCCCCTCCCACGGTGACAATCACAGGCGTTTCAAGCAGCCAGCGGTAGGCTGAAGACAGCGGCGTGTTGGCGGCGATCATCGCCAGCGCGGTCGCGAGCAGCAGCAGCACCCCGCCCGCCGACTCAAGGCGTATGAACGCCCGTATCGCAAATGAAAATTGACGCGGCTTCAGTTCGACGCTCATGCCAAATACTCCTCGGCGCTTAGATTCATCCGGTAGTGAAAGCGGTCCGGGTGATACTGACAGTTTAGGAGATCAATCAACAGGCCGTCTTCATCGAACGACTGGCGCACCAGCGTCAGCACCGGGTCACCAGCATGAAGCTCAAGCAGCTCCGCCACCAGCGGACTGGCCGACGCCGCATTCAACAACTGTTCGATATGGCTGATGCGATGCCCGTTTTCGGCCATGATGTCGAATCGCTGGCGCTGTTCGATGGCTTCTGCGGTGAACCCGTGCTCAATGCCGCGGGTCCAACTCTCGTAATAGGCGAAGGGGATGCCCTGCTGGTCGAACCGTACCCGCACGACATGGTGTACCTGCTCATGTGCGTCGGTGCCAAGTTCGGCGGCGACATTCGGCGGTGGCAGACGAAGGTCGATATTGAGCACTTTGACCTTGGTCTCGCGCGACATTTCCGCAAGGCGCGCGAGCATGCCGACAAGCGGCGCATCAGGTTCAGTGCCCTTCGGATGATAGGCAACGCTGCTGCGCCGTCCGCGGCGGCGAACAATGAGGCCATCGCTTGCAAGCAGATCCATGCCTCGCTTCGCAGTGATGCGCGAAATTCTGAATCCGGCGGAGAGTTCGGCTTCGGTGGGGAGCGGCGCGTCTCTCGCGAGCACGCCCGAAAGAATGCGCTGCTTCAGCAATCCATAAAGTTGGTGATAGAGCGGAATGGGTCCGTCCGTGCGCAGTGATGCGAGTTCCGCAGGTGTGAAGATGTCGTTCAACACCCTCATGGCGCGCCCTCCGAGAGATCGCGCAACTGCTGGCACACGGTTTGCGATGCGAAAAGGTCGAGGAGCTTCTGCGTAAGGACGGCAGCGCTCGTCATGGTCGTGGCACG
This sequence comes from Gammaproteobacteria bacterium, assembly GCA_026709225.1. GTDB lineage: Bacteria > Pseudomonadota > Gammaproteobacteria > Pseudomonadales > Azotimanducaceae > Azotimanducus > Azotimanducus chitobiosivorans. The sequence continues at coordinate 6,163 of JAPOTJ010000096.1, read as the reverse complement.
CTGCAAGCGCTGACTTCTTAGATGGTACCAGCCGCGCCACAGATGCGCGCCGGATGTTTCTGGTCGAAGGCTTGGCGGCGCCTTGATGTCGTCGAGATCTTGACCAATCGATGCGACTTCGCGGTCAATTGCCTGGGTTGGCAGCGTGAATACCTCGGTCACTCGCCTCGCGGACTCGGCGCACGCATCCACGTACTGCGTGATGCTGTCAAGCGGCGGGCAATCGGATTCGCCGTGACCGGGCAGGTCGATCAGCACGCCGTCGGCGTCAATACTCTCGATAGACTCGCCGAACGCATGAACACGCAATGTGTTGCGATGTTCGCCTCGCGTGCCATACCGCACCTGACCGAAACTGGTGCTGACATAGCCGAACCCTGCTTGTTCACCAGTTGATGGCGCGGCGGCGGGTGCGCTGCCCAAGACCCGCGGAAACTGGGCTTCGATGCATTGTAAGCGCGCTTCCATGCTCGCCTCGCAATGCGCCATGTGTACTTGGCTGCCCCACTGATACCCATCAAAACGATCGGTGTAGCGCTTCAAAATGCTCAATGGCCAGCGAATGATGGATACCGGCGCGGAGATGCCGCGCACGCGCTCGGCGCGCTCGTTGCGAAAGGCTGCGCGATAGGCCTCTGCATAGTCAGGACCGGCCTGCAAATAACTCATCGCGGTCATGTGCATGAGCTCGGCGGCGCCGGGCTGGGGTGCGATGCGGTTTTCCTCGCAAGGGTGATGCCACGGAAAGAACACCGTCGAATCGTGCGCGACCTGCCAGATGCGAGCAAGGTGGCTGCCGTCCTCAGACGGCGTGGCATCCGGAAAATAACCTTGCAGGATGCCCTCGCATTCCTCATCCGTGAAATCCGCAGCATTGTCAAGAATGACGCCTGTGACTCTGCTCGCATCTTGCTTGGCAAGCTCAACAGCGATTTGTGCGCCGGTCGCCGACCCGTAGATGGCGTACTGCGTGAGGCCGAGCACATCGATGAATCGACGCATGGCCTCCACATACGGCGCGAGATCGGACACGGTGCCCGGCATTGATGACGAGCGCCCATATCCCGGCGTATCAGGCGCAATGGTGAGCGCGCTCGCTGAGAAACGCTGCATCATCGGCACCATGAAGGCCGAGCTCAAGGGCGAAGGATGCAGCATGAGCAGCGCCGGGCCGCGTCCGAGCACGCGGTAATGCAAGTCTATTTCGCCGGAGGCGAGGCTCAGGCGAGCGTAGGCTTTTCGTGGTGACGCGGTCATTCGAGACCGAGAGAGCCGGGGTTGATGCGGCCTTCTGGGTCGAGCAGTCGCTTCAGACCGTGGATCACAGCCTTCGGCTCGTCTTTGAGGCCTGCCTGAAAAGGATAGCTGCGTCCAATTTGCAAGTGCAGCGCGCCCATCTCCCCGAACACACGAATGACTGAAGCGCGAAGGCGCATGACTTCGCCGCGCGCTTCCGAGTTCCGGGCATGACTGTTGATCTTTTTCAGCATTGCGTCGTCCACGCTGTGTCGATGCAGCGCGTTCAACTCATCCGGCCAATAGAACACTGGCTCAATGACGAAGCAGGTCGTGCCGACATAGGTGAGCATGTAGCCGCGCACGATATCGTGCGTGTCCATCACATCTGCGTTGGCATCAAAGAGCGCTTCCAGTGCCTCAAATGCCGCGTTCGCCTTCGAGTGGGGAAGGAGTCCATGCACCGGCAGCCAGCGCTCGCCTTCCGGCCCGATCATGCTGTTAAGCGGCGGAAACGGCATCGAGCGCGAAATTTTCGGGATGCTGTTCTCGATTTCGCGACCGCCCTTCTCAAGACATATTTCGCGAATGCGCGCATTGGCCGCATCCGCCGCCGCTTGCGTCGCTTCTTCGACCATGAAGTGCACCGAGAACTGCACGCCTTTCATAAAGCCTCGACCTTTTCCGGCGAGCCGCAAGCCTTCGCCGATGCCGCGCGCCTTGACGACGTTTCCAAGCGTCTTGACATCCTGCATGAGGGAGGCGCGCTTCATGCGCTGCGCCGCGAGCGCCGGGTCGAACCCGAAACAGGCTTCGGCGAGCGCGTGACGCGACACTTCGCTCATGGCCGCAATCATGTCCGCATGCCCCTCAAACTCAAAGCTCGCGAACGCCTTACCCGGCAATGCCGGCAGGAGGCGCAGCGTGGCCGTCGCCTTGATGCCAAGCGCGCCCGTATCGGCGGTGAATATGCCTGTGAGATCAGGTCCATAGTGACGGAAAAAGGGGGATGCGCCCGATCTCGCGCCGCCGCCTGTTGACAAAACCTCGCCACTCGCGAGCACGATATCTAAGCCAAGCACCGAATCAGCCGCCGCGCCGTGGCGTCCGCTGCCCCAAAAGATGCTGTTCTGCGAGAGGCCGCCGCCGATGCTCGCCTTGAGGCCGGAGAGCGTGCCCCAGAAAGGCGTTCTGAGACCCAAGGGCTCAAGCGTCTCGTGCAATGTGTGCCATGTGCAGCCTGCTTCGACGGTGACGTACATGTCTTCCTGATTGACTTCTAGCACGCGATTCATCGCCGAACTGTCCAATGCAATCACGCCGCTCCGCTGGCACACATAGCCGCTGCTGTAGGACATGCCGCCGCCCCGGGGCACAACAACAAGGTCATGCTCGGAGGCGAACTTGACGACATTGACCAGCGCCGCAGTGTCACTTGGCCGCGCGACGAGCGAGACCGGATGCGCATCGCCCGAGATATCCTGGCCGAAGAGCTCAAGCGATGCGGTGTCGTCGAGCACCGCATTGGCACCGATCACCGAGCGAAGTTCGGTCGCTAAGTGTGGGAGGGCATCGGACATGGAGACGAGGCGGCACCGTCGGTCAAGAACTCTCAGTATAAGCGCCGAGAGTTGCTATTGACATATCAATATGCTTTGAAGGCTTTCCGTCTCGCTGGCATCTGCTACGAGAGCGACTCGCCAAGCAAATACCCGGCGAACGAAGGGATAGGCATTGCGTAGTTCTCCCCGTCGTCGCTCGGCGCGAGCAGGCCGCCCTGTTCGGCATCCTGAATGAACTGCGTGGCATTCGTGCCGGACAGCGACGATGTTCGGCATCCGACTTCCTCGACGAGATCAAACAGATCGCTATAGGGCAGCCGCCCACCGCGATCACGCAAAATCGGGACGAGTTCCCTCGCCAGCCTCTCGAATCCGCCGTGGTATCGCCGGATACGCGCCAAGCGCTGCCCATAGTATTTTGCGCGTCCTCGGTCGCCCTCGCGTATGGCCACTTCAACGTCGGCATGTTCGGCATTCATTTCGCTTGGGCTGTTCAGGGAAATTTGCCGGATGGCGGCGTTCAGATACAACGCAAGGTGCTGCGGCCAGTTCGAGGCACGCGCGATGATTGCATCGCTCAATCGAGCGCTGTTTCCTACACCGAACGCTTGCAAGCAGCGATTGACTGTGTGCTGAGCCGCCGCTTGGTCGAGTCCGCCAAGGTGGATAGTTCGTCCGCCGGTCGGGCGCGAAACATCCACATCCGCAAGCGCCATCAGTGTTCCGGGCAGTCCGAACGCGCAAAACGACACAGGCACTCGTGCAATGCCTTGGTGCAGCGTACTCAAGGTGCCCTCACCTGCATAGGGTTTGCCCGGACGGATGCCTTGCGCTTCATCGATCATGAGCACAATTTGCCAAGAATGCCACGCGGCTCGCCGTCGCCTGGCGGCCTCCGAGATGGAGTTCGGAGGCCCGTCGCGCGCGGCGCCGAGAGAAATCCCCATAACGCTGCCACCGCGATCAAAAAACGCCTTGGCCTTCTCGCGCGCCCCCGTCAGATTCAGGTCGCCGCCCCAGTATTCGCTCAATTTCTCGACGAGGCCGGTTGTGTCTTTGGACCTCACCGGAGGCGCTTCGGCAGCCAAAAGATCGGCCGCTAATCGAGCGACGATCGCTTCGTCAATGGCATCGGCGATGTTCGGCGGCGATTCGGCGTCACTCGCGGAGAGCGGCACGGGTAGCCATCGCCGCCCCCCGATCTCGGTCGGCGGCAACGACTGCATTTCCTCCATGAATTGGCACATCAGCGCACTCTTGCCCACGCCCGGCGGCCCCTCTACGACAATCGTCGCATTGCCGCATCTACCGCGCGACAGCGCGTTGACCGCTCGGCGAAAGACGCCGACCTCGGCCTCGCGTCCAGAGAAGAACGGCACCCCGCGTCCGGTGATCTGGGCGCGATCCTCATCCGACAGAAAGTCCTCCACGCGCACCCTGTCCTGTTCTCGCAGGCTGCCGTTGTCCCGGTAGTTTTCGTCGACCAATGCCATGACTGGCACTGTATCACCTTGCCGAAGCTACGCCGGGATGTTCACCTGAACTGCGAGCGTGTGAACCGCATCCGAGACACGGTTGCTATTGACATAACAATATGCTTCTATCCATCCGTGTCATCTTTTCGGGATGGAAATCAATGCCACGTATGGAGCAGTCAAGCCTCACGCCACGCGAATACTGGGTGCAGGTGAAGTCAAACCCAAACCGCGCCAAGTTCGGCTTTGGCGAGAAGGCTGCGCTCATCAACATCGACCTGCAGCGCGCCTATACCGACCTAGAGACGTTCCCAACGGCTTACGAAACGCACGTCGATCAAATCGCCTTCATCAACCGCCTGTCCGAGCTTGCTCGCGAGAAAGGCATGCCGGTGATTTGGACGTATGTCGCCTATATGGACAATGCCGACGATGCGGGCGTGTGGGGGACGCGAACGAATACCGAGCACTCACTTCAGAACATTAAGGAGAACTCAGCGCGCAGTGAACTCGACCCGCGGCTAGTAATCGACCGCGAGCGCGACGCCGTTGTCAACAAACGCATGGCGAGCGTGTTCCACGATTCCCACATCCCGTCGCTGCTCGTCTGGCACCAGGTGGATACGGTGATATTGACAGGGGGAAGCACCTCCGGCTGCGTGCGCGCATCGGCGATCGCCTCACTCTCGCACGGGTATCGAACCATCGTGCCGGAGGAGTGCGTGGCTGACAAGCACGAGATCCCGCACTTCGCGAACCTCTGCGACATCATGCTCAAGTATGCGGATGTCGAGCCGTTTGCTGAAGTTGAAGCGTGGTTTCAGGCGCACCCGGGCGCACCGCCGATTCGGGAAGCGCGGGGGTGTGGGTTTTAGTATCAAAACTGCTTGTCCGCCCTGTACTCCGCATGGATGAACGCTCCCAATGAAGGAACTGGCGAGACGCAGCGTTTCCGTTCATCAAGCGATACAACGCCGACGGTCAGCAGCCTATCGAAACAAGCCGCATCGCTGGGGAACCGGTGCCTGACAGCTTCCTTGGATGTGACCGGCAACGCATCTATGGCGCACCCTGTAACCGATATGGCCTGGTAATCGCTGATGGGCTGATCTTGTTCGATCTCCTGCTGTAGTGCAGCGAGCACTTCAATCTAGTACTCCAGCAGGCATTGAGGTAGTTTTGCAGATGCCGAGGCCAGCCGTCACACGCATCGGCGACACGCTCGGCCCATTCGTTTGCTGCTTCGTCGCTCCCAGGCAGTCCCAAATTGCGCAGGATGTCAAACGTTGATCTGGCGCATGTCAAGGCTTCGTCTGCGGCAAGTGGACCCAAGGAAAACCGATTGCCCGTTCCAATACGGGACAACCCTGCTCGCTCAAGAACATCCTGACTATGATGTGTTCACGTCCGCCGAACACCATAGGATCGGCACGCTCGCCCACCATTGCCATTTCTCGCAGAGAGGCTTTGAGCTGCGCGATGTCCTGAGATCCCTTGGCAACCTTGCTGCTACGCATTCTGGCTGCGCCCTTTTACACGCTCTGCGCGAGTTCGCGCGCCTAGGTCGCAAACCCGACTGCGACAAATGATTGAGATCATGAATCGCATCGAGCCCGAGATCGATTCTCCGATTGCTGCCTATGCATGGTTCCGTAGTGCTCGGCTTCCTGGTTTTGGAGGTGCGACACCGCACATGCTTGTGCGCGAGGGCAATGGCGAACAGGTACACGCTTATCTGGACCGAATTGCCACGGGGGGGTATGCCTGACGGACGCCGACATGCTCGAACAAGGTGCCGCCGCATCCTAGTGTCCTGTCCCATAAATAAGTGTGGGTTCAGCGCGCAGGAGAAGGGCTGTGGCAAGGCGCGTTCCGCAGGCAATACTTTGC
>JAPOTJ010000083.1 GCA_026709225.1 Gammaproteobacteria bacterium | reverse complement strand
GCGCCTTGCCACAGCCCTTCTCCTGCGCGCTGAATCCACACTTATTTATGGGACAGGACACTAGCATAAAGTCACCGACCTCATTCGAGTAGGTCTTGGGGTCGCGCAAGATCTCACGCAGGAGGTCGTAGCGCGAAACGATGTGCATGCCGAGTTCTTCGGCAAAGTACACTGGCGCCTCGTCGCGCAGGCGCTTGTGAATGCCGTGTGGTGAAGTTAAGAATTCGCTACCGAGGAGTTGAAAGTCCATGCCTAGCCCTCAACGGCGGTGATATTCTCAACCACTCATAATACATTGAACGAAGGGCTTTATCGCCATTGAAACCGGACATGAAGATGTGCAAGATTGCGTAGCACAAAGCTTGGTTCGGCTTCTGGCGCAGGCTCGTCCGGGTCGAGCGAGAAGTTCTTCATGCGCTTGATGAACGATGCAAATCCGAGATTCAGTTCTTGGCGTGCGAGTGGTGCGCCGATGCAGTGATGCACGCCTGAACTAAACGCCATTTGCATGCCCGCCTTGGGCCTGTCGATCACCACCTCGTCCGCTGCCTCGAACATGCGCTCGTCGCGATTCGCTGCGCCGAAGCGAAGCATGACCACGTCGCCCGCCTTCAGACGATAGCCGCCGAGTTCGGTATCGACGGTGGCGACTCTCGGCAAGCCTTGCACCGGCGACTCGATGCGCAGGATTTCCTCGACAAAGGTGCGAATCTTCTCTGGATGGGCATGTAATTCATCTTGCAATTCGGGATGCTCGCACAGAGCGAGCATCCCCCATCCAAACGCGCTCGTGGTTGTTTCGTGACCAGCGACCAGAAACTGCCGCAAGATGCTCGCCGCTTCGCCGTGCGTGAGCAGCCTGTCCTCGGGCTCCAGGCGCGAGTTTGCGAGAATCGAAATCATGTCTTCGCATGGCTCGCGGCGACGCTCTTCCAGAATGCGCAGGAGCAGGCGCTGCAGATCAAGCTCGATTTGCGTGCGGCGAATGAACTCGTCGTCTTCGTACATGTTGATGCGAAGCGCATCCGCGAGCACGCCGGCACCGCGTTCAAACACTTCGCGGTCTTCCGCCGGCACGCCCAAGCGATCGCCAATAATGGTCAGCGGGATAGGGAACGCGATCTCAGAAATGAACTCGACTGAAGTTTCATCGCCGAGCGCATCGAGCACCTCGTCAATGACGTTCTGCACCGCTGCCTCCGCACTCTTGATCCGCGAGCCGGTGAACAGCTTGTCGACAAGGCTGCGGTAGGCGGTGTGCTTCGGACGGTCCAAGGTGAGCATGGTTGGTGGCTCTGGAACCAGTTGCTTGCGAAGCTTCTGAACCGTCTCCTGCGTTTCGGACGACGCGCCTTGAAAGCGCATTTCCTGCGGCCTTTGCAGAAAGTCGCCCACCTGACTCGAATAGGTTTCCGGGTCGCGCAAGGCTTGCCGCAGGAGATCGTAGCGCGAGACGACGTGCAGGCCGAGTTCCTTGGCAAAGTACACTGGTGCTTCGTCGCGCAGGCGCTTGTGGGCGTCGTGCGGCGACTTCAAGGTTTGGATATCGAAAAGTTGAATATCCATCGCAGGTTCTACGGTGATGCCGCTGCCCTTATTGAGGCATGTTCGGCTTGCGCGCTTAGCGCCATTCGAACCGCATATGCAGATGCCGCAGACAGCGCATCACGAAGCTCGGCTCGGCCTCTGGCTCGGGCTTGTCCGGGTCGAGCGTAAAGTTCTTCATGCGCTTGATGATGGACGCAAACCCAAGATTCATTTCCTGACGTGCCAGCGGCGCACCGATGCAGTAGTGAATGCCTGCGCTGAACGCCATGTGCATGCCGATTTTCGCCCGGTCCATAACGATTTCATCAGGCGCCTCGAAGGTGCGTTCGTCTCGATTGGCGCCGCCGTAGCGAACCATGACAACATCGCCAGCCTTTAAGGGATAGCCGCCGAGTTCGGTATCGGCGGTGACGATTCTCGGCAATAATTGCACGGGTGATTCGTAGCGCAGAATCTCCTCGCAAAAGGCGCTTATCCTGTCGGGGTTCGCGTACAGTTCATCCTGTAATTCAGGATGCTCGCAAAGCGCGAGCATGCCCCACCCCAATGCGCTTGCCGCAGTCTCTTGACCGGCAACCAAGAACTGCCGCAGGATGCTCACCGCTTCGCCACGAGTGAGTGGCCTGTCTTCCGCTTCGAGCCTGGCATTCGCGAGTATCGAAATCATGTCGTCTCGGGGTTCACGGTGTCGCTCATCAAGGATGCGCAAAAGCATCCGCTGTAAGTCAAGATCAATCTGACCGCGGTTGACGAGCTCCTCATCGTCGTACATCCGCATGTGGAGCGTGTCGCCAGCAATTTTAGCGCCGCGCTCGAACAACTCCCGGTCCGCATCCGGCACGCCCATGCGCTCGCGAATCACAGTCATTGGAATAGGAAACGCGATCTTGGAAATGAACTCGACAGGGTGGCTCTCTGATGATTGCCTCTCCCCGCCGGCAGCGTCAAGGATCTTGTCGATGACCTTTTGTGTGGCGCCTTCGGCGCTCTTGATGCGCGATACGGTGAACAGCTTATCGACAACGCTGCGGTACATGGCGTGCTCCGGGCGGTCGAGGGTGATCATCGTCTCCGGTTCATGAACAAGTTGCTCGCGAATATGCGTGATCCTCTCTTGGGTCTCAGGCGACGCCGCTTCGAAGCGCATGGTTAGCGGCTTTTGAAAAAAGTCGGTGATTCGGCTCGAATAGGTCTTCGGGTCGAGCAGCACTTCACGCACGAGGTTGTAGCGAGCGACGACATGGAAGCCGAGCTCCTTGGCAAAGTATACCGGCTGCTCACGCAGGCGCTTATTGAGCGCGTGCGGGGATCTCAAGACATCGGCATTAAATAGTTGAATATCATCCATTGCTAATAGCCGACGGCGATTCCTTCCTTGCGGTGGTCTGAAGCACCCATATTACAGTCTTTGGTGTGCAATATGAGTTGTGCGCCGCCGAACAGTTCTGAATCAAGTCCCGCCCGCACGCTGTGGCCGCGCGCTTCTAGCCCTTCGACAAGACGTGCATCCATGCCCGCTTCAAGGCCGAGCGTGAAATCAGGAAACACGTGCCAGCGCGGCGCATCGCTCGCAGCTTGCGGATTCTGGCGGTAGTCGAAGATGCGCGTGACCATTTGCACATGGCCTTGATGCTGCATGTGCCCGCCCATGACGCCGAAGCTTAATCGTGGCTCGCTGGCTTCCGTCACAAAGCCCGGAATAATCGTATGAAAGGGGCGCTTATTCGGGCCAACTTGATTCGGATGGCCGCGTTCCAGTGTGAAGCCGGCGCCGCGATTTTGTAGCGCGATACCCGTGCCGGGCACGACAATCCCAGAACCGAACCCCTTGTAATTCGACTGAATGAACGACACCATCATGCCGCTTGCGTCCGCAGTGGTGAGATAGACGGTGTCGCTGCTCGGGATGAGTGTGGCGGGTTCATTCGACGCGCGCAGCAGATCAATGTGCTGCGCTGCTCGATCGATATGCTCCTCTTGCAAAAGCGATTCGGGCGGATGACGCATATGGCCTCGATCTGCGATGTGCGCGAATGCCGCACGAATGGCGATCTTCATGGCTTCGACTTGCAGATGCACGGCATCGACCGAATCAAGCGCCGGCGCTTCGAATCGATTGAGGATGGCGAGCGCGATAAGCGCGGCGAGACCTTGCCCGTTCGGTGGAATCTCGTGCAATGCAACGTTTCGATACGGTGCCGAGAGCGGTGTCACCCATTTCGACTCATGCGACTCAAGATCGCTTCGGCGCAAAGCGCCGCCTGCTTTGCGAGATGCGTCGTGCATGGCATCAGCCAATTCGCCGTGATAGAAAGCCTCGCCATGGCTTGCGGCGATGCGTTCCAAGGTAGTCGCGAGGTCGGGCCGACGGAATCGTTCTCCAGCGCTTGGCGCGGGCAGGAAGTGGGCGCGCCAATCGGGGAATCCTGCGTACAGGCGCTCTGCTTCCTGCCAACGCTTGGCGGTGATCGGTCCGACTGGAAACCCATCGCGCGCGTAATGAATGCCAGCTTCAAACAGTTCTTCGAACTGCAAACGACCGAAGCGTTCGGAGAGCATCGCCCACGCGCTCACGGCGCCCGGCACGGTCACGGCGTCCCATCCGTAATGCGGCATCCTCGCATGTCTTCCAAATCTCTCTCGATTCAGGTCCGCTGGCGACTTGCCGGAAGCGTTGAGTCCATGCAATTCCGTTCCGTCCCAAAGAATCGCGAAGGCGTCGCTGCCGACGCCATTGCTGCATGGTTCGACGACGGTGAGCGTGATCGCAGCGGCCAGCGCTGCATCGACAGCATTGCCGCCGCGGCGAAGTGCATGGATTCCGGCTTCTGCCGCGAGTGGCTGCGATGTGGCAACCAGATTGTCCGCGCAGACAGGTGCGCGTTGCGACGCATATGGCTGCGAGAAATCTAGCGCTCGCATCCGGCTTCAACGAGCTGCTTGCGAATGGACTCCGCCAGCGCGTTTTGCCGCTCGCTGCCAGAGACCGTCGCACCGTCGGCTTGCGTGACTATGAAACTGTCTTCGACGCGCTCGCCGAGGGTGGACACGCGCGCACTGCGGATCGTCAGGTCGTGACCGACGAGGATGCGCACGATCAAGGTCAGCACGCCCGGGCGCTCACGGCACTCAATCTGCAGACTTGATGCCTCAAGACCGTCGTCTTCATCGAATTGCACTTTGACTGGCACATGGAAGTATTGCAGTTCGCGCCTCGGACGGCGCGCGGAGATCTTGGCAACTGCTTCATCGACTTGCGTTTTGCTTTGCGGCGTTTGCAGCGCGGTGACAAGTTCCTCGGTGATTGCGGTGAATCGTCGCTTGGAGCGGCCAAGATAGCCTTTCTCCTCATCAAGCACGATGTAGGTGGCGAAGCGCATTCCGCCGCGTGTGGTCGAGAGCCATGCGGCGTGGATGGAAAGCCCCATGAGGCTGAGGCGCGCAAGCGTCAGCAGCATCAGTTCCGGCGTGTCCCGGGTGGCGACAAAGACGAGCGTCGCACCTTCGCCCTCAAGCTGCCTTGGCGCGTCGCGGACCGCGACGAGCGGCTGGTCTTCGCAATCGCGCTGTCCCAGCAATTCGGTGAATTCAGCGATGTGCCGCGGACTGTGAACAAGAAAGAACTCGTCTGGGGGATCGTCCCAGATGCGTGCTGCCATATCGGCATTCATCCCGTTCTTTTCCAGTCGCTTGAGGGCGAGCCGCTGAGCGTCGCGCACCTTCTCAGCCCTGCCGGGAGAGACATCTGAGCCGCGCCGCAGCACTTTCCGAGTTTCCGTGTAGAGCTGACTCATCAGCGCGGCGCGCCAAGTGTTCCACAGCGACGGGTCGGTGGCCGTAATGTCGGCGACTGTCAACGTATAGAGATAGTCAAGTCGCGTTCGATTGCCGACAAACTGCGCGAAGGCGCGGATGACTTCCGGGTCGCTCAAGTCTTCGCCTTGCGAGACGCGCGACATCGCAAGATGCTGGCGAACGAGCCACTCGGCAAGTTCCGCCTGCTCGGCGGACAGTCCGAGACGCTTGCAAAACAGCACAACGTCGCGCGCGCCGAGCTCGGAATGATCGCCGTCCTTGCCCTTGCCAAGATCGTGAAAGAGGCCAGCGATATAAAGCGGCTCCAAGCGCCTCAGTCGTTTGATGCAGTGTGCGGCGACGGGGAACTTTTCGCGTGCGGATCGGTAGCGAAAGCGGCGCAAATTGCGAATGAGCTGCAGCGTGTGGGCGTCCACCGTGTAGATGTGAAAGAGGTCGTGCTGCATTTGCCCGACGACATCACCGAATTCGGGAATGTAGCGTTGCAGCAGGCCGTAGCGGCGCATGCGATTCAATTGCGAGACGAGCGTATAGGGGGAACGCAGAAGCTGCAAGAACAGAAAAGCGACGCGCGGGCTGCTGCGAAAGGCGTCATCGACCTGCTTCACGGCTTGGCGCACCAGACGAATCGTCGAGGCGCGCACGCCGCCAATATCTGGCCGGTGCGCCAGCACGACCATCATCTCCATCATCGCCCATGGCTGCTTCTCGAAAACATCCTCGTCCTTGACGGCGAGGTACTCGTCGTGAATCACGAACCTGTCGTTCAAGGGGCGGATCACAGGCGCGGCGTGCACGCGCAAAATCGCTTCGTCGAATTGCTGCAGCAAGAGGTCGCTGACGCCGACAAGCGCTTGCACATGCTTGTAATAGTCGTGCATGAACGCTTCGATGCGGGCTTTGATGTTGTTGCCAGGGTAGCCGAAGAGATCGGCCAGCTCATGCTGATACTCGAATCGCAACTGCTCCTGCTTGCGTCCGACGATCATGTGCAGCCCCCAGCGGACGCGCTTGAGAAATGTGTGTGATGCACTCAAGGATTCGGCGTCGTAATGCTCAATGAAACCGCGCGAGGCGGCGTTCTCACGACGTTGCAGGCCAAACGAGCGTCGCATGATCCAGTCAATGGTATGTACGTCCCGCAAGCCTCCAGGCGAGGATTTGACATCAGGCTCAAGGCCGTAGGAAACATTGTCGTAATGCTTGTGGCGCTTTTCCTGCTCGTCAACCTTGGCGCGGAAGAACTTGGCTTGTGGCCAGATTTCATCGTAGGCGAAGAGATTGCCGAGCTGCTGATCAAGTTCAGGCGCGCCGGCGAGTTGCCTGCGCTCCAACAGTGAGGTGGCAATGGTGAGGTCGTCGTCGGCGGCGCTACGGCACTCATCCAAGGTGCGCACGCCATGCCCGATCTCAAGCCCAAGGTTCCACAGCGAACGAACAAACTGCTCGATGTCCTCAGCAAATGGAGCGATGTCGGTTTCCGAAACTACAAGGACATCCACATCCGAGTGCGGATGCAATTCACCCCGACCGTAGCCGCCGACAGCGAAGAGGCCGAGCGTGCGGCTTGCGGAGTCCGGCCAGTTCACGGCGTTCCATAGTCCGAGAATGCACTGATCGACGCACGCAGCGCGCTGCGCGAGGAGCGTCTCGATATCGGCACCTGCCCGGAACCGCTCGTGCAGCGATTGGTCGTGCGCGGCGATGTGCTCGCGTGGGGAGGGACGGAAGGAGGAGGGGTTTTTACTGCGTGTGGTCATCATGTTTGCCAGGATGCTCGCGAAGTGCACACACCGACGGGGAAAGCGCACGATGAGGAAAACGACAAGAATGACTGATGAGAGATGACATGGTCGTTTGATCTCGTGGACGAAATAATGATCAGTCAGATTAGCCCTTTCGCGCAATGTCCGCAAAGTGACGCTGCGCGCGACTGCAAGCGGCGAGGAGTTTTGGTTATGTCTCGGACTCGCGGAAGCTGATTTCATGTTCGCTCACGTGCAGCACAAGCATCTTTCCGACAGTGGCGTCCGATAGCGTTATGCGGTCTAGAACAGGGAGGCATCTTCCTCTTGGGTTCCGAGCTGATGGGGTTAACAATGCTTGCACGCCTGTCTCCACGGCCTCATCTCCTATTCTTTGGCAAAACGGATAGCCCTCTTGCGTTTCGCTGGTCAGTTCCGGGTACTGTTCTTTCAACTCGAACAGATTAGCGACGGCGCCTCGAAATCGACAGTGAACCAAGTTGTATGTTCTTGAGTGCTCTTTTGGTGGGCCAGCTTCATTGTCTAATTCTCGCCGGAAGTGGTACTTGACTTCATATTTGCAAGTTTCCTCTTCAGTTGCCGAATAGTAGACAGGGAAGGTGCCGTTACTGAATCGACCTGCTCTAACTAAAAGGTGTGATGCTTCCGATTCGAGGGCGGAATGAGGCATCCACGTACTGCTCTGCGGTCATGGATTGTCCGAGCTCCTCAAGCACCGAAATACTCTCACGGATATTCTCAAATTTCACGCCTCGTTCATACAGAGTCGAAGCTACCTCTCGACGCGGCAACGAAGCTAGCCTCAGCGTGTCTATCTCTTCTCTGTTGACGCCGCACGCTTCAAGCAATGAAACCGAGACCTCGCTCTTCAAGTACAAGCTCTGTAATTTCGATCAAATTCTTCATCGAGCCTTCCAGAATGTGTTGAAGCGGAGTCTTGCCGAGAAGCCTGCTTCGTGTTTGCCTGAGCCACGAGTTCTCTGCCTCTGCATCTTCATTGAAAAGCGTTCCAAGCCCCAAGCTGATCGCGACCACATAGGCAGCCCGATCCCTTGTGTCTTTGTTCCAGTTGAGTATATGTCCTGCCGCAATCTGTTGCGCCACGAAGCCTTCGGAATCGTGGCCTAGGAGTACTGCCCATTCAGAGCCATCAATTTTCCATCGTTGACAGGTTTTGAAGAACGCATCGTATATGCCGTGCGGGGCCGACTGGAGCACTTGTTGACTCTGCCTCAATCCCCTGTTAAGGCAGCAGAGTTGAGTTTCTTGCGCGGCTTGTCTTGGT
>JAPOTJ010000030.1 GCA_026709225.1 Gammaproteobacteria bacterium | reverse complement strand
TGCCGGAGAAGTGCTATCTTCTGCTCGACGCCGGGGCGCTGTCGTCAAGTCAACAGAGTGAAGACGGCCGCATGTCCCTGATCGTCAGGATGGCGGGCGCGCCGGGCGGCGCGGAGGCGCAGGAAGTCCTGACGGCGGCGCGGCGGCGGTGGGGCGAGGCAGACAGGGTGTTCTGCCGCGACTTGACGCTGTGGGCGCACAAGGTGCTGTGGCCGCCCAAGACATACAAAGAAGCAGACCGAGAGGAGGTGCTGATGAATTTGCTGGAAGAGTTCCCCGAATTTGTGGAGGAAATCAAGAGGGATTTTCTGGAGCTGCGCTTTGAGCAAGGTGTCAAGCAAGGCGTTGAGCAAGGGCTTGTACAAGGCATCGAGCAAGCCACGAGCACGCTGCGGGAGGAGCAGCGCGCTTGGCTCGGCCGAATTGCGACGCGAAGGTTCGGGGGCAGCGCGGGGGAGCGCCTCGGCGAGCATCTTGCGAGCTTGAGTAGCACGGCGGAGTTCGAGCAGGTCTCGGACTGGATCATGGACTGCGCGAGCGAAGAAGAGCTTCTCTCGATGCTTCCGAACGGAGGCGGCGCTCGCTAGGGAGCCTCTTGTCTCGCGGAGCGGATAGACAATCCATTGAGTGGCCGAGCTGGAAGAAGCGTTCAGGCAGATGTCGGGGCTGACCGCCCGCGATTTACTTTGCGCACAGTCTCGGGTGCTGGTGGTCAAGATCAAGCAATCGCAAGTAGTTATGACCGAGCGCGATATTAGCGAACGCCTCATCGTCTAGGTCACGAAAAATGCCGCTGGTCGCTCGCAGTTCCGCCGCATACTGCGCGCGCGTGCTCGTGTCATACGCCACGAAATCGCTGCCCGGTAGAAGTCTGTCCGAGTATTCGTGCAAGAAAGGCAGGTAGCGATCGCGCTTTTCTTTGGTGTCGAAAATAGATTCTTCAACGACGCGCCAAGACAAATCCATCATCAAATTCGGATAGGCTTCGAACCAGTCACGCATCACACTGATATGGACATCCGCATCGATGCTGGTGAGTTCCCGCGATAGACCCAAGTGCATCCAGACTATTTTGTTGTCGGGATAGCGCTTCAGCACTTCGTCCATCCATGCGTGATACTTGGTGGGTTCAAGATCGTTGCCGAGATCGGCGTGAATGGCCATTGGAATGCCGCGTTCGCGCAGCACCGCCATGAACGGCGCCCAGCCCGCGATCTTTTCGATGGGCACTGGCGCATGGTGATTGCCAAAGAGCGCTTGCT
Source organism: Gammaproteobacteria bacterium (assembly GCA_026709225.1). Taxonomy (GTDB): domain Bacteria; phylum Pseudomonadota; class Gammaproteobacteria; order Pseudomonadales; family Azotimanducaceae; genus Azotimanducus; species Azotimanducus chitobiosivorans. The sequence continues at coordinate 54,539 of JAPOTJ010000030.1, read as the reverse complement.
TGACCAGATTGACCTCACCCATCCAGCCAAATAGACCGGGGAATTCGCGGTCGAGCACTCGAATGCCTTCAAGTACAGTGTCCGGGTTGGCAAGGTCTGCAAAGGTCATGGACATCGCCAAATGCACAGGATGCGGCCCTGTCTTTATATAGTCCATGGCATTGACAAAGTCATTCTTCAAAGTCGGCGTGACCGGCACGCCCGGACAATCGAGATAATAGATACAGTCCGAATCGAGCGGCAGCATCTGACCGATTCCGAAGACGGTCGCGTAGCGAACACCCGCATGATTGAGATATTCCACCATGCGCTCAAAATCGAGCGTCGGCCCACCGAAAGGTCGAAAATGCACATGCGCGTCAACAAGCGGGAGATGGTCGCGGGCTTCGCGATCAATGCAGGATGCGCTTGCGCGTAGCCGCTCGTCGCCTGCTTGGAATGCGCAGCCGGTCGCCAAGATGCCAGCGGCCACCACGGCCAACAAGCGTAGAGTAAGGGGCTTCAAAGACATGGACTCAAGTGTCGTCATCGTTCTCGGCTATGCTACCTGAAAGCAGACGCGCACTTATGAGACACCGCGAACTTCTCAACTTCGACATTCTCGTGCTGACCATCGCGCAGACGGCGTCGGTCACTGGCACCGCAGCCCTGATCACGCTTGGCGGCATCGTTGGCAGGGATCTCGCCGCTTCCCCTGCGCTGGCGACCCTACCCGTCTCGCTGCTCGTCATCGGCACCGCCGCGGCAACGCTTGGCGCAGCCTGGCTCATGTCACGAATCGGGCGTGCGCGCGGCTTCGCAATCGGTGCCTCAATCGGATGCGCTGGCGCAGTCCTCGCCGCACTCGCACTGTTCGAGGCGAGCTTCGCGCTCTTTTGCGGCGCGGCCGCAATGATCGGCGTTGCCAATGCCTTCGCGCAGCAATATCGCTTCGCGGCTGTGGAGCGCGTCAGCGAAGGCGCTGCGCCGCTTGCGGTCTCGATCATCCTTGCAGGCTCGTTGGTCGGCGCCGTTCTCGGCCCGCAGCTTGCGGCAAGCGGCGAGTATTGGTTTCATGAGACGCGCTTCGCTGGCACCTTCACGGCAATTGCCGGATGCTATCTCGCCTCCGCAAGCATTCTTCTTGGCTTGCGGCAAAGAACGCTGAGCATCGTGGCGGAAAGCGGGCTGGCGCGCAATTTGCGAGAAATGGCACGCAGTCGCACGTTCATCATCGCCATCCTCGCAGCCGCATCAGGCTACGGCGTCATGTCTTTCGTGATGACTGCGACCCCGATTGCCATGCACATCTCGGACGGACACTCGCTGCAACACACATCAGGCGTCATTCAAGCGCACGTGCTTGCCATGTACGCCCCTTCCCTCGTCATCGGCGCATTGCTGCAGCGTTTCGGCGCAAAGCCAGTGATGCTTGCGGGCGCCCTGCTGCTGTGCCTGACAGTCGCGCTCGGCTTCGCCGGCCGCGAAGTGCTGCACTACGGGGCATCGATGGTCGCGCTCGGCTTCGGCTGGGCGTGCCTTTTTATCGGCGGCACCACCCTACTCGGCACCACGCACACGCGAGAGGAACGCTTCCGCGCGCAAGCCGTCAATGACTTCAGCGTATTCAGCCTGTCCGCTGTTGGCTCGCTCGCGGCAGGCGTGGTCATGCAAACGTTCGGCTGGAACGCCGTGCTGTTCTCTTCCCTGCCGCTGACGCTTGTCGCTGTCATCGCGCTCGGCTTGCTCAAGACACCATCCTATCGGTATCATCACCCGCCCGAATCAAGGTGACCACCATGACCATTTCAGAAGGCGCCGCCCCTCCCGACTTTACCCTCAAAGACACTCAAGGCAATGATGTCGGCCTGTCCGACTTCGCTGGCAAGCACCTGATCATCTACTTCTACCCGAAGGATGACACGCCGGGCTGCACCAAGGAGGCGTGCGGGTTTCGCGATCTCAATGATGAGATCACCGGCCTTGGCGCGGCCGTGGTCGGCATCTCCCCAGATAGCCAAAGCGCGCACCAGAAATTCACCGACAAGTACAGCCTCAACTTCACGCTCCTGTGCGACCCTGACAAGTCCGTGATGACAAGCTATGGCGCCTACGGCGAGAAAGTCATGTACGGCAAGAAGACCGTTGGCGTGATTCGCTCGACGGTCTGGGTGGGGCCTGACGGCAAGGTACTACGTCATTGGCGGCGTGTTGCCAAGGCAGCCGATCATCCGCAAAAAGTGTTCGAAGCGCTGCAATCCAAACTCAATTAGAACTTGCTAATAATTAAGACCTAACCGCCGATCAGCTCGATTGAATCAAGGTGAATGCCGAAGCCTTCAAGCCCAACATAGTGCTCTGAAGGTCGGCCAGTCACGAGACGAATGCGGCTGATGCCGAGATCGCCCAAGATCTGCGCGCCGACACCCACTTCCAGCCACGAACGCTTGCGCTTCGCATCGGCATCTTCAGCCGTTTCCGCTTCTCCCATCATCGGCTCCGCCGGTACGCCAGCGAATCCAGTTCGCAAGTAGATCAGCACGCCGCCGCCAAGTGCATGGATGCGCTCTAGCGAGGCATTCAAGAGGTTTTGGTCGTGCTGCGGCGATTGCGAGCCGAACACATCGTCCAACAGTTTCTCGCGGTGAATGCGAACCGGCACCGGCCCACTCGCATCAATGCGACCAAAGACAACAACAAGATGCTCGGCATCCTCGAACTCGGTGCGGTAGGTCAACGCGCGCGCACCGCCGAAGGGCGTCTTGACGGGGAACTCGCGCACTCTCGAAACGAGTTTTTCGCGCCGCTGTCGATACTCGATAATCTGCGCGATCGAGACCATTTTGAGGCCGTGTTCCTTGGCAAAGGTCTGCAGCGCTGGCAGGCGCATCACGGTGCCGTCATCGTGGACGACCTCCGCAAGCAAGGCGACCGGCGGCAAGCCAGCGAGCTTGGCGAGGTCAACGCCAGCTTCCGTGTGACCTGAGCGCACGAGCACGCCGCCCTGCTTGGCAATGAGCGGGAAAATATGACCAGGACGCACAAAATCATCGGGCGAGGCATTGCTGTTAGTCAACGCCACCACGGTGTTCGCGCGCTCCTCCGCGGAAATGCCGGTCGTCAGCCCATGCTTGTAGTCAATGGAAATGGTGAATGCGGTGCTCATCGGCGCATCATTGCGAGAGACCATCGGGTCCAAGCGAAAGCGCCTCGCGTCTTCTTCGCCGAGCGGCGTGCAGAGAATACCGCTCGTGTGTCGAATCATGAACGCGACCCGCTCAGGCTTGGCGTGCGAAGCCGCCATGATGAGGTCGCCCTCGTTTTCGCGCGTGGCGTCATCAACGACAATGACGAGTTCACCGCCGGCGATGGCTTCAAGCACCGCCTCGACGCTGTCGAACTCGAAGTTGTCGGTTAAAGACGAATCAGGCATCCCGGCAATGCATCGGTCGGCTCACCTTTCTCATATGTCATTTCACCGCTAACGAAGGTTGCTAGGAACCCTTCGGTGCGCTGCTCTAGACGCCGCCCGCCTCCTGGAAGATCGAACACGACTTCGGGTTTCTTGATCGCCAAGGCATCAAAGTCGATGATGTTGATGTCTGCCTTGTAGCCTTCTTTCAGCACCCCCCTGTCTGCAAGGCCGACGGCCTTGGCGGTGTCGTGCGTTTGCGCCTTGACTAGGGTCGGCAGATCAATGCGTTCACCGCGCGTTCGATCCCGTCCCCAATGCGTCAACAAAAAGGTCGCGAAGCTCGCATCGCAAATGGTTGATACGTGCGCGCCGCCATCGCCAAGCCCCATGACGCAGTGTTCATCCAGGATCATGTCGCGACAGCAATCGAGCGAATCCTCAGCGTAGTTGGCGAACGGCGAGTAGAAGAGTTTGGAACCGCCTTCGGCGATCAATAGGTCATACATGAGATGCGCCGGCACCATCCCGAGGGCGCGAGCACGGCTCGCGATGCTTGTGCTCGGCGAGGGTTCGTAGTCGGGCTCGGAATCAAGCTCCCATACGCGCTCAAGATTGCCCATGAGCCTTTGTAGCGGGTGCTCTATCGAGTCAACTGATTCGCTCAGGATATGCTCGCGTACTTCTGACCGACTGAGACGTGCCACGCGCTGCGCGAGCGGCAGTTCGGCGAGCGCTTTGTACCCGCTCGTCAACATGAATGGATTCAGGGTGACATCAAGCCCGATCGTGATGCCGACCGCGCGCGGCGCCACTTGCGCACGAATCGACAGGCCCTCGGCGTTGGCGCTATGAATGCGATCAAGAATCCGTCGCCAGTAGTCTTGGTAGCGATTGCCGCGAGACGATATGCCCTGCGCGAGCGAGATAGACAAGGGACGTCCGCTTTCACGAGCGACCGCAGCAATCATCTCGAACTCAGCGTCTAAATCCTTGAAATCAGAGATGACTTGGAACACGCCCTTGCCCGCATCAGCGAGGCCCATGCCGAGCCCGATTAACTCTTCGCGTTCGGCTTTCAAGGACGGTGTCGGCGCGCCCGTCGAGGTGCGATGATTCAGTGTTCTGGAGGTGGTGACGCCGATGGCACCCGCTTTGATGGCGCGCTTGGTGAGCGCTCGCATTTCAGCAACATCTTCAGGCGTGGCTGGTGCGCCATCGGCCCCGCGCTGCCCCATGACGAAGACGCGCAGCGCGCCATGCGGAAGCTGTGCACAGAAGTCCATGTCGGTGCGTCGCTCACCTACAAAGTCGAGATAGTCCTCAAAAGATTCCCACTTCCAAGGCAAGCCGGCGGAAAGCACCGGCTCAGGGATATCCTCGACACCTTCCATGAGTTCAATAAGGAGATCCTGGTCGTCAGCGCGGCATGGGGCGAAGCCGACGCCGCAGTTGCCCATGACGACGGTGGTCACGCCGTGATGGCTCGACGGCATGAGCCGCTCGCCCCAAGTGACGAGTCCGTCGTAGTGGGTGTGGATATCCACGAAGCCGGGTGTGACGAGCGCGCCATCGGCATCGACTTCGCGAGCGCCGCGCCCCGAAATGCGACCGATCTCGCTGACCTCGCCGTCTTTGATGCCTAGGTCGGCGGTAAATGCAGGCGCGCCAGTGCCATCTAGGACACTCGCTGCTCGGATGATTGTGTCAAAGCTTGGGTGTTTCATGCGGGCAAGTGTAGCATTCAGCCAAGCGAATCCGACTTGGGGACGATAGGGACGCGCCAGAGATTCGCCTGAATGCCTTGTTCATCGATCTCCTGCGGGTCGAATTCACCGCACCATTCAAGCATTTCCTCATGGTCTTTGTGAGCAGGATCGCCGAGCACCTCAAGCAAGTCTGCGTACCCCCATGCGCCACCGCAATCTTCCGGCGGACAACGACCAGACGCATCAATCAGAAGCGGAAACTTCTCGCCTGACTTCCCGTCACGCACTCTCCCGATGTTGATTTCATGCGTCCAATTGTCACCGAAATCATAGAGGTAAACGAACTTCTTGACACCTTGCGCAATGATGCCAGCCAAGTCAATGGCGCGACTGCTGATGACCTCGCTGTCGTGGTCGCCGACATCAAAGAAAGGTTCGTGGTGCTCATACCTGCGACCACCAATCTCGAACTCGTGCATATGGTCGTTGTCCCATCCCATCGCAGTTTGAATAATCCAGTGCAGGGAATCGAGCGATGCTGAAATAGGCACATCAACGCACCGACGCACACAAGGCTCCACATGCCTAAGGTCTATACGAATCCGAGCAATCTTTGGCTTCTCTTTCTCTGCCATAGGCGGTCTCCCGACGAAATCATTTTGAATTATAGATATTCGGCAATCATCTCGTGCAAGAATGGACGCCTGCACGACCGCTGAGCCGAGTCCCATCATGGCAATGAACCGCACCCAACCCAAGCGCCCCCGCCGCTGCCTGCTCTCCGTCCCGGGCGGCAACTCACGAATGCTCGAAAAGGCATCCGGCATTGAAGTAGACGAAGTGTTTCTCGACCTCGAAGATGCAGTGGCGCCAGCGGCCAAGCTCGACGCACGCGGCATGATCGTCGAAGCCATCAACAAGCACGACTGGACACCCAAAACCATCTGCGTGCGGGTGAACGATGTCGAAACCGAGTACTGCCACGACGACATCATCGAAGTCGTCACTGGCGCGCGAGACAAGCTCGATACCATCATGCTCACCAAAGCCAAGTCCGCGAGCGATGTAATGTTCGTGCATCATCTGCTCAGCCAGCTCGAAGCCAAGCTCGGAATTGAGAAGCGCATCGGCATCGAGTGCCTCATTGAAGAAGTCGAAGGCATCGCGCACGTCGATGAGATCGCAAGCGCGTCGAGCCGCCTTGAAGCCCTCACCTTCGGCATGGGCGATTATGCCGCGAGCCAGAAGATGCAGCTTGCAACGATCGGCGGTTCCGGCGATTACCCGCCCGATATTTGGCACTACCCGAGGTATCGCATGATCGTCGCGTGCCACGCCAACGGCATCGACCCAGTCGACGGCCCATACGCCAACTTCGCGGATATGGACAGCTTCCGCACCGAATGCCAGCGCTGCTTGACGCTCGGCATGTCAGGCAAATGGGCGATTCACCCCAATCAGGTGGCAACGGCGATGGACGTATTCACGCCGGACGCCGACACCGTCGCACGCGCTCGCAAACACGAAGCGGCCTATGCGGAGGCCCTCGCCCAAGGCTTGGGCGCAATCAATATCGACGGCGAAATGGTGGACGCGGCGACCATACGGATTGCGAGGAATGTGATTGACAGGGCGGATTTGTATGGGATGTGAGCCAAAATTGCGCAGCGCGGCTCATGCACGGTGATGTCCTACGAATACGTGTGGATTCAGGGCACACGCTACAATCGCATCATTTTCCAAACCCGCTCATATGCGCCGTATTGGTCGAGAGATCTGCCGCACCTGCCACGCATCCAACCAAGTCTTCTATTCTCTCTCGCCTTTTCAGCGAGTTCAGACCTGCACTGTTTCGCAGATATAGGTCGATGACTTCTCTCGTCACAGCAGACTTACTGCGGATTCCTCTTCGTGCCACTCGCTCAGGCTCGCTTGCCGGCAACCTCTCCATTTCAATGGTGTGACAGTCGCAGGCACCCGATGATCCCCAGCGTCACGCCCCACCCCGGATCTTCCCAAGCCCCGTAAACGGAATCATGCGCGGCTTCTCCGCCTGATACTTCGCATAGTCCGGATACTTGGACAAACTGATTTGCTCGCCGAGCGGGGTCGAACCAAGGAACGACGCCGTCAGCACGATAAACCCACCGGCGGTCCAACTGAAGATATCGTCCGACGCGGCGATTGCGAACCAATAGAAGCACCACCACATGGCGAGCTCACAGAAGTAGTTGGGGTGGCGGCTATATTGATAGAGACCGCCGGTAAAAAACCCCTGCTCCACCGGCTCGCCAGCGGCGATTCGGCGCTTCTTGTCTTCTTGGAAGACGCTCATTTGCCGATCAGCCACGGTTTCGCCAATCAGCGCGAGCGCGAACACAATCGCCGCCGTGTAGTCCAGCCAATTGAGCGGCGCGGCCATATTTTCCCAAGCAACGTGTACCGGCGCAGTGAACCACCAAATGAGCAGCATCTGGCCAGGCGCGAGGAAGGTCGCATTGAACACTTGAATCTGCCACGGCTTCATGCGCTCTCGCACGACAGGCCAGCGGTAATCTTCGCCCCCTTTCCCGTAGCCGCCTTTGATCGCAAAGTTGTATGTGAGGCGAACGCCCCAGAGCACAACGAGCGCCGTCATCAGGTTGATTCTCGGCGATTCGAAGCCGGTTTCCGCAGCGACCAGCAAGCAATAGATTGGCGGGCACACGCTCCACAATCGGTCCACCCACTCGTATCGGCGTGTGACGACTGCCGATATATAACAACAGATGATGAACACGATGCATAGGTCGAGCGCCGCGCCGTAGGGTGTGCCGACGAGTGGATGGGGGATGAAATTGATGTCAAACATGACTGCGGCCCATGAGCTGTCTGGCGTATGGGCTATGCTAACGCATCACAACCGCAAAGCCCAAGAGGTAATTCACATGTCGCAAGAAGCACTCGCGAACGCCAAGGCCGTGCTCGAATCACGCATCGGCCAGGCAGGCACACCCACCCAATGGTTTGAAGTCACGCAAGAGCGCATCAACGCGTTCGCTGACGCCACCATGGATTACCAGTGGATTCATGTCGACGAAGAACGGGCGAAGTCCGGTCCATTCGGCACCACCATCGCGCACGGTCAGCTCACCATGTCGGTGATGAGCTTTCTGCCGGGCGGCGACGGCGCTGGCATCCCGAAGCTCGACGGCGTCAAGATGGGCATCAACATGGGCTGGAACAAGGTGCGCTTCCCAAGCCCGGTGCCCGTCGGCGCGCGCATCCGCACAGTACCGAAGCTCGTCGAGGTCACGGTCAAGGGCGAGAACATGATCGAAGCGGTCAACGAGTTGACCGTCGAGGTTCAGGGCTCTGAGAAGCCTGCGTGCGTCGCGCAGAGTGTGCTCCGGATGCTGTTTTAGCGGATATCGTAGCTTCATGCCCAGAGGTCGGAAAGATCGAAGCTGATGGCGTCGAAGGGTGGCACAGAAACGCTCGCATCGCCGGTGAGCATATCGAGCAGCACCCAGAAGCCGTCGCGCAATTCGAATGCTTCCAGTGTCCTCGCGATCGGGTCGATGAACCACAGAAAGCCAACGCCCTCGCGCGCGTAGATGGTTCGCTTGATGCCTGTATCAATTCTGCGCGTTGAAGGCGAAAGCACTTCGCACACCCGATCGGGAGCCAGCGTGAAGAAGGCCGCATCCGGATACTATGGCAATCGGCTCTTCCGCCAGCCCGCGAGGTCAGGAACGACGACATCTTCGCCAAAGTGCAACTCTGGCTCGTTGACAATCCACCAGCCACTCGGGCCGCATCGACCTCGACGAAACGGCGGCAACAGGGTCGCGCCGATTGCGGACTTCGCCAATGCCTGCCTCGACGCGGGTCGCGGATGCAAATGCAACTCGCCATCTAATATCTCGACCACCTTGTGCTGCGGCGCAGCATGAACGTCTTGATAGGTTGCGCGACGAACAGTCCCTGTCGCAGCACCTGATGCCGAAATGCTCATAACGACCCAACGGCTGACGAGGTAGTGCTTGATTCTACAGCGAAGCACATTCAAGACAACGTAATGAAGCGAATCATCACCCTCAAGCCGCCGCCCAAGCCTTCGCTTCCACAACGATTAGCTCATAAAGTTGGCATGGCATCTGCTAACTCTTCTGGCATGAACAAGTAGTGTAGTATTGCTTTTCTACACGCTTTCCAAACAGGCTCACAAAGGGGGACGCTCACTATGGCAATGCGAGTAAGAGGCAGCACGCTGCCGTGGAATCCGGCCGCTCACGCTGCCACCAAGACCAAGACCAGCGCAACAGTCGCCGCGGGAGTTGCGGTCGCGGCCAGCCTTGGTGCGCCGATGCCGGCGGTTGCTCAAAGCAGCATGATCGAAGAAGTCATCGTTACCGTCAGCAGGCGCGCCGAAACATTGCAGGAAGTGCCCTTGGCAGTTTCGGCCTTCACCGGCGAGTTCATGCGCGATGTCAACTTGGACGATGTAAAAGACCTCGTCGCCTACACCCCCGGACTCACGGGCAACTCTAAGGACAGCTTTATCGACGTGCTGCAAATCCGCGGCATCTATACGCTCGACTTCGGCGTCGGCGGCGACCCGTCGATTAGCTTTTTCAAGAACGGCCTCTATCAAGGCCGCAATGGTTCGGTGGTCACGAGCCTCTATGACATTGACCGCGTGGAAGTCGCGCGCGGCTCGCAAGGCTTCCTCTTTGGGCGCAACTCGATTGCCGGCGCCATCAGCACGCACACGCGCAGGCCCGAACTCGGCCAGCGCGAAGCCTATGTGGAAGTTGACATCGGCGAGCGCAACCACGCGGTCATCGAAGGCGCGGTGAGCGTTGATTTGAGCGAGAACGCCGCTGCGCGCATTGCCCTCTATAGCTCGCAGGAAGACGGCTACGTCAAAAACCATTTTCGCCCGCAGGACGAAGACCTGATCGCGCACAACAAACAGGCCGCCCGCCTGTCGCTGCGCCACACCGAAGGCAACACCGATATCAACGCTTTCTTCGAGTTTGAAGACCGCGAACAGTCCGGCACCGTCTACCGGGCGATTGATCGTGGAGAAGTTTGGGAGAACCTAGCAGAGATATTCGGCGTGACGATGCGTGGTGACAGCCAAGACACGGACAGCGACCTCTCAGAGGGCGAAGCCGATGACGCGAAGATTCTGAGTATTGGCCTCAACGTCGAACACGACATGGGCTGGGCAACGATCACATCACTCACGGGCTTCAAGGATCACGAGTACTACTACTCCGAAGACTTTGACGGATCACCACTCGAGATCAACAACTACGCGCAAGATCAGGAAGGCGACTACTTCGAGCAGGAGTTTCGACTCGTGTCCGAAACCTCAAACGACCTCTCCTGGTACGCCGGCGTCTCCTACTACCAAGAGAACATCGACACGCTGTTCACGCAGGTGGCAGGCGAGGACGAGATGTGCTTGTACTACTACGAAGGAATGACCTGCAGCGACTATATCGGCGATAGCTTCACGCCGCATCCGCACGGACTTGTAGAGAACAATCGCGTCAAGGGCGACTACTCCGGCTGGGCGGCCTATGTGGACTTAAACTATGTATTCACCCCAGCATTAGATGCGAGCATCGGCCTGCGCTACACCAGCGACACCAAGGATTTCGCCAACAACGTCTTCCCTGTTGAGAGCGAGCTCGGCCCCTTCTGGGCAATCACCTTCTCCACCGACGGCTTTCTACAGGACGAAAAGACATGGAGCGACTGGACGCCCCGCGCTGTGCTGCGCTTCCGTCCCAACGACGACTGGACGCTCTACGGCAGCGCCACCACGGGCTACAAGTCGGGCGGCTTCGGAAGTTTCGCCTTCTCGCCCGACCAGGAAGCCGGCACTACAGGAATCACTCAGGCGGACGCCGTACCAGACCCCTTCGACCCAGAAACCTCGATATCCTTTGAAGTGGGCGCCAAGGGCACCCTCCTTGATGGACGCGCCCAAGTCGATGGCAACTTCTACCACTACACCTTCGAAGATCTGCAGGTCGTCATTTTCAACGATGGCGGCGGGGCGCGTGTGAGAAACGTCGGCGAGGTCAAGGGATGGGGTTTCGAGGGCACTTTCCAAGCAATTTTGAGCGAGAACTGGGATATGTTCCTGTCCTTCGCGTGGGCCGATTCGGAAGCACGCGATGTTTCCGCAATTTGCGGCGACACCGATGCCTGCGAAGGCAATCCGCTCGGACGACTGCCCGAGTACTCCTATGGCGCCGTCCTGCAAGGCAAACTGCCGACCGGCGCTGGCGAATGGGTCGGCCGCATTGAAGCTTTCGGACAAACCAAGACCTACGGCGGACAGGAACTCGACCCAGACACAGTCAATGATGGCTGGGTGGAGGTCGCCGTGCGAGGCGGCTATCGGGCGAACTCCGGCTGGGAGCTCTGGGCTTACGTCGAAAACCTCAACGACGCCGAGTATCACGACTTCACCACCGAGGGCGGAGACATCTTGCCTTCTACGGCGTTCGGCATGAGTCGCCCCACAACCTTCGGGGTTCGCGCACAATGGTCGTTCGACTGACAGCACTTAGGCAGTGACCCAACAGGCCGAGCAGCTTCGGCGCCGCGACGCTGCGCATCATCTGCATCCGTTTACGGATTTCGCAGACCTCGCGAAGAAAGGCACCCGCCTCGTCGTGCGAGGCCAAGGTGTCTACATCTTCGAGCATTCAGGCCACAAGCTTCTAGATGGCATGTCCGGCCTGTGGAACGTCAACATGGGCTACGGGCAGCCATCGCTCATCAACGCCGCTAGAGAACAGTTAGAAACTCTACCCTTCTACAACAGCTTCTTTCAGTGTACAACGCTGCCGAGCGTGCATCTCGCAGAACAGTTAAGCGAGATCAGCGGCCTTTCGCACGTCTTTTTCACGAACGGCGGATCGGACGCCAACGACACGCAATTGAGGCTCGTTAAGCGTTTCTGGCAGCTTCAAGGCAAGCCAGAAAAACGCATCGTCATTGGTCGCGAGAACGCCTATCACGGCAGCACGCTGGCATCCGCAAGCCTCGGCGGCATGAAGCCGATGCACACGCAAGGCGACCTGCCGATTCCAGATATCGTGCATGTCGATCAGCCCTACTACTTCGGCGCGCAGACCAACGAGTCGCCAGAAGCATTTGCGCAGAGCCTCGCGAATCAGCTTGACGAACGCATCAAGGTGCTCGGACCATCGAACGTCGCAGCGTTTATCGGCGAGCCGGTGCAGGGTGCAGGCGGCGTCATCATTCCTCCTGAAAACTACTGGCCCGCCATCGAAGCCGTGTGCCGCCGCCACGACGTGCTCTTGATCGCCGATGAAGTCATCACCGGATTCGGGCGCCTCGGCGAGTGGTTCGCCTTTCAGCGCATGGGCTTCAAGCCGGACCTTGTAACTTTCGCCAAGGGCGTGACATCAGGCTACATCCCCTTGGGCGGTGTGCTCGTCGGTGATCGAGTCGCGAAAACCCTGACCTCGGACGGCGGCGAGTTCGCGCACGGATTCACGAATTCTGGGCATCCCGTCGCCTGCGCCGTCGGCCTCGCGAATCTCAAGCTCATGCATGACACCAATGTGCTTGCGCATGTTCGCGAAGAAGCTGAGCCGTATTTGCGAGCGCTGATGGCCGAACTTGCCTCGAAGCACGAGATCATTGCCGAAGCGCGCCTCTTAGGACTCATGGGCGCGTTTGAGCTCGGCACGCCGGACTCTCCGAAAACGCTTGGCGAAACTTGCCGGGACCTAGCGACTAAGGCGGGTCTTGTCATGCGCGCAACAGGCAATACTATGATTATTGCGCCACCGCTCGTGATCTCCAAATCGGAAATCGACGAACTGATTGAAAAGGCCGACCATGCGTTCAGAGGGCTCGCATGAGACGCAAGGTCGCCGGCCCCGCCGCCAGAGAGCCAGCAACTGACTGAGACAGCCTCAACACCGGCGTGGGTGCGAAGTGCCCTCGCGCGCGGCCTTGATGCGCTCTCCAAAGGCCGTCCGGATGAAGCTGCGGCGCAGTGCCGACAGGTCTTACACGCGTTTCCGAAGACCCATCAAGCGCATTTCCTCGTCGGACTCGTCGCGCTAGAAAAGAATGATCGACGCACGGCGGCGAGCGCCTTTGGCTCAGTGACTCGGCTTGAACCTTCGCACGCAGCAGCTTGGGCACACTTAAGCCGCCTGTTCATGCTCTCTGGGCAAGCCCGCCGCGCCGACCAGGCCCTCGACAATGCCAAGCAGCACGAGCACGGCGACCCGATGGTGCAGGATTTGATCGGCGCCGTATGCTCATTGCTCGGGGATCAGGCGGCCGCTCACACTTGGTACTCAAAAGCGGTCGCCGCACAGCCGAAGTCGTGGAGGTTTCGCGTCAATCTCGCCAATAGCCTCGTCTTCCTCGGCGAGACTTCGCGAGCAGTGCAGGAACTGACACGTGTTCTCGCAGCAGAGCCGTCGAACGCGCAAGCGCACTGGCTGCTCGCGAGCGCTCGGCGCGCTCGTGACCGCAGCCACATCGAAGAAATGGTCAACCTGATGGCCAAGGAACATCCGCCGCCGCAAGCACTCGCCTTCTTGTTCTACGGCCTCGGCAAGGAACTCGAAGACTTGGAAGAATGGCCGCGCGCGTTCGAGGCATTCAAACGCGGCGCAGCGGCGCGAAGGCAGATCGTCTCCTACGACGAAGATGCCGAAATCGCCGCATTTGACGCCGCAATCGAAACGTTCACCGAGGATTGGTTCGATCAGGACGACACCGGCGATCCGGACCAATCACCTATCTTCATCGTCGGCCAGCCGAGAACCGGCACCACGCTCGTCGAACGCATCGTCACAAGCCATTCCATGGTGCATTCCGCAGGCGAGCTGCAGCAGTTCGGCCTCTCCATCCGCCGGCTCGCGAGCGGCGAGTTTCCAGGTCGATTCAATGCCGACCTCGTCAAGGCGTCAGTTGATCTCAATGCCAAATCGCTCGGCGAAGCCTATCTCAAGGCGACCGAACCCGTGCGCGGCGACCTGCCACGATTTGTTGACAAGCTGCCGGGCAATTTTTTCTACCTGCCGCTGATCTTGAAGGCGCTGCCGAACGCAAAAATCGTGCATTTGGTGCGCGCGCCGGAAGACGCCTGCTTCGCGAGTTTCAAGCAGCTGTTCGCCGAAGCCTACCCGCACTCCTACACGCTCGAAGAAATGGCGCGCCACTTCGTTCGCTACCACCGGCTCATGGACGTGTGGCGGCAACGCTTCGGAGGGCGTTTTCTTGACGTCAGCTACGAGCAGCTTGTGGCTGATCTTGAACCCAACGCGAGACGCCTCATCGATTTTCTTGAACTGCCTTGGGAGGATGCCTGCCTTGCGTTTCACGAGGCTTCGGGCGCGGTCGCAACCGCAAGTGCTGCCCAGGTTCGCGAACCCGCGCACACGCGCTCAGTCGGCCGTTGGCGGCGCTACGAGAACGAGCTTGCGCCCATGGTCAAGATCTTGGCTGACGCAGGTGTCACTGTCGCTCATTGATAATCGTTGACAGCAGCTGCTCCGCCTTCTCTCTCACTTCCCTGTCGGGCGCACGCATCGCCATGCTGCGCATGAATTCGTCAACGGCGTCCCGCGGCGGTTCGACGCGCGCCAGATGCTCGAGCATTCGCGGCCACTCATCATAGTGCGAAAAGTGAACGGTGATTGCTTGCGCTGCCTTTGAGAGCAATAGGTCAGCACCGACCTCCTCGGTCGCTTCTGTCAATAGAAACTCGGCCGCATCGAGCAGTTGCGGATGTTGATCACCTTGGTCAAGAATCGCGAGCGCAGCCGCGCACGCATCGAACATCTTTGGCCGCTCGCCAATTGAGAGCATCAAGAGGCGCTTTTCGCGCTCGCTCGATTCGGATTGGGCAATCGCGTCCACGGCTTCGCTCCATTCGCCAGTTGCTTGCCGAAACAGCGCGATGCGCGACCAGTCAGGGCCAATCAATCTCGCCAAGGTTTCGTAGCCGAGTCGGATATTCGCCTGTTGCGTCGGTGAGGCGCTGGTGTGTCCGACCAGAAACTCCGCCGCTTGCATCACACCTCCGGCATCGTCCTCGATGATGCGCATGGCGGCGAGCGCGGCGAGCGCGACATCCGGTCGCCCGCCTCTCGTTTGCCGCCTCAGCACATCTTTCTCTTCATCCGCCACGTCCATCGCTCGAATCTGGCGCTCGCGTGCGTCCCACGCCTGGTCGAGCTGCAAATAGGCTTCGACGATCTTCCAGTCCTCCGGCATGACTGCGATCGCTTGGCCGATGTCATCGGGGGATGAGCAGCTAGCGCAGACCCACGCAAGCAGCAAAAAGAGCGGGATGCGTCTGACTCGAAATTCATCCATAGGCCATGCCGTTATACTGCGCTGCTTGCCAATCAAGGAGCAGAAGTGACCGCCAAGGTCGTCAATGCGTGCGTACTCATTATCGGCAACGAGATTTTGTCCGGACGAACGCAGGATACCAATTTACGCGATATTGCCAACACGCTTGGCGGCTGGGGCATTCGCGTCGCCGAAGCGCGCGTGATTCCCGATGAGGAGTCCGTCATCGTGCCAACAGTTCGCGAAGTCAAAGCCAAGTACGATTATGTGTTCACCACCGGCGGCATCGGTCCCACGCACGACGACATCACCGCCATGTGCATCGCCAAGGCGTTTGAAGTGCCGCTTGTCGAGCACGAGGGCATTGCCAACCTCATCCGCAGCCGCAGCCAAGATGCGTCCGAAGCGGTGCTCGCATCGAGACTGCGCATGGCGATGGTGCCAGAAGGCGGAGGGCTCGTCGACAATCCAGGCGGGCCGCCGGGGTTTCGCATGGAAAACGTCTATGTGCTCGCTGGCATTCCAAGCGTCATGCGCGACATGCTGGCCGGCCTCAAAGGCAAGCTCGAAACCGGCGATCAGGTGTTTTCGGCTTCTGTCAAAGCCTACGTCACCGAAAGTTCGGTGGCGGCTGGTCTCGGAACATTGCAATCGGAACTGCCGAACGTCGATATCGGTAGTTATCCTTTTCGCGACGCCGGCGGCTATGGCACCCGCCTCGTCGTGCGCGGCACAGATCAATCCGTGCTCGATGATCTATGTGACCGCATTCGGGCGCTCGTTCGCGCTTCGGGCGGCGCGCTCGCGGATGAAGCCAGCAGCGAGTAACTCTTCAAGAGCGAAGCCGGCAAACGCCCGTCTTCAATCGCTTGCCTCACCGCGCAACCAGGCTCGTGCTGGTGCGAGCAGTCCGCAAACCGGCAGTCGCGCGCAATCTCAAAAATGCGGTCAAATCGCTTCGGCCTCGCACCCGCGCGAAGTGCCGGCACCAACTCTCTCATGCCCGGCGTATCGATGAAGAGCGCTCCCGAAGGCAGCTGAAACAGCTCGCGGTGGGTCGTGACATGGCGTCCTTTTCTGTCGCGCCCGCGCACATCGCCCGTGCGTGCAATATCCCGGCCTGCCAGCCGATTGACAAGCGTTGACTTGCCAGCGCCCGATTCGCCCATCACGCAATAGGTCGAACGCGCGCGAAGCGTGGCGGCAAGCGCCTGCATGCCATCGCCTTTGAGCGCGCTCACCGCGAGCACGTGCAGATCTGCAAAGTGCTCACGCAGCTGATCGGCCAGCGTCTGCCAATTGGGATTGACGTCTGTTTTGCCCAGTATCAAGCGCGCTGCTGCGCCGCTTTCTTCAATGGCGATGAGATAGCGCTCAAGTGTAGGTGTGCCCGCCGTTCGAGATGAATCAACGAGCAGCCATGCCTCGTCCACATTCGCGGCGATAATTTGTGTGCCTTGGCCTGATCGACGCGCGATTTCACTCGTGCGCGGCAGCGTCTCAACCATCTGAGCCAGCGATTCGGGCTCACGGTCTTTGCTCAGCCGCACCCAGTCGCCGACTTGCGGCAAGATATGCGCCCCTTGAAATGCCTTGCCGCGATGCGCAGCAAGCCGCATCCCTCTTGCGGTCATCACGCGCAAGCGCCGCCGGTCCTCACGCAGCACGCGCCCGATTTCACTTTCTTGCGCATCCTCGACTGACGCGCCCGGCCAGCCCCAATCTTGCAAGTCAATCGCACTCATAAGGGCGAATCTTCGCATGAGGCCAACCTTGATTGTTAGAATTTCGCGTATTCCCGACCGGAACGCACAGCCTTGACCCGCAACACCGACTTCTTCGACCAAGCCAGCACGCCGCTCATTGAACGAACCAAAGCCAGCGTGCAAGCAGGATTCGCCGAAGCGGTCGGCGATACGCCCTTGATACGCCTCAACAGCTTAAGCGAAGAAACAGGCTGTGAAATACTCGCCAAAGCTGAATTCCTGAACCCAGGCGGCTCGGTCAAGGATCGCGCTGCGCTGTGGATGGTCAGGCGCGCTGAAGTCGAAGGCGCGCTCGAACCTGGCGGCACCGTCGTCGAAGGCACCGCTGGCAACACCGGCATCGGCCTTGCGCATGTATGCAATGCACGCGGCTATGCGTGCCTGATCTACATGCCGAACAACCAGTCGCAAGAAAAGATCGAGTTGCTGCGAACGCTCGGCGCCGCGGTCATGCTCGTGCCGCCCGCACCCTACACGGATGAGATGAATTATCAAAAGCAGGCCGGTCGCCAT
Source organism: Gammaproteobacteria bacterium (assembly GCA_026709225.1). Lineage (GTDB taxonomy): Bacteria > Pseudomonadota > Gammaproteobacteria > Pseudomonadales > Azotimanducaceae > Azotimanducus > Azotimanducus chitobiosivorans. The sequence continues at coordinate 36,801 of JAPOTJ010000030.1, read as the reverse complement.
GCGGCACGGCTGGAAAACGCCGTGTGGGTCAATCAATTCGACAACCTCGCCAATGCACGCGCCCACTACGAAAGCACCGGCCCGGAGATATGGACACAAACTGAAGGCATGATCGATGCTTTCGTCTGCGCCGCTGGCACTGGCGGCACCATCGCTGGCACCGGGCGTTATCTGAAGGCGCAGAGCGCCAATGTCAAAGTCATGCTCGTCGATTGCATGGGCAGCGGCCTCTATTCATGGGTGAAAACCGGCGAGCCAGTGATGAGTCAAGGCCCGTCGATCACCGAAGGCATCGGCAACAGCCGCGTCACCGACAATCTTGCCGTTGCTGCTGTCGATGAAGCCTTTCAAGTCCCGGATATCGACATGGTGCGCATGGTGCAGCGCATGCTGCGCGAGGAAGGCTGGCTATTCGGCACCTCCACTGGCATCAATCTCTGCGGCGCGGTGCGCGCGGCGAAGCGCCTCGGGCCGGGGCACACCATCGTGACGATACTCTGCGATGCCGGCTCGCGCTATCAATCGAGCCTATGGAACCCGAAATGGCTCGCCGCAAAGGGATTGGCCTAAGTCAAACACGCCGCTCGTGTTAAAGTAACTCACCTGAACTAGGAAACAGCGAATGCGGCCCTCATTCTCCCTTCATGCACTCTTTCTCTTGCTCGCCGGGATTGCGCTGCTCGCGGCGCCCGCATCTACCCAAGTCGCCGATCAAGACCTCGTGGTCGTCGTTGAGCTTGAAGATGCGATCGGACCCGCATCCGCAAGCTACTTCATCGATTCGCTTGAAGATGCCAACGAACGCGGTGCCAAGCTGCTGGTGCTGCGACTCGACACGCCCGGTGGCCTTGATGCCGCCATGCGCGACATGATTAAGGCAATTCTCGCATCCGAAGTACCCGTTGCGACCTGGGTGGCGCCATCAGGCGCGCGCGCGGCGAGTGCTGGCACATACATCATGTACGCAAGTCATTTCGCGGCGATGGCATCGGCAACCAACATCGGCTCGTCCACGCCGGTCGATATGATGAATCCTGATGACTCCGACGGCCCTCGGCGCCCCATCCCGTTCCCGATGCCGGATTCAACGGACGAGGAGGCGGAGGACAACGCAGAAGCGGAGAGCGACGAAGAGTCCGAAAGCAATGACGAAGCTGCCGATAACGAGGCAAGAAGCGAGGACGAAGAAAGCAGCGACGAGGCGCCAGCGCCTTCCACTGCGATGGAACGCAAAATCATCAACGATGCCGTCGCCTATATTCGCGGACTCGCCGAACTTCGTGGGCGCAACGCCGACTGGGCCGAGGAGTCCGTGCGCAGCGGCGTCAACCTGCCGTCGGCCGAAGCACTCGAAGCGGGCGTCATCGACATGGTCGCGCAAACCATCGACGAGCTCATCGAACAGGTCAATGGGCAAGACTACAAAGCGCCGTCCGGAGGCACGAAGACACTCGCCCTCGAATCGCCCACTATTGAGACAGTCACGCCTGACTGGCGCGCACAGCTACTTGCTGTCATCACCAATCCAAGCGTCGCGGTACTGCTCATCAGCCTCGGCTCGCTTGCGCTGGTCGCCGAGTTCTACACAGGCACGGGAGTCGCCGGCGTTGTCGGCGCCATTTGCCTGCTCGTCGCAGCCTACGGGATGCAGATGCTACCGATCAACTATGCTGGCCTTGCCCTGCTCATCCTCGGCATTGCCTTGATGATCGCCGAATTCTTCACGCCGACTATCGGCATATTCGGCTTCGGCGGTGCCGTGGCGTTCATTTTTGGCGGCATCTTCCTGCTCGACACAGACGTGCCGGGCTTTGACGTCTCCATTGGTCTCTTGGTCGGCGTCGCGCTGGTCATGCTGATCTTGGTCAGCATCATCAGCGGAGCGGCGCTCAAGTCTTGGCGCAGCAGAGTCGTCTCAGGGACCGCGTCCATGATTGGCGAAGATGTCGAGGCAAGCAGTGATTTTGCCGCCGGCGAGAAAGGCAAGGTCGTCTATCATGGCGAGGTCTGGGATGCGACAAGCGTCGAAGACGTGTCAAAAGGCGCGATCCTGCAGGTCGCAGGTGTTGATCGCCTCACGTTGGAAGTACGCGCGAAGGCATGAAACGCAGCATCATCGGATTCAGCACGGATGAGCGAGGCGATCCTCTTGCGCATCTCGACTGCGGCCATTCGCAGCATGTTCGCCACAAGCCACCGTTCGTCAATCGGCCTTGGGTGACAAGCGAATCCGGTCGCCGCGCCATGCTCGGCAGCGAACTCGAGTGTCCACTATGCGACCGCATGGAATGGCCGCAGGGTCTCGTCAACTACAAGCGCACACGCGATCTGTGCGAGCGCTCGGTGCCTGCGGGATTCCTGCGCGACCACGCAACCAAACGCGGCGTATGGGGCAAGCTGCAAATCACCGAGGGCGCGCTTGAGTACCGTGTGCAGGCACCTGTCAACAAGCGTTTTGCCTTGAATGCGCCGACCGAAGCCATCATCGTGCCGCAGATGAAACACCACCTTTGTATTGATCAACCTGTGAGATTCCATGTCGAATTCTGGAAACCTGCATAGCCTCGTGCAAGCCTTAAGCACCCGCATCGGCCGCGCCTTAAGCGTTGCCATCAGCACCATCCTGCTCTCCGCCTGCGGCGGTGGCGGCGGTGGCAGCGATACGCCGACGGATCAAACCGCCGGGGTGACCACGCAGATGCCCGAACCTTCCGACCCCGTCATGATCATTGACTCGGTCCCGGCAAGCGATGCGCGCGTGTCCGCAAATACCGGCGAGTTCACGATCGCCCACCTCAGTGCGAGCGATTGGAAGTACGACTATGACGGCGACTGCTCGCCCGATGGCCTCGCCGTCCGCAGACAACTCGTGGAGGTCAGCGACGACACTCCCTATGCGGAGATCATCAACCATCGATTGAGCTGCGAGCTTGAAGGCGGGCGCAGTTACACGCTGCACGTTGACGTCGATACCGATGGCGCCGATGACGATGACAGCACGCAGCGCGCGAGCTTGAGCTTCTCAAGCGTGAGCGCAGAGGTGTCGGAAGGGGTGACGGTGCTTGAAAGCGTGGAGCGCTCGGTTGGCTTGATCAGAAGACTCTATGAGAACTATGTGCGCAACGCCGCGCTCAATGAGTTTGAGAACGACATATTCGGCGCGCTCGGTGCCGAGGTCGTTGAGAGAATCGCGAGGGAAGCATGGGACGAAATCGGCGCCGATAAGGCCAACTTTGCCACGCTCTCGGAGCGCGTGACCTATCCGAGCCACAAGCCTGACGGCAGCGAAGCCGCGCTGTCGGGCATGATCGTTCGTCCGCGCATCACCGACGATGCCAGCTTCGTGCGCGGCGAACGCATCATCATACTGAGCCACAGCACTGGCTCGCACCCAAGCGACCTAGACGACACGGATGTCTGGTACATGCTCGGTAATCTGCTCGCCAGCAGAGGCTATCTCGTGCTCGCACCGGACAACTGGGGCAATGGCCAGACACTGGCTGACGATGCCCCGGAAACCTATGTGATGGCGAGCCGCGTGGCCGCCAACAGCCTCGACATGATCGAAGCAGTGCGCGCCGATGACCGATTCAAGGCATTCATCGACCCGATGCAAGCGAGCGATCTTGCCGTGATTGGCTATTCGCAAGGCGGTCACAGCGGTATGGCGCTCTGGCTCGCACACGCGCTCAAGGCGCGCGACAGCAATATTCGCGAAGTCTATATCGGCGCCGGGCCCTATGACCCGCATAGGATGCTTCAAGGCGGTCTGCGCCGCATCGCGGGCGAATGCGAGGAGAACGACGCCTGGTGCGCCATCGATACGGCGCGTCTTCTCTACTATGTGCAACGATGGACCATGCCAGGCTATTTGGCGTATCTGGACACTGGTCTGACGTCTGCCGATGTCCTCGAGGAAGTGGATGCCGAGAACGAAGAGTTCAAGTTCACGGACGCATTTGTAAGCGGCTATCTTGCGGATGACCCGCCAGAGGCGAAGTTCGATCGCTTCAAAGCACTCATACAGCTCAGTTCGTTCACAAACCTGCTCGATTTGACAGGCACGGTGCAGGCGACCAACACCCACTTTCACCTCTTTCACGCGCGCAAGGATCGCGTCGTGCCAAGACAAAACAGCGTAGACCTTGCAGACACGCTCATGTCCGCCTTTGAGGTCTCGCTGCACCAAGGCGAATGCAACGGCGGCCTGTTCAATCGACTTGACGATCTCAACGAAACGGGCACGGTACATTCGATCTGCGCACTGGACATGTTTAACCGCGTGATGAAGGATCTACAGCCCGTCGATGAGTCCGATATGGCGAGTGCCGCAAGTGCCGCCGACAGCGCGCGTGCGCGGGCTTCCGCTAGCGCCCCGTGGCGAGCACTCGCGGAGACGCGCGCAGCAAGAGCGCTCGCCGATGAGGTGAGTCTCTCCGAGTTTACGGCGCGCTGGCCCGCGAGCGAACGCGAGGCCATGGCGGCGCGCCTTCAGGCGTTGGACACGCCAGCAGCAGCCACGCTCAGCAAGCGGCTCACGAGCAGCGCGGGCGACACAGGCAACGCACGCGATTAAGTGCGCGATGAAAGCTGCTAGGCTATACGAATGGCAGCGCAAAGGCTTCCGATAGGCATTCAGACCTTTCGCGAGATACGCGAGGAAGGCTACTACTATGTGGATAAGACACCGCATATTCACAAGCTCATAGAAGGTGCCAAGCACTATTTCCTGTCGCGGCCGCGCCGCTTCGGTAAGAGCCTCCTACTCGACACCATCAAGGAACTGTTCGAGGGCAACGAGCGACTCTTTCAAGGGCTGGTCATTCACGAGCACTGGGACTGGTCGGTCAGGCATCCGACGCTGCGCCTCAGTTTTGCGGTTGGGGACTTCAAGGAGCCGGGCGGACTGGCCGGACATATCTCCGATCAACTCATGACGCTTGAGACTGCGGCAGGCATCACCGCACGCCGCAGCACGCTCGGAGGACGGCTTCTCCACTTGATCAGCGAACTGCATCGCGAAACTGGCCAGCCGGTTGCGCTGCTCGTCGACGAGTATGACAAGCCCATACTCGATGCGCTCGATGCGCCCGAAGTCGCGAGGCGCAACCGCGACATGCTGCGAGGCATCTATTCCGTCATCAAGGACGCGGACGAGCACCTGCGGTTCTCCTTCCTCACCGGCGTGAGCAAGTTTTCCAAGGTGAGCCTGTTCTCCGGAGTGAACAACCTCCTCGACATTACGCTCGACCCGGAGAACGCAACCATCTGCGGCTACACCGAGGAAGATCTGGAGCAGGTGTTCGGGCGCGAGCTCGAAGGGCTCGACAAGGCGCGTGTTCGGGACTGGTACAACGGCTACTGCTGGCGAGGCGACAAGCGTGTCTACAACCCGTTCGATATATTGCTGCTCTTCAAGCGTCGAGAGTTCAGCCCCTGGTGGTTCGAGACCGGCACGCCGACATTCCTCGTCGACCTGCTCACTTCTCGCCGCGTCCCGTCGCTCGCTCTCGACAGCCTGATCGCCGGTGACAGCCTGCTCTCGAAGTTCGATGTTGATGACATTGCTACCGAGGCCTTACTTTTCCAAACTGGCTACCTGACAATCACCGGCGAAGTAGACCAGCCCGGCAAGCGATTCTATCGACTCGGCTTTCCGAACCTTGAGGTCCGCCAAGGTCTCAACGACCATCTGCTCGCTTGGATGGTGCGCAACCACTCGCACCGTGAGGCCAATAGCGCGAAGCTGATCCCCCTACTCATCGCCGAGGACTTCCAAGGACTTGAGACGCTGGTCAGCGCCTTCTACGCGAGCATCCCCTCGGAGTGGCTCAGCAACAACACCATCGCCAACTACGAAGGCTGCTACGCGAGCATCTTCTACTCCTACTTCGCCGCCGCCGGACTCGACATCACCATCGAGGACAGCAGCATCAAGGGCCGCGCCGACATGTGTGTGCACGTCGGCGGCAACGTGCTCCTGTTCGAGTTCAAGGTGGTCGAGCAGGCCGGGATAGGCTCGGCCATGGCGCAGCTGCGCGAAAAGGGCTACGCCGACAAGTACGCGAGCGCGGACGGCAAGGTGTATCTGGTCGGCGTTGAGTTCAGCAGCGAGGCGCGGAGCGTGGTCGGCTTCGAAGTGGAATCGGTCGGCCAATGACCCGCCTCAAACTCCCCATCGGCATTCAGACCTTTCGCGAAATACGAGAGGACGGGTATTACTACGTTGACAAAACGGAACACATCCGAAATCTTATCGAAGGCGCGAAGCACTATTTCCTCTCTCGGCCGCGCCGCTTCGGCAAGAGCCTCCTGCTCGACACCATCAAGGAAATGTTCGAAGGCAACGAGCGGCTCTTTCAAGGGCTGGCCATCCACAAGCATTGGGACTGGTCGGTCACGTTCCCGGTGGTGAAACTCGACTTCGGACGCGGCGACTTCACGACCCCCGGCTATCTGCATCAGACGGTGATGCGGCAGCTTGAGCAAGCGGGGCGGGCATTCGGAATCGACTGCGGAGACGAGCAGTTTTCTGCGGAACGCCTCGCGCATCTGCTCGAGGCCTTGCATGCAAAGTGCGGACAGCGAGCCGTCGTGCTCGTGGACGAGTACGACAAGCCGATTCTTGACGCGTTGCAGTCTTCTGAAGTGGCAATCGAGAACAGAAACTACCTACGCGGACTGTATGGCACCCTCAAATCTTCGGATGCGGACATCAAGTTCTGCCTTCTCACGGGCGTGAGCAAGTTTTCCAAGGTGAGCCTGTTCTCGGGCGTGAACCATCTTTTTGACCTCACGCTGAATCCGCGATATTCGACTATTTGCGGCTACACCGAGGCCGACTTGGACACTGTGTTCGGCGCCGAGATGGCAGGACTCGACCGGGCGCGCGTGCGCGACTGGTACAACGGCTACTGCTGGCGGGGCGATGATTGCGTCTACAACCCCTTCGACATCCTGCTGCTCCTGGAGAACAGGGAGTTCAGCCCCTGGTGGTTCGAGACCGGCACGCCGACTTTCCTCGTCGATCTCCTCACGTCGCGCCGCGTCCCGTCGCTCGCCCTCGACAGCCTGATCGCCGGCGACAGCCTGTTGTCGAAGTTCGACGTTGACGATATCGAGGTGGAAGCTCTGCTCTTCCAAACCGGCTATCTGACCATCGCCGCCGAAGAGGACCACGGCGGCGCCCGCTTCTACCGCCTCGGCTACCCGAACCGCGAAGTCCGACAAGGTCTCAACGAGCATCTGCTCGCTTGGATGGTCAAGAACCAGTCAGGCCGTGAAAGCAACCGCGCTAGGCTCATGCCGCTGCTGTTGGCCGAGGACTTCCAAGGACTTGAAACGCTGGTCAGCGCCTTCTACGCGAGCATCCCCTCGGAGTGGCTCAGCAACAACACCATCGCCAACTACGAAGGCTGCTACGCGAGCATCTTCTACTCCTACTTCGCCGCCGCCGGACTCGACATCACCATCGAGGACAGCAGCATCAAGGGCCGCGCCGACATGTGTGTGCACGTCGGCGGCAACGTGCTCCTGTTCGAGTTCAAGGTGGTCGAGCAGGCCGGGATAGGCTCGGCCATGGCGCAGCTGCGCGAAAAGGGCTACGCCGACAAGTACGCGAGCGCGGACGGCAAGGTGTATCTGGTCGGCGTTGAGTTCAGCAGCGAGGCGCGGAGCGTGGTCGGCTTTGAAGTCGCCGAAGCGTGATTCACGTATTGCGCTGATACAGCATTAACGCCGCCTGAAGTGCCTCGCTCACTTCGCGCACCAACGCATCAGGCGACTCGACGCGAACATGCTGACCATGACGCAAAATCTCGCCCACGAGTTCGCGGGAATCTGAATACGGAACAACAAGCTCATAGCAGCCATCGTCCAAAAAGCGCCCTTGCTGATCAGGATGCCACGTCTCTTCCGACACCCACTCGGCGCGACTGGCCGAGAAAACAAGAGTGGCATGTTCTTTCGCTTCGCCAGAGAAAAGCCCGTAGCCCTGCATCAGCGCGTCGTCAAGCATGTCCGCGTCCACATCTCGTGCAGACTCGCTTGCGATGATCACATCGCGCATTCGATCAAGCGCAAACGTTCGCAGCGCATCTTTGCGCTCATCCCACGCATCCAAGTACCAATGGTCCTTGTAGTGGACAAGGCGCTGAGGCGATGTTTCGCGAAGCGCTTCCGCCCCGTCACCTCGATTCCGATATTGAAAGCGAAGCTGGCGACGCTCGATCAGCGATTGCGCCACCAATTCAAATATCCTGCTTGGCAGCTCGCGGATATGCGACGGGAGCACTCGGAAACGCTCGCGCGGAAACTTCGGCGACGGCCTGACGGTGCTCTTATCAAGCAATGCAGCGAGCTTCTCCCGCAACGCCGCCACGCGATCATCGAGCACACCCGGCTGCAAGCGGGCGATGAGATTGTCCATGACCAAGAGCGCCTCGATCTCTTGCGCTCGGAACCACGTGCCAGGAAGCTCGAAGTCTTGGTTGCCTTTGGCGTACACATAGCCCTGCCCTCGCCTATTCTCGATTGGTGCGCCAAAGCGTTCGCGAAGCGTCTCGATGGTGCGAAAGAGCGTTGAGCGGGAGCACTCAAGCTCGCGCATGAGGGTGGCTTCCGAGACAGGATAGCGGCGCGATTTGAGGATTTGGGCGAGATGGTAGATGTTGTCGAGGGTGGCCATGGGATGGACGGGGACAAGGGCGAGCCATTCTGGCGCATCCTGTCGGTTCAACGGGTTCTGTTGATGGCGCAGCAATTGAATCTGCTGAAGATTGGGAAGTAGCGCACGGGCTTTGCGACATCAGCCTCGTTTCTTTGAGGGCTACTGCTCAATGCTCCCTCGCTTACTGACCCTCGACCCGGGATGTCTCGCTTCCGATGCAAGTGTTTTATGTGGGAAGTATGCCTCTCTCACATAGGACAGTAGCTGTTCGATGTCGGTGACCTTGCGCCATGCCGCATTGATTGTGCGTGCTGTTTTTTCCAGCAGGGCACCTTGCATCGCCTTTAGCTGGCCATCAAATTGCTGGCGGATGATCTCGATTGCCGCATATCGATCATGTGGCCACGAGGCGGCCAATGCGATGCACAGTAATTCGTGCTCTTTATCGGCAAACAATTGAGGCATGATGTCATCCTGCACAAACAGAATAGGGGCGGCACGAACGCCCAATTCGTTCCCTTTTGACTGTAGCCACTCATTGAACCGGCCGACTTTGATCGTATTGCTGTCAGACGTGATCAAAAGATTCTGTTGCTTCACAATCCCTTGACTGACGATCACGGCATCGCTGTCAGATGCAACCTCATGCTTACGTGCAGCCGGAAATGCATCTGCCGGAAACGCCTGTCGTATCTCTGCGCTTTGTTCGTATTCTTCTGGTGTCAGTTCAAGAAGCGCATACGGCGAGTCATTGCGAAGAAGTTCTCTCAGCCACCAGATATCGCATTCAACAATGAAGGCGGTGTGCTGATCCCCCCTGTTTCGGATACTGGCGAGTGCATGTCGTGCTTGCTCAAGCGAAAACTCAAGATCAGCCAAATATTTCCCGTGCGTGAGTTCAATTGCGACTTGCGGCAATATCTTGAGCGTCTCGTCTGAGCATTCCATCCAAGCGGCATTGAATCGTCGCTGTGTCGGCCTCACGAGCCGATTCGTATCTACCGCGACATCCATTCGTCTTTCACAGGCGGAAGGCGCTTCGTCGCATCGCCGTATAGCGCCTGATAGCCGCCGTGTTGCTCGACAAGGCGGTCGTTTTTCGCTTGTTCCTGTGCCTGCTCTTCGCGTTCGATTTGAGATAGTTCGCCGGGACCTGCAAACCGCACCGGACACGGCGGCTTGTCAAGCTCTCGAATGCCGAAGTGCTTCATCAGCGCTGCTCGTGTATGCAGTGACATTGAATGGTCTCTGGAAATCCGCTTCGGGCTGCTAACGCGTCCATATTATAGTCGCGGCATCAATAGTAAGAGTATGTTGGCGTGGATAGCCACCACAAACTTGGTGCATTCTGCGGGTCGGTCACCCGGCGCGGAGGTATCGGATACACTGCTCTTGGAATATCAAGCAACTAGGCGGGAGCCTAACAATGGCGGAACCGGACTGGAAGGGGGCAATCCGACGATGGAGAAATCTCTCCCGGGAGGAGCGTCAGAGGCGACACATAGCGGCGATTCCGAGCCATGTCGCAAACTCTATGGCGATGGAAGGGGAGCCCGTCGACGAAGAGTGGATTCGCCAACGGATCACACAACGCATGGCGCAACTCGATGTATCGAAACCGAATTTGGCATCCTGACTTGCCAAGAGCTTGCGCCGCTTCTTGCGGAACAGGTCAGCTTCACCGAACTCGATATAGCTCAGCGAAATTTTGCAGCGCTCCCTGTCGAGAAGCTGCTATTGGAGTTGCATCGGCAGATTTGTGGAGACCTCGTGCCAGATATATCTGGTCGATGGCGAGTCAAAGAAGTCCAAGTTGGCTTTCATATCCCTCCGCCGCACTGGCGCGTGCCGGTTCTCATGCGCGAATTCGCTAGCTGACCTCGAAACCCGATTAGCGAGCCCGATCGCAGGACAATCCGATCAGACAGCAAGAGACTTGGCCTTCGCCGAAGGTCGTTTTCTTTATATCGACCCCTTTGAAGACTTCAATGGCCGGGTCACACGGCTTTTCTTGTTTGAACTGCTGCACAGAATGGATCTGCCGATTATGGACACAGCAACCCGGACGCCAGAAGAAAAAGACCAGTATCTTGAAGCGCTGGGCGCCTATGATCGAAATGACCCAAGGCCGCCCGCGGCGATATGGAAACGCAGGATTGCGATGGCTGCGTGATGGCTGTTCGTGTTCCCGACTTGGAGAGTTGCACTAACGTAAGCATCGCATCGCAACCAGCGGAGACACCAAGATGCAGCGCATCTGCGAAATCCACGCCTTCCTCCGCTCGGTCGAGCGCCTCCATGAGCAAACGTGGAGTCTCAGCAGAAATGCTTGGCAGACTTAAGAAGGCTCTTAGAGAATTGACGACCGCATCGCGGTCAAATCCATAGACGCTGCGCAGCACCCACTCGCTCTACAGAACAACCGCCGTGCCCACAAAGACGCTCCCCAAGTCAATGACGGCCATTGCTCTTGCCGACTGTTTCGCATCGTCTCCGGTCAGATAGCGGACAAAGACCTTAGTGTCAATTGCCCTCATACCTTCGCTTGGCTTCGGCCAATATGCCAACCTCCATTTCTTCAAGCGACCTCGGTGGGCCGTCGTAGGACAAGCTGGCGAACACATCTTCTGGATTGGTTTCTGGAAATACAGTCTCGGTCCTGAGCAATACGCCATCACGGGTGCTCTCGACCATGAGACGGGTACCAACCATCCAGCCTAGTGCCTGACGAATAGATTTAGGTAGGATGACTTGCCCTTTTTTCGACAGGGTGGTTGTCAGTGGTTGCGTCAGGGACATGGTAAATTTGCTTTCAGTCGCAAAGTAAGCAGAGAGTAAGATACACCGTTCCGCGTTTCGATGGACGGGCTGATGAGAATGCAGAACGGTAAGGGTGTCGCTATTATTCAGAGTCTGGAAGATCAGATGCCCGTGGTGGAAGACGACATCCTCCCTGCATGGGGCAAATTCGATCAAACGGATGGCTCTTTTCACAGACTTGAACACCACTGCGCAGATGTCGCCGCATGTTTTGAATTACTACTTGAACAACCGAATATCCGGCGCGGAGTCATCCATACCGCTGGAATCAAAGAGATCTGCGAAACAACCAAAGAGCGCCTGCTCGTCCTTGCCTTCCTTCATGATCTCGGGAAACTAAACTCAGGCTTTCAATTCAAAGTTCGTGCGAGCATGAAGGGGAACCTTAAGCCGCCGAGAATGGGGCACGTTGAAGAATCCGCCCTCATTTGTGGTCAACCACGCTTTGTCGACGCGCTTGGGTTACATGCCATAGTTGATTGGGGAGAAGCTGTTGAACCCCTACTCTTCGCCTCATGGTCACATCACGGACGGCCGATGACCGAAGCGAAAAATACCCATCGTTCGCCTGCGATATGGCAAGCATTCGGGAACTATGATCCAGTGTGTGCTGCAAAGGATCTAGGAGACGCTATGCGCCGATGGTACCCTCAGGCATTCGAAGCAGGGCCTCCCCTACCTTCGTCGCCTCCCTTTGCACACTTTTTCGCCGGATTGGTGGCGCTGGCGGACCAACTTGGATCGGCAAAAGAGTTTTTCGAGTTTGAAGCGTACAGAGATATTGATTACGTAGACACTGCTCGACAACGAGCCAAGAGTCTATTGGAACAGCGCAAACTCATCAGAGAAGAGTTCCGCGCGCGCAGCAACCCTGTTGGATTTGAAGAAATATTCGAAGTCGAGCCTCGACCTATTCAAAAAGCGGTGTCCAAAGCCCATTTAGACACTCAGTTACTTATCTTAGAGAGCGAAACCGGCTCTGGGAAGACCGAAGCTGCGATCATGAGATTTGTACGCCTATGGCAATCTGGTCGAGTTGACGGCTTGTACTTCGCCCTTCCAACCCGTGCTGCGGCCAAACAAATTCACGGGCGTGTGGATTTGGCACTCAAGAAGCTGTTTCCGGCAGAGTCAGCGCTTGATACAGTCTTGGCGATTCCAGGTTATCTTCGGGTAGGCAGTGAAGAAAAGGTCGGCCGTGCTATCGAGAATTTTCAAGTGTATTGGGAAGACAAGCCCGATGAACAGGAAAGGCAGGCGCGATGGGCGGCCGAGAGCGCTCGCCATTATTTGAGCGCAGCTGCGGCCGTCGGCACCCTTGATCAAACTCTTCTTGGCGCTTTAAGAGTTAAGTGGGCGCACCTGAGGCATGCTTCATTAGCGCGCAGTCTTCTGGTGGTTGATGAAGTTCATTCAAGCGACCCGTATATGACAGAACTCCTGCGAACCCTGTTGGAGGGGCATCTACAAGCAGGAGGCTATGCGATGCTCATGTCTGCGACGCTCGCTGCGGAGGTTCGAGCACAGTTTTGCCGTCCAAGGTCATCCGATTTCGATACGCTTGATGAGAACGTTGATCAGGCCTGTGCAGCCTCCTATCCCGCGCTCACCGAGGTGTATGGGCGCGATATAGTGACGAAACCCATCGGCTTCACGGGCTACAAGAAAGAGGTATCTGTTTGTCTAAAACCATGGATGAACAACGCTTCTGACGTCGCCTCTTATGCGATAGCGTACGCCCGGCGGGGCGTAGCGGTGCTCGTGATACGAAATACGGTAGCTGCGGCGCAACAAGTCTTCGACGCTGTAGCTGATCAGGATGCCGAAGAACTCTTGTTGAGAGTCAATGGTGTCTCAACCCTTCACCACAGTCGGTTCGCCGTTGAAGACAGGCGGCTACTCGATGACAAGGTTGAGGAAGTCATGGGGACAAAACGCCAGTCATTGCAAAGAGGGAACATTGTTATCGGAACTCAGACGTTGGAACAGTCCCTTGATATAGACGCAGACATTTTGATCACCGACCTATGTCCTATGGATGTTCTATTGCAAAGGATTGGAAGACTGCATAGGCATCCTCAGAATCTGAGACCAAGAGTTTGCAAAGAGGCCAGTTGCATTATCTTGACTCCTTCAGACGGGTTAGAGATCGGCCTCAATGGTTCACTTATGAAGTATGGGCTCGGGACCTCCGAGCAAGGCGACGGAGGAATCTACAGAAATCTATTGCATACGCAGCTGACCCAACAGATTATCCAGCAGCACCCTCTTTGGAAAATTCCCGAAATGAATCGCTTCTTGGTGGAACATGCAACGCACTCTTCCATTGTCAGAGATCGAGTCAAAGAGCTTGGTGAGGGATGGGAGAAGCACCAGCAACAAATACTCGGTCGAGGATGCGCTGAAGTCAGCGCTGCGAAAGCCTTTTCCCTCGACCGTGCTTGCGATTTCGATTCGCGAATAGAGTTTCCGCAAGATGATGGGCACATCCGTACACGGCTTGGTGAAGATGGTCCTCGTATTGAATTGGATGCATCTATCATAGGACCGTTCGGTAACGACGTGCGAACGTTTAATATTCCAGCCCATCTATTTCGGAACAGGCTACCTAGCAAGGATGACATTGAGAACGCAACAGTACAAAGAGACTCGAACGGCGTGTCCCTGTCAGTAGGACAGACCTGTTTCACCTATTCGGCATCCGGGCTATTTCGGGCAGAAGGTTAGCGTGAAGCGAACGCTGACACTTGACATTCAATGCCCAATCTCAATATAACTCTTTATTACAAATTCGCGTGCCATGGTTGAATTCATGAGTCATGCGATATAATCGCGACCACTCTTCAGCAGGCTTAGAATACAAACAGGAGGCGATTGCCGATGAAATATGAGCAAAAAACCCAAACAACCCTCACTCACGAGTCCAGTAGCAGCAGATCATTTGAATGCTTTTGGGAACACTCTAGGCTACAGGACAGCATCAGCGTGGAGATCTCTGAGCTAAACGTATCCGAAATGGTAGTAACGCAATGCCATACATATGAAACGTCCTCCCCTACCAGTGGAGATAGTCCGTCGCGTGCCATCGTTGATCTTTCGAATGGTCGCCCTCCCCGCAACTGCGGGGTTCCATTGCTTGGTAGGTAGCTATGCAAGCACCCAACATCCTCAAAGATCGAGTCTTTCGAGCCAAGCTAGCCGACGGACAGGTTCAAACCGTATCGCTCTGCGAAGTGCTTGCCCTGATGTCTGATGATGAAATTGAGTCCTTCCCCTCACTAAGACCGCATCAACGGCATGCATGGCATGCTTTTCTGGCGCAACTAGCGACTTTGGCCTTGCATGAATCTAGGAGCACAGACATCCCGAGATGCCCGGAAGCGTGGCGCGGTCTTCTGCGCAACCTGACCCAAAAATTCCCGCAAGACGAACCTTGGCGGCTTGTCGTTGACGATACAAGGCTTCCTGCATTCATGCAGCCACCTGCCGGACCAGACCGAAGGGACTACAGGGGTCAATGTTGCTCACCTGACGACTTAGATATTCTAGTCACTTCAAAAAATCACGATGTGAAGCAGAGCATTGCACGGGAGCCGCTGGCCGAGGATTGGATATTCGCACTTATCAGCTTGCAGACGATGGCTGGATTCCTAGGGCAAGGCAACTATGGCATCGCACGCATGAATGGTGGATTTTCTTCCCGCCCTAGCATGGGTCTCTACCCAGCCAAAGGACGCTGCGGTGCCTGCCTGTTCTACGATGTTCGAAGAATGATTGACGGGCGAGAAAAACTGCTTCAAGAGTACCCTTATTATCGGAGATCAAATGGTGTCAGGTTACTCTGGCTGCAAACTTGGAACGGTAAGGAATCGCTAAGTCTTAACCAGCTTGACCCCTATTTCATTGAAATTTGTCGACGAGTTCGTTTTCTGCCTGCTGGAAATTCGTGGACGGCGATGACGGCTGGCTCCAAGACTGCTCGTATACAGGCAAGTGATGCCAAAGGCAACATCGGCGATTTTTGGGCACCCGTGTCTATTGCAGAAAAGGAACCGAAAGCATTATCAGTTTCTGGTGCTGGCTTTACCTATAAGAAGCTCCGAGAGGTCCTTCTCGACCACTCAAAGTTCAAACAGCCGCGTTCAATGGAGGTTGACAGCACACCGGAGTCAATATGGCGTGTGATTGCTCGCGGGATCGCCGCTGGTCAAGGCAAAACTGAAGGCTACCATGAACGCCGCAACATCCTTTTCTCTGGAAAGACAGCCCCGATTCTATTCCGTAAAACCTCGGCTCACAGAGATTTATCTCTGGTTTCAGAGTCACTTATGGAAGAAATTGGCGAAGTATCCAAGGCACTCAGGAGGGGAATCGCTGTAGCCGCAAGTGGTGGCAGGTTCGATAAATCATCCGACAAAGGCAGAGAACTAGCCAACAAGTTCGGCAACAAACTTGATGATTTTGCTGATGGTCTTTTCTTTGAACAACTTGACGAGAGGTTCCAAGCAGCAGAGAGCGAAAGGCTAAACGTTCGCAGACAGTTTGTGTGCCGACTCATCGACGAAGGCGAGAGCATTTTGAATGATGCTATCGCAACCATTTCGTGCTCTTCGGCACTAAGATTACGGTCGAAAGTCGTAGCGCAAAGAGCGTTTCATGGCTTGATTAGAAGTCCCAAAAGCACCTTCAGCGATGACCCAAAAATCTTCACACAGGGGTAATCTTAAGTGACCAACCTCAAGAAAAAAAAATCTGCCACAAAGATAATACGCAACCTATCAAGATGTGTTTCAAAATCAGGATCGGGCACGTTGGCAGCTCTGCGACGAGGCCCTTTAGAAGGGCAAGGAGTCGCGGCCTTTTGGAAACTTGTCGCAACCCTCGACCTCAATCCCGTAGATGATTGGGCAGCTATCGTTCAATGCATAGCAATACTTGTGCCGAAGGGTGGTAAGAAGGTGGACCCGCATCAGTCCGAGATAGGAATGGGAACTGTGCTCCATTCTGCATGCATCTCGGAATTACGTCTTACAGCGCTGCTATCGGCACCTAGAAAGGAGCGCAGAATCCTGCTTCCCCGTATCTGTAGAAGGCTGGCATCGAAAGCAGAACACGCGCAGTTCAATTTGAGCGATTTAGCATACCTAATCCTCTCGAACAAACAGAAGTTCGCTTGGAAAGTTGCAAAGGACTACTATCAGGCGCAAGCTGCCGATCAAAAGCGAAAAGAACAGATAGAAGCCGAACCATCTGTGGATTAATCACGACCCAAAACATAATTTACGGAGACAATCTGATGTCACACGCCAAGTTCATTCAAATCCATAGTCTTCACGGCTATTCTGCAACGCTGCTGAATCGAGACGACTCGGGACTTTCCAAGCGCATCTCTTACGGGGGCAAATCCAGAACACGAATCTCTTCACAATGTCTCAAGCGGCATTGGAGGGTAGCCAAAGACATCAATGCGATCGAAGCCATCTCAACCGACGCCGCGGCTGTTCGATCAAGAGAGACGGTAACTAGGAAGGTTATTCAGCCCTTATTAGATATGGGGGTCGACAAGGATGTCGTCGAGGCAATCGAGGAACAGTTTCAGCTCGCTGTGTACGGCGAAAAGGGAACCAGCATAAAGTCTCGACAGCCCTTACTTCTTGGGCAGCCGGAAATTACCTACCTCGCCAATGAAGCCAGGCAAATCGCGAAAGGGAACTTGAGCAGTGCAGAAGACGCCAAGAAATCTGCGGAAGAATGGCGGAAGAAATATCGGGACAACATGAAGACACTACGAAGCAATTGTGAACTGCCCGGCGGTATGGCATCAGCACTTTTCGGAAGAATGGTGACATCAGATGTCGAAGCGAATATTGATGCAGCGATATATGTAGCGCACGCGTTCACTGTTCATGCCGAACAAACGGAAAGCGACTATTTCACAGTCGTTGATGACTTGCAGCAGGTTGAGGATGATGCTGGTGCAGACCACATTGGCGAAACAGAGCTGAGTTCAGGGCTTTTTTACGGGTATGTGGTCATAGACCGAGATACGTTGATCAACAATCTTGGCGATGATGTGAGCCTCGCTGGCGAGGTAGCTGCATGCCTGATACGGCTTATCGCAACCGTTTCCCCTGGAGCGAAACTAGGCTCTACCGCGCCATTTGGCTATGCGGGGTGGATGATGGCCGAGGCTGGTGAACGACAACCGCGCAGCTTGGCGGAGGCGTTCAGAACGCCCTGCGAACCAACGCTCGACAAGGCGGTCTCAGAAATTCAAAAATACATCAAACAGATCGATAAATGCTATGGAGATCACGAGATCCGGCGTGTTATGAGCTTCAGTCAGGCTTCCGAACCGGATGATAAGCATGTCGATCTTGAGAAACTGTCCCAATGGGTCGCAAAGGCAATTCAAGGCGACAGCGCATGAAGCTTTGGCTTCACATGGAGCTAGCCGCCCCTCTTGTAAGTTTCGGGGGCGAAAGCATAGATGCACAGCGAGTCACCCGTGAGTTTCCGTCACTTTCGATGTTTACAGGCTTAATTGCGAATGCCCTTGGCTGGAGCCGACAGATGCGCGAGGAACATCAAGCGCTACAGGACCGTATCGTGTTTGGTGTCGCTCGCAAGTGCTTGACTCCATCTGACAGGATGATGGACTACCAAACCGCGAAGCTGGAGAAAGGTGAAAAAGTGTGGTCGACGACCGGCGTGCCAATCGGCAGAGCCGGAGGACTTGCCTCATACGTTGGTTCTTATCAGCAATGGAAAGAATATCTTTCGGATATTGAGCATTCTGTGGTGCTGCGACTCGACCCACAGGACAAACAGCCCAACTTGGAAGAAGTTGCAAAGGCCATACAGAAGCCTGCCAGACCACTGTTCATTGGCAGAAAGTCTTGCCTTCCTTCAAGGCCGCTATATGAAGGCATAGTCAAATCTCCAAGTGCGTTCTTGGCACTTCAATCTATCCTTTCCGAAGAAAAGCAGGATTTTCGAGTCATTTGGTCTGGACGCGAGGGATCAGAAGGCTCTTACACAAAGTTTGATATATCTGACGAGAGGAATTGGCGCACTGGATTGCACGGGGGTTCCCGAATCGTTTACGAAGGACGTATTGAAGGAACCAAGCCCGAATGAGTACATTCCTAATTCATGCGCCAATCGAGATGCGTGCTTTCAACAAGTGGGCAGGGCAACGCGGGCTTGTCTGGCGTGGAGACCTTGACGAAGGGTTCGCGCTACACATACTGCTCAGTGAGATGTTTGGTCAGGGTGCGTTCAAGCCTTTTCGCATGTTTTCTGGTCAACGAAGAGTGACTGGATCGCTTTACGCCTATGCGGACTACGATCACGAGAAAGCGACATCGGTAGCAGAGATATCGGGCCTCCCAGATTCAGTTGAAGTGCTTGATCCTCGTAACTTGCGTTCGAAACCATTGCGGACTGAATTCGCAGACGGCCAGCGCCTCGGGTTTGATGTGAGAGTCCGTCCCGTCCGTCGCCTGCGGCATGATGTAGAGGACAGTCAGTCGAGGCGACTGTTAAGAAAAGGCGCAGAGATAGACGCCCATAGATCCGAGCTACTCTCGTATGACTCCGAGGGTTGGAAGCTTACAGAAGAGAGCAAGCGTTCTAAAACACCGAGCCGCGAATCATCCTATTTCAAGTGGCTTACTGAGAGACTTGCTGGTTCCGCGGAAATCTGTCCGAACACCTTCAGGGTCGCATCGTTCTCGCGTACCCGCATCGCACGAGGCCGAGGCAGAGCATCTGAAGGGCCTGATGCGGTGCTTAACGGCAACTTTATCGTTTCGGATCCAATGAAATTTACTCAATGCCTCAGGGATGGAGTCGGACGTCATAAGTCCTACGGATATGGAATGCTCCTATTACGCCCACCGGGCACTCGGCCCTTCAATAGATGACTACCTTTAGCTACGAGGTTCACCTGACCGATGCTTAAGGGGCGTCTTGGACTAGAATCCGCGCGAATCCCTCATGCGGACAGGTCGGGGCTTCTCTGGTTATCTCGCGGCAATCTATCTGTACAGGACGGTACCTTAATATTCGAGCGAAGAGTCAAGATTGCCGAAACCAGAGAGCTAGCTCCCGGCCACTACACCGTACCCTTCCAAAATATTTCTATGATTCTGCTTGGTCCTGGCTCAACTGTAAGCCACGACGCGCTCCGGCTTATGGCATCAAATGGCACCGCTATGGCGGCTGTGGGGCAAGATGGAGTTCGTCTCTACACCGCCCCACCCCTAGTCTCCGACAAATCCTCTTTGGCAAGACGACAAGCTGCTTGCTGGGCAGACACCAAGAGTCGTCTTGATATCGCCCGTCGCATGTATGCTTGGCGTTTCGGCCAAGTACTCCCGCACCGGGACATCTCTGTGCTTCGCGGTATCGAGGGATCGCGCATGAAAAAGAGCTATCAGATCATTGCAGGTCAAATCGGAATCGAATGGAAGGGCAGGAAATATGATCGGTCAAAGCCCGAAAGTAGCGACTTCGCGAACCAAGCGTTGAACCATGCTTCCACCGCAGTTGAAGCGGCTGCCGCCATCGCGGTTTCGGCAACATCTACAGTGCCCCAATTGGGATTTATTCACGAGGATCCGGGCCAGTCCTTTGTGTTGGATATCTCAGATCTGTATCGGACTGGCCTGACCATCCCCACGGCATTCCAATGCGCAAAACAAGTGAGCAACTCGCCTACGCTAAATATTGAACGAGTTACCCGACAAGCTATCGGACAAGAGCTTGTTCGTCAGAACATCATTCCTGACATGATTTCCCGGATTAAGAAGCTATTCGAAGATCCCTCTAAAGCCAAGAAATGAAGATGCCGATGACTGTGATCGTAACGCGCGATGTCGAGGCTAGGTATCGAGGGTTTCTGGCTTCGGTACTGCTTGAGGTTGCACCGGGTGTATATGTGTCGCCGGACCTTTCCGCAGGCGTGAGGGAGCGTGTTTGGAACGTCGTACGGGATTGGTATGAAGCGCTTGGTCGTGGCGCGATAGCAATGATTTGGAGGGATAGTTCGTGCGCAGGAGGACTGGCCCTGAGGTATCTTGGCGATCCCCCCAAGGAAATTTGCGATGTGGAAGGGATACTGCTAGTTCGCAAGCTCTAACGACACTGCGCCTCAACCGTTATTTAAAAACCCATTATAATCATGCATTTACTGCCTAGAGGCTTCCCCGCACATGCGGGGATAGACCCAAGCCGCACTGAAGCCGCCACAGCGGGCGGCCGGCTTCCCCGCACATGCGGGGATAGACCCACTTTCCGCGACCGGTTCATGCCGATAGCAGAGGCTTCCCCGCACATGCGGGGATAGACCCGGGTCGACCCGCGAGCTGGGCGGGGCGACCTAGGCTTCCCCGCACATGCGGGGATAGACCCGAACACCCCCCGACCTCGCGAACCACGCCCACGGCTTCCCCGCACATGCGGGGATAGACCCTCGGCGAGCTTCAGCGGCGGCTTCACATCAACGGCTTCCCCGCACATGCGGGGATAGACCCGCAGATGATCGAGGCCGTCGTCACGCTTGAGGGGCTTCCCCGCACATGCGGGGATAGACCCGCGCTGAAGTTCGCCTTTGGAGAGCGGGTCTCGGCTTCCCCGCACATGCGGGGATAGACCCCATCCGGCATGGCAAGCCGTAGTGCCGCAGTGGGCTTCCCCGCACATGCGGGGATAGACCCTACCTTCGGACTCGAAACCAGATGACAAACCTGGCTTCCCCGCACATGCGGGGATAGACCCAAGGCAATTGGTACGGAGTAAACACTAAGCGTGGCTTCCCCGCACATGCGGGGATAGACCCGACGGCTCGCCGCTGCTCTGGTCCGCGTAGGCGGCTTCCCCGCACATGCGGGGATAGACCCTACGACGCGTCGGCGGACGCTTTCATCGACGCGGCTTCCCCGCACATGCGGGGATAGACCCGTCATGCCGTCGGCTTCAGGCATCCACTGCTCGGCTTCCCCGCACATGCGGGGATAGACCCAAGAGCAATAGACAGCCAGCGCAGACCTGAGCGGCTTCCCCGCACATGCGGGGATAGACCCAGATGATACCCCCCCACCGCCTAATGCGCAGAGGCTTCCCCGCACATGCGGGGATAGACCCCATGTCAACAGGTACGAAAACATACGCACGAGGGCTTCCCCGCACATGCGGGGATAGACCCAGCACGGGCAGCTGAAGGCCGACATCGAGGTCGGCTTCCCCGCACATGCGGGGATAGACCCAACGGGCATGGCTCTACGCATTTTGGGATTCCGGCTTCCCCGCACATGCGGGGATAGACCCGCTTGAGATTCTGAGGTAAATTCCCGCGATTGGGCTTCCCCGCACATGCGGGGATAGACCTTACCTTGACTGGTTGCGCCGTCATCCCCCTGAGGCTTCCCCGCACATGCGGGGATAGACCGCGTGGTTCTGAGACTTCCGCCCCTCGGTGGATGGCTTCCCCGCACATGCGGGGATAGACCCGACTTCCCAAGCGTGGTCTTCAGAAAGACCCCGGCTTCCCCGCACATGCGGGGATAGACCCTCATAACAATGGCTGATCGCAAAATTAGTTCGGGCTTCCCCGCACATGCGGGGATAGACCGAAGCACCTTCACTCCTGCGCCGTCTTGGTTCGGGCTTCCCCGCACATGCGGGGATAGACCGCAGACGAAGGATATCGCGGCCGCGATCAAGAAGGCTTCCCCGCACATGCGGGGATAGACCCGAGATATGGTGGCGCGTCTCCAGGTGGAGATCGGCTTCCCCGCACATGCGGGGATAGACCCGACAGGTGATTCATCAGCGAAGCGAGCTCCTCGGCTTCCCCGCACATGCGGGGATAGACCCATTACCTTTCCTGCCTCGGCAACGCTGGCCATGGCTTCCCCGCACATGCGGGGATAGACCCTAGACAGCCTTGCGACAGCTCGCAAATGCTCCGGCTTCCCCGCACATGCGGGGATAGACCCTTATTTCGGCGCGTCCTCCACAGCCTTTGCAGGGCTTCCCCGCACATGCGGGGATAGACCCGCGGTAGAGATCGGCACGACTGCGTGGCTTCGGGCTTCCCCGCACATGCGGGGATAGACCCCAAGATACCCGCAAGGTTGATAATGGCTCCGCGGCTTCCCCGCACATGCGGGGATAGACCTCATTGCGCTCAATCCGTGCGGAGGGTATTACGGGCTTCCCCGCACATGCGGGGATAGACCGCACCGAAGCACCATGGTACGGCGATCGACGTAGGCTTCCCCGCACATGCGGGGATAGACCTGGGCGGGAGGCCAGCAGCCGCAAGACCAAGCTGGCTTCCCCGCACATGCGGGGATAGACCGTCTACACCATTCCGCACAAAATAGGCAAGCCTGGCTTCCCCGCACATGCGGGGATAGACCCTGGCAGGGGACGTTCACCAGCCATCTTGTCCTGGCTTCCCCGCACATGCGGGGATAGACCCTGCGCGTATAGCTGGCTCTAAGCTTCGAATTGGGCTTCCCCGCACATGCGGGGATAGACCCACTGTGACTGCCGCCGTGCGTAACGTTGTTGAGGCTTCCCCGCACATGCGGGGATAGACCCTTGACTTGCTCCGATTGCTTACAGACCGCTATGGCTTCCCCGCACATGCGGGGATAGACCTCTCGGAGACGCTGAGAATGAATGCCGTCAGTAGGCTTCCCCGCACATGCGGGGATAGACCTAGCAGATGTTCATGTACTGCCATTCGCTCACGGGCTTCCCCGCACATGCGGGGATAGACCCCAACAGATCGCCGCCGGTTGGCTCACATCCGAGGCTTCCCCGCACATGCGGGGATAGACCTGTGGCTCGTTGGGTCAGGTCTTTTGTCGCCGTGGCTTCCCCGCACATGCGGGGATAGACCCGTCTTGGATGAATGCGGCAAAGTGCTGTATGCGGCTTCCCCGCACATGCGGGGATAGACCTCATTGCGCTCAATCCGTGCGGAGGGTATTACGGGCTTCCCCGCACATGCGGGGATAGACCGTAGTTAATTCACAGCGAACATACACGCTCACGGGCTTCCCCGCACATGCGGGGATAGACCTGCGAGAAGATAGACCAAGTTCCCAAGGAATAAGGCTTCCCCGCACATGCGGGGATAGACCTGGTCCGAGTCGGCAGGGACATGGGAGCCTGCGGGCTTCCCCGCACATGCGGGGATAGACCCTTAAATTCGAGCATAATCGCTTGGTTGATCTCGGCTTCCCCGCACATGCGGGGATAGACCCTATTACGACCTAGGTCACCCTTGCGCCGTTACGGCTTCCCCGCACATGCGGGGATAGACCCTACTACCGCACCGACGCCGGCGCTGTGCCGGTGGCTTCCCCGCACATGCGGGGATAGACCATTTACGTGCCGTTCATCGGCCGTCGGCAAGCCATTCGAAGGGCAATGCTTGTATGATCACATAGCTGCCTAACGAGTCCCGCTCCGTGAGCTTTCGCTTAGACACCGCTCCCGTCATTCACGACCTGAAATCCGCTAGCCTTGAAGAACGCGCTGCGTAAGCCACTATGTGCGCAATCTCGGAAGCCGGTACCAAAATCGCGACCAAATCGGAGCAGCGCAAGTCGCAACCGCTCTACTCTTATTCGCGGCTCTCCGCTTCCTTCCAAGTCAGTACATAAAGTCTGCACAGCGGGACTCAGAAAGGGAATCGCAAAGAGGCCAGTGACGCTTGTAGGCGCCTAACCAGATAACATTTTCCTTGCTCTTTGACACCTTCTTGCTGAAGGCGAAGGGAGAGCGGCTTCATTTTCATGCAAATTATGTTCATATGTCGGGCGTGTTTTACTGGATGTCTCTGTATTTTCGTCGCGATGTGAGGCATCGTTAAAAACGAATCCAAAACCGCGAATCAGCGCTGAGCATCTCGCACATGCTGCGCTTTCCATGCGAGCATCGGCATGGCCTTGAGTTTTTCTTTTACATTCGCATTGATATCAAGCCCGCGCACATCAACCTCCCTATGATCAAGTAGCGCATCGAGAAACAATCTCTCCCCAGCCGAAAAATCGAAGAGACTGCTTAGTTGGCGCCGGATCGTCAGTAGCGATCTCGTCAGCCAAGCCTCAACCCCACCGCTGTCGTCCAAATACCCTGCCTTCAGACAGTACGCAAGCTTGTCGAGTGATTCATCAGGACGCTCTATTGCGCCAATCGACACTTGCCTCCAATCGGGTCTCCCCGACGCGCCGAGCGCGAGCACGGCAATTCTTATCCAAGACCAGTCGAGGCTCCCCATCTCCAGAATGGAACAGGTATCAAAAAGGTCGCGTCCGGTATTCCGGGCTACGAGCGCGACGAGCTTGCCTGCAATGATTTCATGGACATCGATGACTAGGATGTCGAACGCTTGCATGCCATCAACCTTACATGAGTCCATTTTTCTCATGCCGAAAATCGGCTCTCGGTTCATATAATTGACATCGACTTCCAAAGTGCCGTTGCCGCCAAGCGCAGAACTGAAGCGCGCGGACCATTTGCCGCCAGCGTGTGCCCGCGGCACTCGCCGGATGGCATAGCCTCGCGAAACAAGTAGCTTACTGATGGCATCATCGATAAGCGATCGCTCGCGCCGCATTTGAGACCGGTTGAGCGAAGCGACATAGTTGAGATCAATGTCAACAGAAAGACGTGGCATGTCGAGATGAAACATATTGAGCGCCGTCCCGCCTTTGAGCGCGAGCCGACCTTTGAGCGTCGGGTCGGCATTGATCTCTGTGAGCAAATCGAGAAGTCTGAGCGCCTTCTCAATTGCGCCTGGGCGAAGCTTGATGTGTGAAGCGATGCGCTGAACTGCTTGCGCTGATGGAATCATGTCTGAGTGCCCTCAAAGCCCTGCTCGACCAGACGCTCAGGCAGTATCACCCTCCAAGCGCGCACGGCCCGTCCTTCCCCCCGTCTGGTGCCAAGCGCGTAGCGCAGCGTTTTCGGAGCCAGTGTGCGTAGTGCATCGAGCGTCTCATGCGACACATTCAATTCAGCCTGCTCCAGCCAAAATCCAATGGCACCCGCAGCCGATGCGTTGGCAAGTGCTCGCACTTGATTGACCAATCGACCTTCATGAATACGATTGATCAGGCTGAGCGAGTTGAAGAGCTCATCGATGCCGCCTGCAAGATCATATCGATCAAAAAGATCCACGATCGTTCGCTCAAGCGTTGTAACTTTTACTTCCAAGCCGAGCCGGTCGATTGACACCACATCCTCCTTGGAGGACGGGTCAAAAGGCGTGCGAGGGACGACAAATCGACAGGTGATCCTGGGCGTCACGTGCAGTTTCGGTTGACCGGGCGCAATCACCTGTGCCATATGCCATTCACTGTAGTTGTAGCCATGGATCTCAAGGGCACAGTGATAACCAATCACGCCATCCGGCCGAAGCCGCGACGCTGCAAGAAACTTGTCTGCCATCCACGACCTCCCCTTTGCGAAGGGGGGGACAGATGCGAAAACTTGACGGCTAATTCGTTGAATATTACCTGCTTTGAGATGCTGCGAAAGCATCGCCGTCACGACATTGTCGGTTGGCTCTCGACCAATCCAAGCTGCGTACTCAGCGCGACGAAACACTGGGTGAGCACTGAAGAATGGGGCTGATATGACCCGCGGCACGATTCGGAAGAATGTAATCAGGTATGCTTAAACAATATATTAAATATTGTTTACACGGTCAATTCCGCATTTAGAGCGACATCTTCAAACAGCATTTCCGATCCGAAAAACCTACCCGCCAGAAACACCACTCCCCGACCCATACAGCCTCTGAATACTCGAAAAATCAAGCCCGCCCGCGTCGAGCTGCTCGCGGTGCATTCGGTACAGGCTGAGCGCGAGGCTGCCCATCGGCACGCCTTTGCCAGTAGCGGCGGAGGCTTCCATGGCAAGGCCGAGGTCTTTGATCATCAAGTCGGTCAGGAATCCGCCGCTGTAGCCGCGCGACGCTGGCACGCCGTCCATCACGCCCGGCCACGGGTTGTATTTTTCAAGCGCCCAGTTGCCGCCTGATGAGTCGCGCATGATGCTTGACAGGCGCGCTGGGTCGAGACCGTTGGCGACGCCAAGTGATAGGGCTTCGGCGGTGCCCGTCATCAGGATTGCAAGCAGCATGTTGTTGCAGATCTTGCCAACCTGACCGGCGCCTGATACGCCTGCGTGAAATATATTTGCGCCCATGGCTTCAAGTAGCGGACGCGCACGTTCGAGCGCCGCCGCATCGCCGCCAACAATAAACGTCAGCGTGCCTGCCTCGGCACCTGCCGTACCGCCTGATACTGGCGCGTCGAGCATGTCGATACCGCGTGCGCTCGCGGCCGCGGCAACTTCTCGCGCGGCGTAGGGAGCGATGGTGCTGCAATCGATAACAAGTGTCGTTGGGTCGATTTGATCGATGAGCGCCGCATCGCGCGCACTCTCCAAGTACAGGCCGCGCACATGCGCGGACGCTGGCAGCATGCTGATGCAGAACTCGGCACCGCGCACAGCTTCGCTCGGGGATTCGACGGCATCGCCTCCCTTCGATGCGAGCAGGTCGAGTCGCTCTTGAACGAGGTCGAAGACCTTGACCCGATACCCTGCGGCGAGCAAGTTCGAGGCCATAGGGCCGCCCATGTTGCCGAGTCCAATAAAGCCGATGTCAGCCATGACCGAGATCCTTGAGGGGGTGATGCGAGAAGGGTGTATCGAAGTGCGACAGGACATACTCTTTCGGCATCTCACGAAGCGTCTTGTAGCGCCAATCCGGTGTCATGTCCTTGTCGATGATGAGAGCGCGGACACCTTCGCGAAAGTCGGGATTGCGCGCGCAATGGCTCGCGATGTTGTGCTCCATGCGAAAGCTCGCCGCGAGATCCATATCGCGAACACGTGCTAGCTGCTCGGCGATGATGGCGAGCGTCGCAGGGCATCCGCGCTGCATGGTGGCGATGGCACGATCTAGCCATTCGTCCTGGCCAGCAAGCGACGCGATGCACTCGGTAAGCTCGTCGGCACCGAGGGGTGCATCGCCGATCGCTTCTTGAAGACGCGCATCATGCATCTGCAACGTGCTCGGTTGGTCGAGGTCATCGGGCATGTCAGGGTCAGACCAATCGACCAAAGAGAGCCGCGACGCCAAGCTTTCAACGTCCCTGACCGCGTGTGTCGCCAAGCCGATATACAGCGCGTCTGCACCAGAGACCTGTGCGCCAGTCATCGCAAGGAACGCTGCCAAGTGATACGGCAGGTGCTTGAGTACCCAACTCGCGCCGGCATCGGGAAAGAGTCCGATGGTGAGTTCCGGCATGGCGATGCGCGAACGCGGCCCGACAATGCGCACCTTGGACGCCGAAAACAGCCCGAGACCGCCGCCCATTACGATGCCGGTGCCGAGGCACACAACGGGCTTGGGAAAGGTATGCAATCGATAATCGAGCTTGTACTCCTCAAGAAAAAACCTATCTGCAAGGGCAACCTTCGGGTCTTCGGTCATGGATGCGTAGAGCGCCTGAATATCGCCCCCGGCACAGAAGGCACGCGTGCCAGCCCCACGCAGCACAACCGCCTCAATCGCATCATCCCGTTGCCAACGGGTCAGCTGCGGATTCAAGCGCTCGATCATTGCGAGCGATAGCGAGTTGAGCGTTTTCTCGGAATTGAGGGTCGCGAGGCCGATGCGCCCGCCGCCTGCGCTCGGCAACTCCTGAAAGAGAACAATCTCCTGACTCATGCGTCAAGTCCAGACTGGCGAGCGCTTCTCCAAGAAAGCATTGACGCCTTCGCGCTGATTAGCACCGTCAAACAGCGCAACGAACGCATCGCGCTCAGTCAAAAAATCCACCGAACTATGACGCGCCTTGTGAACAAGCCCCTTGCAGGCGGCCACGGCATCCGGACTTTGATTGGCAGCGCTCCTCGCGATTTCAGTCGCGCGCGCAAGACTCTGCCCGGTCTCGGCAATCTCTTCGCACAGGCCAATCCGCTCCGCGGTCTCGGCATTGACCCGTTCGCCGCAGAGAATAATCCGCTTCGCCCAGCCTTCCCCGACGAGCCACGGCAGAAGCTGCGTACCGCCGCCGCAGGGCAGCAGTCCGACGGCGGCTTCCGGCAAGCTCATGCGCGCTTGCGCCTCCACGACGCGAATGTCACACGCAAGCGCGCATTCAAGTCCGCCGCCCATCGCCCAGCCGTTGATGGCAGCCACCGAGACGCCTGAAAACGAAGCGAGACGCTCGAATGCGCTGCCAAACGCATCACTCATGCGCCTCGCCGTTTCGCTCCGACCATCGGCAAACAGATTCAAGTCGGCGCCAGCGGAGAAGAACTTCTCGCCTTGGCCGGTGATAACGAGCGCACGCACGCCCGCATCCGCGTCGAGCGCATCCACCAAGGCTTCGAGCGCGGGCAGGCTTTCCTCGTCCCATGTGTTCGCTGGCGGGTTATTGATGGTGACAAGCGCAACGCCATCTTGAATTTCAAGAATAAGCTTGCTTGAGGTGGATTGAGTCATCGAATAACCTCCGTGGCGCCTTCCATGAGGAGCCTGCGTGAAATGATAAGTCGCATGATTTCGTTGGTGCCTTCGAGAATGCGATGCACGCGCAGATCGCGCACATGTCGTTCGAGCGGAAATTCCTTCATATAGCCGTAGCCGCCGTGCAACTGCAGCGCTTCGTCGCACACCCGAAAACCAGCATCGGTCGCGAAGCGCTTGGCCATGGCCGAATAGAGGCCGGCCTCGGCGTCGCTTTGGTCGAGCTTGAAGGCGGCGTAGCGCACCATCTGACGCGCCGCCACCAGCTCGGTCGCCATGTCGGCGAGCTTGAATTGCAGGGCTTGGAAGTCCGCAAGCGGCTTGCCGAACTGCTTGCGTTCGCGCATCCAGCGCGCCGCCTGGTCGAGCGCGGCCTGCGCCGTGCCGATCGAGCAGGTGGCGATGTTGATGCGTCCTCCGTCGAGACCGCGCATGGCGATTTTGAAGCCCTCGCCGGGCGCCCCGATCCGATAATGCGAAGGAATAGACACCGCATCAAAGTTGATTTGCGAGGTCGGCTGACTATTCCAGCCCATCTTATCTTCGCGGCGTCCATAGCTAACGCCTTCGGCATCGCCCGGCACTAGAAAGCAGCCGATCTGATCATCGTCTTGACGCGCCATGACGACGAGCGCATCGGTGTGGCCAGCACCGGATATAAACGCCTTGGCGCCGGTGAGCGCGAAGCCTTCGCCAGTCGCGCAAGCTCGCGTCTTCATGGCCGCGGCATCCGAGCCTGAACCGGGCTCGGTGAGGCAATAGGATGCCAGCTTCTCTCCGCCGACAAGCTGCGGCACCCATTCGTCGCGCGCATGCTCTGTGCCAAAGGTCGAGAGCATCCACAAGGCCATGTTGTGGATGGTGATAAACGCCGTGGTGGACGTGCAGCCTTGGGCGAGCTCCTCAAGAATCAGGCTTGCATCCAGGCGGCTGAGTCCTTGACCGCCGTGCGCGTCAGCCGTGTAAAGCGAGCAAAAGCCCAGTTCGCCCGAGCGGCGAATGACATCCTTTGGAAACACATGGTCGCGGTCCCATTCAGCGGCGTGCGGCGCGAATTCCTGACGCGCGAAGTCGCGCGCCGTTTCGACAAAAAGCGTCTGTTCTTCGCTGAGATCGAAGTTCATGGATAATGGCAACAAGAATGAGAGCTGCGGTCTCGACGCTAGCGCACCGCAAACCAGTCGATGGGCATCTTACCCTGCTCAACAAGATACGCATTGGCGCGCGAGAAATGCCGACACCCGAAGAATCCGTGATCAGCTGAAAACGGTGACGGATGCGGCGCAGACAGCACGAGGTGCCGGTCGCGATCAACCCGCTCGCCCTTCTTGCGCGCGTCGGCGCCCCAGAGCATGAACACAAGGTGTTCGCAGTCTTGGTCGAGGACGTCAACGACGCGATCAGTGAATGCCTCCCAACCTTGTCCGCGATGGCTCGCGGCGCGCCTGTGCTCCACTGTCAGCACGGCGTTGAGCAACAGGACACCCTGCTCTGCCCACGGCACCAATGATCCTCCATCCGAAGCGAACTGCTTGGCTTCGCCTGTCTGTCCCATATCGTCGGCAACCTCTCTGAGGATGTTCACGAGCGACGGCGGCTTCGAAACGCCCGGTGGCACTGAAAAGCACAGTCCTTCGGCTTGCCCCGGACCGTGATACGGATCCTGTCCGATGATGACAACCTTGACAGCGGGCAAAGGCGTCAGGTCAAGGGCGCGAAAAATCTGCGCGGCGGGCGGGTAGATGCGCTTGCCCGCCTTGGCTTCGGCAAGCAGGAAGGCGCGCAGCGCCTGCATGGACTCGCGCTCAAACGCACTCATTAAAGGCTCGCGCCACGAAGGATCGAGACGCACGCGCGCTTGGGTCTCGGACTCAGTCGCCATGTCCGCCGCCTTCCGGCTTCAGAAGCGGGAACAACAGCACATCGCGTATCGTCGAAGCTCCTGAGAGCAGCATCACGAGACGATCAATGCCGAGCCCTTGCCCGCCAGTCGGCGGCAACCCGTATTCAAGCGCACGCACGTAATCATGATCAATGCGCATGGCTTCCGCATCGCCCGCTGCGCGGCGCGCTTCTTGGGCGTGAAACCGGGCAAGCTGCTCGTCGGGGTCGTTGAGTTCGGAGAAGCCGTTGGCGATCTCGCGTCCGCCGACAAAGAGCTCGAAGCGATCAACGATCTCCGGGCGATCATCGTTCGCGCGAGAGAGGGGCGAGACCTCTGACGGATAGCCCGTCACATAGGTCGGCATCACAAGATGCGGCTCGACGCGCGCCTCAAAAAGCGCAAACAAGAGCTCGCCCGCGCTTGCGCGCTTGTCCGGCGCATCGTCGCCAAGCGCGCGACGCAGCGCATCGACGTTCCACACGTCGTCCAACGAAAGTCCCGTGTACTCGCACACCGCATCTTCCATGGCAATGACATCAAAATCAGCGCTGAGATCGATTTCCTTGCCATCGACCGTGACGCGCTGCCGGCCAGTACGTGCCGCGACCTCATGAATCAACTCGGTGGTGAGCGCCATGACTTCATCGACCGAAGCGTAGGCTTGGTAGAACTCAAGCATGGTGAACTCTGGGTTGTGGCGCGTCGATAAGCCCTCGTTGCGAAAGTTGCGATTGATCTCGAACACGCGCTCGAAGCCGCCGACCACAAGGCGCTTCAGGTAGAGCTCAGGCGCCACACGCAAGTAAAGCGGCATGTCGAGCGCATTGTGGTGCGTGGTGAAGGGTCGCGCCGCCGCGCCCGATGCCACTGGCTGCATCATCGGCGTTTCCACCTCGAAGAAGTCGTGGGCTTCAAAAAACGCTCGGATAGCGCTGACGACTGTGCTGCGCAGCCTGAACACTTGGCGCGAAGCCTCGTTCACCATCAGGTCGAGATAGCGCGCGCGGTAGCGCATCTCTTGATCGACGAGGCCGTGGAATTTTTCAGGCGGCGGATGCAGGCACTTGGACAACAGTTCGATGGATGTCGCTTCGACGGTGAGCTCGCCGCGCATGGTGCGCATCATTGTCCCGCGCACGCCGACGATGTCGCCCAAATCCATCAATCCTTCGATGTCGGCGTAGGCGTCTTGGCCGAGTCCGTCGAGACGCGCATAGACTTGAATCCGCCCGGACATATCTTCAATCGTCAAAAAGCACGCCTTGCCCATCATGCGCCGCAGCATGATGCGCCCAGCCACCGCCGCTTCCACATTGTCTTCTGCGAGCGCTTCCTTGTTTTTATCAGCCAAGCGCTCGTGCAAGTCGGCAGCGAAGTCGGTGCGACGAAAGTCGTTCGGATAGGCGTCGCCGCGTGCCCGCCACGCCCGCAGCTTGGCGCGACGTTGTTCGCTGAGATCATTGTCTGCGTGTGCTGACACGATCAAAACCCTGTGAACTCTTGCTGAGACATTGATATCGCGGACAGCACCACCCAAATGAGCGCGAACAGGATGAACGCACCCACCAAGTACAGAATCAAGCTCTCGCGCAGAACGCCGCGATCAAGCAGCTGCTGCACGTCGCGCCGCTGCATCGCGCGGGCGCGCGTATGCAGAGCGTAGCGGCGATGCGAGCCGCGCGCCACCACCAAGCGTACAAACAGCTCGGGTGTCGCATCAAGCCGTCTCGCCACTTCTCGGTAGGAAATGCCGGTCTCGCGCGAGATCTGCATGGGATGCAGGCCGCGCACATCGCCCGCAAGCAGACACTCGTAGATCTTCATGAGTTTCTTGCTGTGACGCCGGAATCGGAAGAGGTTCATGATCGCTTGGCTGTGAATATGGCGCGATGCGGCGCGGGATATCCTTCGACTGTGCGGCTACTATCGCTTAGATTCAGGCTGTCGGCAAGCGAGCCGAATGGCATCCAATCCGTTCGCCGCTGCTCGCTTGCGTGCGTGCGCGACACATCAAGCAGCTCGACTTGAGTGAATCCAGCAGCCTCGATAAGAATACGGAGTCTTGCGACGCCCGGCAGACGCCAGACGTTTCTCATGCGCGCGTAGCGCATCGCAGGACGCAGCTCGCCGGATGCGCCGCCAAGCACCAACGACTCGAGCAACAGCAACCCGCCTCTTCGCACCGCTTTTGCCAGTTCAGCGAGATGCTGCGGAGGTGCGCGGCTATGGCTGAGCACGCCGAGCGAACACACGATGTCAAACCCGGTCCACGCACTCGGAAGCTCGTCAAGCGAGACCGGCAGTACGAGATTGCCCTCATCGCGAAGATAGCGCTGCATGGCAAGATGCTGCGCCGTGCACAATGGATTGTGGTCGATGCCGAAAACCGACTCTGCGCCGCATTCGAGCATACGCCATCCGTAGTAGCCGTTGCCGCAGCCGACATCAAGGATGCGCGCGTCTTTGAACTTGGCATGGATCGGTGAGAGGCGGCTCCACTTGACGTTCGAGCGCCACTCGGCATCGATCTCTACCGCACCCAAGCGAAACGGACCTTTGCGCCACGGTGTCAGTCGCGTCAAGGCATCACGTAGACGGGCATTCACTGTTGCACCGTCGTCAAGATCAACGGTCACGCAGTCGCCGAAGTCAGCGCCTCCTACGCTTGCCGTCGGCAGCGCTTGCAGCGCACTGCTCCAGCGCGGCGCATCGCCGTGCGTCGCAATTCGATCAAGCGCAGCACCGGCGACCTGCGAACTGCGTAGCGCAGCGGGCAGTGCGTTCAACTGCCACTTGAGAAGCGGTTCAAGCATGCCCTTCAGCTTTGTACGCAATCTGCCTTGTAGGCAATGAGCGACACCCAATTCAAACACGTGAACCAGATCTCGATACGCTCGAAACCCGCCTGCCGCAGACGAGAGGTCACACCTGAAAGCGTATCGGGCACCAGCACATCTTCGAGCGCATCGCGCTTCTGCTCGATTTCTCGGTCGCTGTAGCCCATCAGTCGCTTGAATCCGTGGTGCCTGCGAGAGGCGCGCGCGTCATGCTCTGGCGCATCGAGACGGACCTTTTCGGATAGCACGAGGATACCGCCCGGCAAGAGACGCTCACACAAGCGACCAAGCAGCGCGGTGCGCGCCTGCGGCTCGATAAACTGCAGTGTGTAGTTCAACACAAAGGCCGCAGCCTCATCGTAGTGAAGCTGCCGGATGTCAGCGCACAGGCAGGTGACACTAGGGGACGCTGAGAAGCGTTCGCGAGCGCGCTCGATCATAGGCTGCGATGAATCAACAAGCACGAGATTCACCGTCTTGTCACTGCAGGCCGCGAGCATGGAATGCGCTGCTTCGCCGAGCGAGCATCCAAGATCGTAGACCGTGTCCCCGTCGCGCACGACTTCGGCAACGAGCACGCCGGTCGTGCGCATGACGGCATCGTAGCCCGGAACGCTGCGCCGAATCATATCGTCAAAGACATCGCTCACCGCCTCGTTGAACTCGAAACGCGGTACCTCATGGATTGGTTCGGCGTAGAGCGCATCGCGTGAACCGCTTGCCATAGTCACTCTCAAGAATCGAAGCAAAAAGCAAATGGTAAACTCCGCGCCTTGGAAAGTCTGCCAATCGCCAGCATCTCAGATGGACGCGCCCAACCTGTCAAGCCCGCATCTCTATATCAATCGCGAACTTGCGTTTCTTGAGTTCAATCGCCGCGTGTACTCGTTGTGCAAAGATCCCGAAGTGCCGATGCTTGAGCGTTTGCAGTTCCTGTGCATCGCCGCCGAGATTCTCGACGAATTCTTTGAAATCAGAGTCGCCGGGCTCAAGCAGCGAGAATTGCAAGACGGGCGACCCGGCGCCGACGGCAGAACGCCAGCCGAGCAGCTCGACGCCGTGAGTGCGCTCGCGCATGAAATCGTGGAAGATCATTACGAGATTCTCAATAGCGTGCTCAAGCCCGAGCTTGAAGCGCACGACATTCGCTTCGTACAGCGCGATCAGTGGACGAGCGAGCAGCAGGCGTGGATTGAAGACTATTTTGAGAACGAGCTCGCGCCCATACTGACGCCTGTCGGTCTCGACCCGGCGCACCCCTTTCCCAACCTGTTGAACAAAAGCCTTGCGTTCATTGTCACCTTGAAAGGCAAGGACGCCTTCGGACGGGAGTCCGGCAAGGCGGTGGTGCAGGCGCCCAGAGCCTTGCCGCGCGTGGTCTCGGTGCCCGGTGGCGCGCACGAATTCGTATTCCTCTCCTCAGTCATCCACCATAACGTGCAAGCGCTCTTTCGCGGCGTGAAAGTCACTGGCTGCTACCAGTTTCGCG
Source organism: Gammaproteobacteria bacterium (assembly GCA_026709225.1). Classification (GTDB taxonomy): domain Bacteria; phylum Pseudomonadota; class Gammaproteobacteria; order Pseudomonadales; family Azotimanducaceae; genus Azotimanducus; species Azotimanducus chitobiosivorans. Next base: position 1,530 of record JAPOTJ010000030.1, on the reverse strand, counting down.
TCACCCGCAATAGCGACCTGTTCGTTGATTCCGAAGAAGTCGATGACCTCCTGCGAGCGATGGAAGGAGAGCTTTCCACGCGCAACTACGGCGACGCAGTACGGCTCGAAATCGCCGACGACTGCCCTCCAGAGCTCGAGGCGTTCCTGTCAGCGCGCTTTTGTCTCGCGCTGCGAGATGTCTACCGCTGCAACGGCCCCGTCAACCTCAATCGCCTGACCTCGATCCCGTCGCTCGTCAATCGTCCTGAACTGCGCTACCCAGGCTTCGTGCCGCAAGTTCCCAAGGTGCTGCGCGGCAAGCAGGACATCTTTGCCGCCATTCGCGCGGGCGATGTGCTGCTGCACCACCCGTTCGAGTCGTTTGCGCCGGTTGTGGACTTCCTGCGGAGCGCCGCTACCGACCCCAATGTGCTCGCTATTCGCCAGACGCTCTATCGAACAGGCGCCGACTCAACGATCGCCGAAGCCCTCGTCAATGCCGCGCGCGCCGGCAAGGAGGTGCTCGTTGTCATCGAGCTGCGCGCGCGCTTTGACGAGGCCGACAACATCGAGCTCGCCAACCGTTTGCAGGAGGCGGGCGCGCAAGTGGTCTATGGCATCGTCGGCTACAAGACGCACGCCAAGATGAGCCTTGTGATTCGCAGGGAAGAGGGCAAGCTCGTGCGCTATGCGCACCTCGGCACAGGCAACTACCATGCGGTCAAGGCGCGCATCTACACCGACTACGGCTTGCTGACCTGCCGCGACGAGATCGGACGCGATGTCCAAGAAGTCTTCCACCAACTCACTGCCATGGGCAAGCCAGGCGAGCTGCACGCGCTGCTCGAAGCGCCGTTCACCCTCTTTGACGGCGTTCAGTCGCTCATTGCGCGCGAGATCAAACACGCCGAAGCCGGCAAGAGCGCGCGCATCATGGCGAAGATGAACTCGCTCATTGAGCCGCGCGTCATCGCCGAACTCTACCGCGCCTCGTGCGCAGGCGTTGAGATTGACTTGGTCGTGCGCGGGCTGTGCTCGCTGCGTCCCGGCATCGAAGGCGTCTCGGAGAATATTCGCGTGCGCTCGATTGTCGGGCGCTTTCTCGAACACACGCGCGTGCTCTACTTTGAAAACGACGGCAAGCCCGATGTGTACCTGACAAGCGCCGACTGGATGCCACGCAATTTCTTCGATCGCATCGAGGTCTGTTTTCCGGTGCGCAGCCGGCGCTTACGCGAACGCATTATCGAAGAAGCGTTCGAGAACTATCTCGCGGACAATGTGCGCGCGTGGGAACTCAAAAGCGACGGGAGTTACGTGCAGGTCTCACCCTCAGGAGACGAGGCGCCGCACGACAGTCAATTGACGCTGTTGACTGCATTCAATGGATGATCGCCCTTACCGGGCGGCGCAGGCTCCTGGGGCGTGTTCACACTATGCCCTAGTGTCCTGTCCCATAAATAAGTGTGATTCAGAGTGAGCACAATCGCCGACGGCAAGGCGCAGTCCGCAGGGAATATCGGGCATATTGCCAAGGGCTGCAACGGAG